>JAWXCH010000221.1:0-4234 GCA_034440595.1 Planctomycetota bacterium | reverse complement strand
CGCAACCACCCGCACGAACATCTCTGGGTGAATGAAGGTGAACAGGCCCTGCTCACACGAACGCCAACCGTTACTGCAGCCGTGCCCTGGCGAACATTCAGCCGGACACCTACAATCTGGTGGCTCGTGATCAGCTACAGCTGCCTCGGCTATGTCGCCTACGTCTATCTCTCCTGGTTCTACTTGTATCTCGTGAATGTTCGTGGATTCGATGTGCTCCGCGGTGGGTTCTATGCCTCCGCACCTTTTCTAGCCATGTTGATCTTTTGTCCCTTAGGCGGCTGGGTGACCGATCGACTCGCAACCCGCTACGGTCTCACCACCGGACGATCTGTGGCAGGTATGACCGGCATGGTCCTGGCGGGATCGGCGATTGCTCTGGGTGCTGTGGTTGATTCTCCCTTTCTGGCGATCACCAGTCTGTCATTCGGCGCAGGCTGGCTCTACTTTGCGGTCGGGGCCTACTGGGCCTCCACGACCGATCTGTCCAAAACCCATGCGGGAACGTTGTCCGGGCTGATGAACACCGGAGCTAATATCGGTGGCACCATCTCACCAACCCTGACTCCGTGGCTGGCAGATCAATGGGGCTGGCCAGTCTCGTTGGGTGTGGCAGCAGCCGTGGCCATCCTGGGCGGAGTCCTGTGGCTCAAAATCGATCCAGGGAAGGGACTGCGGCAGGACAAGTTCTGAGTTTTGAGTGCTGAGTTCTGAGTTTGTACGATTGAGAGTCGCTGTGAAACCTTCCGCCAACTCAGAACTCTCAACTCAGAACTCAGAACTTCTTCGGAGGCCTTGCCTCTCAGGCTACGTCCTTGCTAGTTTGGTCACATGACCATGCAATTTCAAAAAATCGATCCGCGCGTCACGATTACGACGCCGCTAGGTGAAATCAAGATTCGGTTCTATCCTGACGACGCGCCACGTCACGTCGAGAATTTTCTCAAACTCGCCAAGATGGGGTTCTATGATGGAACCACCTTCCATCGCGTCGTCCCCGGATTCATTATTCAGGGCGGCGATCCGCTGAGCAAAACGGCAGAACGTGCCCTGCACGGGTCTGGCAGCCCCGGCTATTGGTTGAATCCGGAAACCAGCGATCGACCGCATAAACGAGGCGCGATCGGCATGGCCAAGGTCCCACGCGAGAGCAACAGCACGCGGGATCCCAACGATAACGGCTCACAGTTCTATATCTGTGTCGATGACAGCAGCGGGCTGGACCGCACCTACACCGTCTTCGGCGAAGTCTTTCGAGGCATGGATGTGGTGGACAAGATCGTCGCCACCCCGCGCGACGAATTCGACAATCCGCTGAAGCCGATAACGGTCACGATGACGGTCAAAGAGTAGAGAGCTGATGGCTAATAGCTTATGGCGTATGGCACGAGACCGGAAAGACCCACGTTAGGGCCACAGACCAAGAGTAATCCGAACCCTTCCTCGACCGCCGCCAGCTCATCCTGACTGAGAGCCTTCATCAATGTGTTTCCAGTCCTCAGCCATGCCCGCTCTCCATTGCTCCTTGCTGGTAGCTTAATAGGCGGCGTTCAACGCTCGGGCATCCGGATGAAGTTTGGCGCGAACCGTCCCCGCGATAAAGGCACTGAGTTTCTTTGGAGGCGCTTCTTTCTTGAGCCTCGCATCCATATCGTCATCCATCGTAATGTTCAATCGAACAGACATGGGCACCTCAGGCAATGAAGCTCCTTGCAGCAGCCTACTCCGCCGAAGTAGCCACTTCAGCTACGAAGGCCGGAAGCTGCGGGGTATCTTGCGAAATTCTCCGACCCGTCGGCCAGAGCCTTTGGGCGGCGTGCCGAAGCCACTACCCTCCTTCGCTAAGGCTACGGAGGGTTCTCCCCGCCTTCATCCCCGTAGCGAGCTACGGGGTATTCGGCGAAGGAGAATAAAATCAATGCTGAATAAATCAATACTCAAGCCTGAATATCCCGTCTATCTCCTCATTGTCCGCTCTCGTTACGCACATATGTAAAACGTAAATTGACATTTTACAGCACGCCCGCTATATTTCACGCGACATGATCGAGAGTTTCGGACATAAAGGCCTAAAGCGGTTGTATGAGATCGATGACGGCAGCAAGCTCCCGCCTGAGTTGTTGCCGCGGATTCGTTTAATCCTTTCTGCGCTTGATGCCGCGACCACGGTTGAAGGAATGGATCAGCCGACCTTTAGGCTCCATCCCCTTAAAGGTGATCTGAAGGGTTACTGGGCGGTTGTGGTACGGGCTAACTGGCGGATCGTTTTTCGCTTTATTGCAGGCAAGGTCTTGGATGTTGATTTTGTCGATTATCATTAAGGAGGAATGACGATGGCAATGAAAAACCCTGCCCATCCCGGTGACTTGGTGAAGGCCAATATCGATGAACTCGGATTGACCGTCGCGGAGGCTGCGACCGGTCTCGGCGTGACCCGTCAGCAGTTGTACAACGTCATTCGCGGCAAGAGCGTGGTGACGCCGGAAATGGCCGTACGCTTCGAGCAGGCCTTTGGCGGAACGGCAGACACATGGCTCCGGATGCAGCTGAACTATGATCTCGCTCTGGTACGTCAGCGGGCAGGCAAGATTAGCGTGAAGCGATTAGCCCCGCGACATCTCGTCCATGGGGTTGTTTGAAACGGAGTCACGACTCAGGTGTTCAGGCTGAAGGCTATGAATTATCTCGCAAAGCACGGATGCGGAGGTAGCGGGATACAGGGATAGTCGGGTTAGCGAAATAGAAGTCGTAGACATTTTTTCCGTACCCCACTACCCCGTTGTCCCCTTATCCCGTTCCTACGGCCTTGGGTTCAAGCAGAGATGCTATTGAAGGCGCAGGCTGAAGACTAAAAGCCTTCAGCCTATCTATCTGAGTAGTGACGAAACGGAAAATGAGTCAATACTCATGCCTGGCCCCACGACCCCGATTCCGGGTCCGGCAGTCCCGGCTACTGGCTCAATCATGAAACCAGCGATCGACCGCATAAACGAGGCGCGATCGGCATGGCCAAGGTCCCACGCGAGAGCAACAGCACGCGAGACCCCAACGATAACGGCTCGCAGTTCTATATCTGTGTCGATGACCGCAGCGGACTGGACCGCACCTACACTGTCTTTGGCGAGGTCTTTCGAGGCATGGATGTAGTAGACAAAATCGTCGCCACCCCGCGCGACGAATTCGACAACCCGCTGCAAGCCGATTACGATGACGGTGACGGTGAAGGAGTAGACGACGAGCAGATGGCTAATGGCGTCTGGTACAGACTGAGGGAAAGAGCCAATGGCTTATGGCCGATAGCATGTCGCAGAAACCAACGGGACTTTTTCGTTCGCGCTATAAGCCATACGCCATAAGCTCTTCTCTCCTGCTATATGCTATCAGCCATACGCTCTGATTTTAATCAGGCCGAGGTGCGCAACGGTTCGAGTCGATCGATCTCAGTCGCTTTCGAACTGCGCATTGCGTGCCAAAGATTCCAATCCAACTGTAACCCAAGCCAAAAGTCTGCCGACATCCCCAGAACCCGTGCTAACCGAAGAGCCGTGTCCGACGTGATCGTCCGTTTGCCTCGAATGATCTCGTTGAGTCGTGGAAACGAGATACCCAGACGAGACGCCAACTCCGACTGAGTAATGGCAAGCGGCTTGATAAACTCCTCCAACAACATCTCCCCTGGGCTGGTGGGCGGTCGATGCCGAGGCAGCCGACGACCGACAAGCTCTTTTGAGTGACTCTGCCGCTTCGCCATAGTCCGACTTTTAATGATAGTCCGTGATTTCAACTTCATAGGCATCGCCGGCCTCCCATCTGAAACACATCCGATATTGATCGTTGATCCGGATACTGTGTTGCCCTCTCCGGTCTCCGCGCAACCGTTCGAGGCGATTTCCCCGTGGAACAGCAAGCTCGCTGATGTCTCTGACTCGATTGACCTGATCGAGCTTCCTCCGGGCAACCTGCCACAGGATACGGGGACAAGTTCTTCGGGTAATCGATGTATCGACCCCATCAAAGAGATTCTCGGTGCCTTGTCCTCGAAACGACCGTATCACGGGAGTTATTATAACGATACCCGTGATAATCATCAATCTCTGCCGTGACCGCATCACAGCACGACACTGGGGCGATCCACTGAGCAAGACGGCAGACCGTGCCCTGCACGGGTCTGGCAGCCCCGGCTATTGGTTGAATCCGGAAACCAGCGATCGACCGCATAAACGAGGCGCGATCG
>JAWXCH010000220.1:0-9215 GCA_034440595.1 Planctomycetota bacterium | reverse complement strand
GCGGTCGACATGAGTGTCGAATAAGTTGTGATGACTGTGTGCCACTGGCGTGAACGGGTGTGCCACTGGCTCCGCGAGTGCATTCGTGTGAATCGCCCGTGCGTTCAGCACCGCTATTCACCTCTCCCGCTTGCGGGAGAGGGTATTCGTTGCCTTTCACACCGTGAAAGAGCACTGTCGGTGAAGCGACACAATGCAGAGCGCACTTTCGCGGAGCGAAAGGCGACAGAACCGCGATCGCAAAATAACAAATAATCAATAACTGATAGCAAATGACCAATTAAGCCGGCACTGTTTTTCAACGGTTCGATTTATCATTTGTTATTAATCATTTATTATTTGTTATTTTACAATGAAGAAAATGTCACACGACTGAGCCTCGCTGGCAATTGAACCATCCTATAATTCTGCCGCATGGCCACACTCGCTGACAGTTTGGTTTCCAGTACCGCTCGCCCGCTCTCCATGCGGATGCGTGCTGATCTGAAAATCCGTCAGACGCGCTACCAAGGGACGCAGTACTGGGTCATCAAAGACCCCGTCGCCTTGAACTACTACCGTTTTCAGGAAGAAGAGTTCCTGATCTTGCAATGGCTGGATGGCACCACCAGTCTGGACGACCTCAAGCGGCGGTTTGAAAAACGCTTTGCCCCACAGAAGATCCACCTGGACGAGCTGGGGCGACTGATAGGCACACTGCACCGCAGCAATCTGGTGATTGCCGATTTGCCGGGCCAAGGCCCGCAACTGTTGGAACGGCGCGGCGAAAAAAACCGACAGAAGCTGTTCGGCACGATGAGCAATATCCTGGCGATTCGCTTCAAGGGGATTGACCCCGAGCGGATTTTGAAAGGTCTGCTTCCGTTGGTCCGATGGTTTTTTTCACCCTGGGCCGCGACGTTTTGTATTTTATTTGGCCTCTCGGCACTGATGCTGGTGGCGGTCAACTTTGAGACCTTTCAAACCAAGCTGCCAAGTTTTCAGCAGTTTTTTGCTGCGAAGAACTGGATATGGCTGGCACTGGCGATGGGCATGACCAAGGTCATTCACGAATTTGGCCACGGCCTGTCGTGTAAGTACTTTGGCGGAGAGTGCCACGAGATGGGGGCAATGCTCCTCGTCTTTACACCCTGTTTGTATTGCAATGTGTCGGATTCGTGGATGCTGCCGAACAAGTGGCACCGCGCGATGATCGGCGCTGCCGGTATGTATGTGGAGCTGGTGATTGCCAGTTTTGCCACGTATGTCTGGTGGTTCAGCGAGCCAGGGATGTTGAATCAACTGGCGCTCAGCACGATGTTCGTCTGCTCGGTCAGCACGCTGTTGTTCAATGCCAATCCGCTAATGCGGTACGACGGATACTACATTCTCTCGGACCTGACCGAAATCCCCAACCTGCGACAGAAGGCCAGCGCCATTCTCCACCGCAAATTAGGAGCCTGGTGTTTAGGGCTGAAGGAACCGTACGACCCGTTTTTGCCAGAGCGAAATCAATGGTTCTTTGCCCTCTACTCGGTCGCTGCGGCGATTTATAGCTGGGTTATTACGTTTTCGATTCTCTGGTTTTTGTACGAAGTTTTCAAACCATATCGCTTGCAGATTCTTGGCCAGATGCTGGCCATGATGTCGCTGGTCAGTCTCGTTGGTATTCCGCTATATAAGATGGGACGATTCTTTTACTTGCCTGGGAGGATCGATCAAGTGAAAAAAGCAAGGCTGCTGGCGACACTGGCGATTATCGCCGCGCTGATCGCGGCTGTTCTGTTTGTGCCGCTGCCGTACTACGTGATCTGCCCGGTCGAAATCAAAGCCAGTCAGGCCGCGCCGGTCTATGTCGAAGTCAGCGGCAATTTGACGGAACTGTATGTCAAGCCGGGTGAACAGGTCGTCGCCGGGCAGAAACTGGCCGAACTGGCCAACGTGGAGTTAAATCAAAAACTGCTGGAAACCACCGGTCGTCGCGATCAACTGCGCGTGCAAGAACAAACCTTGCAGGATGCGCGGTTCGTCAAGGACAGTGCGGCGGTGGGACAACTGGCAGTGGTCCGCCAGTCATTGGCCACGCTGGAAGAACAACTTGAAAAGATGCAGCAGGACCAGAAGAAACTGACACTGCTGGCACCCAAGGCGGGCACCGTAATCGCCCCGCCTGACATGCCATCGCAAGCCGATCGTGGGCGACTGCCAAGCTGGAGCGGTTCTCCTTTGGAACGCCAGAACATTGGTGCCACCTTTCGTGAGAGCACCCTGTTTTGCAACATCGGCAATCCAAAACAGATGGATGCGATCATGGTCATTTCGCAGTCCGAGATCGATTTTGTCCACCCCGGCCAGAAAGTGGACCTGCTGCTGGATGCCCTTCCTGGGGAGTACTTCCCATCCGAAATCACTCTGAAATCCACGGAAAAGCTGGAATACGCTCCCAAGCAGCTCTCCAACAAATCGGGGGGAGACATCGAAACCACCACTGACAGCAGCGGCATGGAACGCCCGATTGTTACGTCGTACCAGGCCCTGGCACCGTTGGAGGATGAGACTGCGGTGATTCGCCCCGGCATGCGTGGGCGGGCAAAAATCCGCGCCGGCAGCCAGACGCTTGGAGCGCGCTTCGGCCGCTATCTGCAAGAGACGTTTAACTTCCGGATGTAGTGGTATCTGGCTACAAGAGAGCCGGTCTACTCGGCGGTTCCGTCTCTCTAAACCGGCAGTGTCGGGTACCGACTTCGCATTACTGGCTTTTCTGGCAAATTTTCAGTACCATACAGCCATCCTGGACTGTCGATCAAAACCTTTCCCGAATGCGTCGCAGGTTCAGGAATCCTTTATTCCGCTATGCAGCCCATTACAAAGCAGCCCTACACTCATCAGCCATGCCTACGATCAATTTTGTGAATGAGAAGAAAGAGATTCAGGTTCCTCAGGGAGCCAATCTTCGCAAGGAAGCACTGAATGCCGGCGTCAATCTCTATTATGGGTTCAACGGAATTGGCGAGTCGATCAACAAGGTGCTGAACTGCCACGGCCTGGGTGCCTGCGGTTCTTGTCGCGTGCTGATCACCAAAGGAATGGAAAACGCCAGCGCCGTTTCGATCATGGAGAAGGTCAAGTTCCGCACGATGTTGCCTACCCCTATCCCCGATCCGTTGCCGGCGCTGGCCTATATTGGTAACGAAGAATCGATGCGCCTGGCCTGCTGTGTGACCGTGAACGGCGACATGACTGTGCAGACCAACCCCGAGTTGAATTTGTTTGGCGATAACTTTTTCAGTTAGTGTGATACCTGTCAAAGCCGCTGGTTCTTCAACATCCATGAATCGCACGTGAAGCAAATTCTCGCCATCGTCAAACCGTATCTCGCCGAAAGAGTCCTCGACTCTTTGAAGCGTGCCCCTCTGGAGGCGTGTACCGTTCGCGAGGTCAAAGGATTTGGCCGGCAGAAGAGCTATCTCGACCAATACGCCGAGAGCGAATACTCGATGGCGTTTCTGCCCAAGGTCGAGATCAGCCTCTGGGTGGACGATACCCGCGTCGAAGAGATCGTCCGCAAGATCGTTGAGATAGCACGTACCGGGAGGATGGGGGACGGCAAGATCATGGTCCTGCCGGCGGTGAGCAGCGGTGCAGTGGTGGAGTTTTAGCGTAAAATCTCCCCTTTTCTATGCGTAAGTTGAGTCCGTCCGCGGCGTCGACTATGCTGGAGCGCTGTTGATCCAGCTACTTCCCACCTAATTCAGTGTCCCTGTTCGCACAGACGGCACTTCTGGCAAACGCTTTTTAAGTTCACGCAACAAATACTATTCCGCACCACGATTCTGATTCAGGAGATTGACGAATGCGATTTTGGATTTATGCCACCGTTTTTGCTCTGCTGCCATTTACTGCCGTTTCGCTGCACGCCGCCGATAACACGCCCCCAGAAGGTTTCGTCGCACTATTCAATGGCAAGGATCTGACCGGCTGGAAGGGCTTGGCTGCTGATCCTCCTAAGCGTGCCAAGATGACTCCTGATCAATTGAAGGCCGAGCAGGCCAAGGCCGATCAAAGTATGCGCGACCATTGGAAGGTCGAAGCGGGCCAGCTCATTTTTGACGGCAAGGGAGAATCACTTTGCACGATCAAGGATTACGGCAACTTTGAAATGTACGTCGACTGGAAAATCCTGGAAAAGGGAGACAGCGGAATCTATCTGCGTGGCAGTCCTCAGGTGCAGATTTGGGATCCTGACTTGCGCAAGGTTGGTTCGGGCGGTCTGTATAATAATGAAAAGAATCAATCCAAGCCGACTATCGTCGCCGACAAACCGATTGGCGAGTGGAACACCATGTACATCAAAATGGTCGGCGACAAGGTAACGGTGAAGCTCAACGACAAGCTTGTCACCGACAACGTGACCATGGAAAACTACTGGGAGCGCGACAAGCCGATCTATCCTACCGGCCAGATCGAACTGCAAAACCACGGCAATACGCTTTGGTTCAAGAACGTTTACGTCAAAGAACTGCCGTAGAGGCGTGCAGTTACCGGTCTTGGACAGGATTGTGAATCGATCGCTTTCTTGGCGTCTTTGCGCCTTTGCGTGCACATTTCCCAATAAGGAAAAAATCACGCAAAGTCGCCAAGACGCAAAGGAGATGGCTCGCCCGTTTTCTCCAACTGCAAAAGGCGTCTTATGGTTAGTGCGCGGTTGGGTTGTCGATTCAGTCGGTTGCTGATTTATGGATGGATGCTGATCGCGGCCGCGTTTGTCCCATCGACCGCATTAAGCGAACAACCAGTCGCCAATCAAATACTCCCCACCGTTCCGATCGGCCTGGACGCCTATCGCCAGTGGGACCGCTGGCCGGTGCAGCGCATCGGCGTCCGCGCCTACATGCGCAGCACCTACGACCGGACCGGGGGGAATCGCAAAGCAGACGCCGGCAACTACCTCTACCAAGCCGCCGACGACTTCAACGTCACACTGGATGTGCAGTCCCCCGGCATGCTCTACTTTGCCCGGTACAACCACTGGCACGGCAGCCCGTGGCACTATGAAGTCGATGGAAAGGACAACACCGTTCAGGAGACCACGACCGCCGACCCCAACAAGCCGGTAAAAGACTCAGTTTTCTTGCCAGAGGACTCATTTCCCAACCCTCTAGCCTTCACCTGGTCGACCACTCGCGGGGCAGACCTCTCCTGGGTGCCCATCGGGTTTGAAAAATCGTTCCGCATGGCGTACACCCGCACTCGATACGGCACGGGCTACTACATCTACCACCAGTTCTTGAAGGGGATTCCCACTTCGCAGCCGCTGAAAAGCTGGCAAATCACCGATCAACCGGCGAAAGATGTGCTGCAACTCATCAACCGAGCGGGCACGGATCTGGTCCCCACTGTCGATAGCGACGCTGGCCGCGCGATGCTATTACGAGCAGTTTCTGGCACGGTGGCATTGGAGCCAAGCAATCCAGTCACACTGACCGAATTGACACACCCGGCGACCATTCGCGCGATCAACTTCACTGTACCAAAGCAACAGGCCATCGACTTTGGCAGAGCGAAACTGCGTATCACTTGGGATGGTCGCCAGCACGCCTCGGTCGATGTGCCAATCGCTCTCTTCTTTGGCACCGGCACACTCTACAACCGCGAGCAGCGCGAATACCTGGTCAGGGCATTCCCAGTGAATATCCGTTTCGACAATAAGCGGGCCTACCTGAACTGTTACTTTACGATGCCGTTTTTTCGCTCTGCCAAGATCGAGCTGATCGGTACCAATGCAAAGTTCAACGATGTGGAGTGGAACGTGCGCTATGCTCCGACCGAAATTCCCGCCGCCGATCTGACCTACTTTCATGCCACCTATGCCGACCACCCCAAGCCGGAACTCGGCAAGGATCTGGTGCTGCTCAATACCCAGCAGGCCGAAGGAGGCGGCGACTGGTCGGGGCACTTCATCGGCACGTCGTTTATCTTTTCACATAACGCCGACCTGACCACGCTGGAAGGTGACCCGCGATTTTTCTTCGACGATAGTCAGACCCCGCAGGCACAAGGGACCGGCACCGAAGAATGGGGAGGGGGCGGCGACTACTGGGGTGGCAAAACGATGACGCTCCCGTTCGCCGGGCACCCGGTCGGCACTCCCAAGCCCGAGGAAGCCAAGAACGACGAAGACAAGATCGAATCGGCCTACCGATTTCTGCTGGCTGATCTCATGCCATTTGCCAAGAACGCCAAAATCTGCCTGGAACATGGCGGAGACAATGACTCAAAAGAGCACTATAAAACAGTTACGTACTGGTACGGTGCCCCTTATGCGACCTTGGTCAAGACCGACGAGTTGAATGTGGGAGACTCCAAGAGTGAAACCGACCACGCCTACCATTCACCGCAGGCTTCCGCACCCTACGAAATCAAGTCCAAGTACGAACTCGGCCGCAGTCATCGCCTCCCAGACGGAACCGATTCCGTCCCACTGCAAACCGTGACAGGCCGCAAGACGACCGGCACCAGCGAATTCACCTTGAACATTGACCCGGCCAATGTCGGCGTGATGCTGCGACGCACGCTGGACTATTCGTTTCCCAATCAGCGTGCCGAGGTGTTCATCGCAGAGGAGTACCCGGCTCCATCTGGCGAACCGCTGAAGTGGCATTCGGCCGGCACCTGGTATCTGGCCGGAGGGAGCACATTTGTGCATTCCAATCCGCCGAAGGAACTGGACGCCACCGAGCATGAAGTGATCAACAGCAATCGCCACCTGCGTGACGACGAGTTTCTGCTCCCCCCTGCACTGACCGCTGCCAAAAAACAGATCCGCCTGAAAATCGTCTTTCAGCCAGTCAAGCGACCGCTCTTTCCCGGTCATCCGCTGCCCGAACTCGCCTGGTCCGAGATTGCTTATTCGGCGTATTGCTATCGCTTGCCGATCGTGGCAGGCCCGCTGGAAAAGTAATTTTCCAATGCCAGTATATTGCAAGCGGCATAAACAAATTCACCTCTCCCGCTTGCGGGAGAGGTCGCGGTATCAGCCGCGGGTGAGGGTGTCATTGATTGCTGTGCCGTCTCCGAACGAGTTTATAACTTTCACGAGTCCCTCACCCTACGCTGGGGCGTCGACCTCTCCCAGAGGAAGAGGTGAAGTGCCGCACAGCGTGAAAACGCTGAGGAAAATTCGCGCTGCCCCCTACTTCCTCCGCTCCCGCACAAACCGAATCCGGCACCCACGTGCCGGCGTCTCGGTCACCTCCGGAGTCTTGCCGACCAGCGCCGCATCAATCGCCGCAGCGACATAACTCGTTGCAATTTCCGCACCCTCCTTAGCGTCCATCGCACCCATGTAGACCACCTTGCGATCGCGATCCAACACAAAAAACTCGGGCGTGAAAACCGCCCCAAACCTCTTGGCGATCTGCTGCGATTCATCATACAGATAGGGGTACGGAAACTCTTTCTTCTCCGCCCGGTTCTTCATCGCCGGCAGTAAGTCCTCCTTCACCTTATTGACATTGATGGCGACGAAGACGACGCGAGGTTTCTTGCTACCCGACTCAGCGGCCTGTGCGCTATCTTCCTTGTCCACATCGCCGTACCGCTTCGCCAGTGCGATCAACGGATCCTCATACGCCACCGCCGTCGGGCAGGTATTGCAGGTAAATACCACCACAACAACTTCGGCGTCCTTCAGATCGACAAGCGAATGCTTTGCATCATCCGCCGCCGCCGGCAGCTCGCTCCAGGCCGGGGCCGCATCGCCAATGCTCAGCGTTTCGTTGTATTTACCAGCCAGTGCAATTTGACTTGCCAGTAATAACACGGCAGTGACCAACGGCACTTGTACGACAGTTAATTTGCGGGTGCGCATGGATTGTTCCCGATTGATGTTAATGCTTGCGATTTTCCGGACACTTACAAGCCTACCGGACCATCCACCGCCGCCGCAAGTTACTCAATAACGGACACACCAACCGCACGCGCCGGGAAACCTATTCCAACCCGACGCGCAAGCGAGGAAATTCGTCAAACGCGCCGCGCCGCGCTGGCGCATCGGGTTACTGTAACTGATCACCTTTCCACAAAAAGAGGCCAACATTGGCCTTCTTTTCCGCTGTTGTAACGCCACCCCGAAGAGGTAGAATAGACCACTTCCCACGCGGGTGTAGTTCAATGGTAGAACATCTGCTTCCCAAGCAGACAGCGAGGGTTCGATTCCCTTCACCCGCTTCGTTGACCGGCGTCGCGGCCGATAATCGGATATTTGCAGATCCCAGGCACCATGAAACAAGCAATCGCGGGCGTGGCCCCTCCTCAACTCAGCGAAGTCACCGTCATGGTGACCTGGCCCAGCATCGCCTCCACTGGGCTAGGACAATTCCTCGGCCGCTTGTATCTGATCGGCTACAAGAAATCGTGGCTGCCGATCGGTGCCATCATCGCGCTGCTCTCCATTCCGATCGCCTTGCCGCTGTACATGTCGATGTTGTTCCCACCCTGGAGCATGAAGCGCTACCGGCTGACCAACCGCCGCGTCACCATCGAACGCGGGCTAGCCGGCAAGGTCCAGCAGTATGTCGATCTGGATCGCTTTGACACAATCGATGTCGTCGTGCAGCCAGGTCAGGCCTGGTACCCCGCCGGCGATCTGGTCTTTAAGAAAGGTGCGACAGAAACCTTTCGTCTGCACGGCGTCCTCCGCCCCGACACCTTCCGCGCTACCTGCATGAAAGCGCACCAGTCGTATGTGGGTGTGAAGAAGGCGCTAGCGTACGAGTCGCGGTAGGGTGCGTTCCGTTTGGTTTTGCAGCGAAGCTTTTACCGCAGAGGACGCGGAGAGCGCGCAGAGAAAATGCTCGGCGCACTTCGCGCTGCAAGCCGTTCTCAATCTCATTCACTCAAGTCATGGACGATTCGTTTTAGTCCATCTTTGAGCCTAGTAACATTGAAGTTCATCAGTAGCCCGACTCTTACCTTACTGAGCTTCAAATACGAAATCACCTGCGAGACGTGGATAGGGTGTAGCTTATCGACCGATTTTACTTCAACAATCACGACTTTTTCGACCAAGAGATCGATCCGATATCCCTTGTCGATAACAATACCGTCGTATTCGATTGGCAAGTAAATTTGACTTTCAACTGGACTTTTGCAAACTGTCAGTTCAACCCCAATTGGGCGAAGACGTGTTGCGGTTTTTTGGAATTATCGGTGATTTGAACGATGGCCCACTCGAG
>JAWXCH010000219.1:0-39891 GCA_034440595.1 Planctomycetota bacterium | reverse complement strand
CCTTCACAGGAACGCAGTTACGTTCAGTTACGGAGTACAAACCTTACCCCGACAGGGACTTCCACCCTGCTGATTCAATTCACTTGCAAACGCACTAGTTGGTCTTCGACCGATATCTCAATCCCTGGTATGTAATCGCGATACGCGTGCCAACCGAGTTTCTTCATCGCCTCGGTATAGAACTTTCGCAGTTCCAGTATCTCTTGCTCGCTTTCCAACTGCGCCGATGTCGGGCTGGCATTCTTTCGCGTTGACTTATCGGGGACAGGCACAGCACGGACATCAAAGTTGCCAACCACGGTGATACTAGTGTTCAGGTCTGGTCCATTGGTTCCGCGGCTAGTCCCGCAATTTGCCAGCAACACTAAATCGCCATGCTGGTACAAGCGGGAACCGTATTTGGGATCTTCCAGATCAAAGTCGCGCGACGCGAATCGCTCGCAGCCTTTTTCCTTCAATATTTTGTCCATAAATGCCATCGCATCGGCTGGCGTCTTGCCGCTGGAGGCTTCCATCGAAAATCCGTAGGTGGCAATCGTCGCGCTGTGCCGTGAGTTCCCTTCCATGAACGGCAGCTTACGCAGATCAATGCGGCGGATGATCTCTGCCTGATGCAATGGGACTGCGGGGGGAGGATCTTTGTCCTGACCGTTTGCGGCATTGCCAGTGCCTTCAGTAGAGCAACCAACCGCGAATAGAATAACTGTTGCTAACGCGCCGCTGGTTATGGATTGCCGGAGCATGGAAGTACCTTGGAGATGTGGCATTCTTTTGCCTACGGGAGCCTATGTGACTAAAGCATACTGGAAAAACGTGCAGACTTTTGATGAGAGCGTGAAACCGGAGAAATTGCTACAGACCCGGGATACTTGGGTACAGGATCTCTACGAAAAAAGGCCTCTGACGGGATGCGTCAAAGGCCTCTTTTAAGTGACTGGAGGATAGGGGATTTGAACCCCTGACCTCTTGCATGCCATGCAAGCGCTCTCCCAATTGAGCTAATCCCCCGAATTGTCTGTAATCTAAACTATGATGGTGCGGTGTGATTGGTTCGGTACTGGAAAGCAACCGAACCGCAATTACCGCTGTAAACTCCTATAGTGAAAACACTTACCGCATTTCAGCCTAGCACAAATTGTGCCCACAATCTGCGGTACGCAACTAGGAAATTATCAGTCGGACGCTGCACTGTCAAGGAGCGTTGACCGTGCCAGCAGATACAGTTATCGTTCAAGCCCTGACACAAAGATGTGTCAAACCTAGAACGCATACGAGCTTATCGACTGCCAGGGGAGTATTCTTTGTACAAGGTTCTGGTGAATTTGCTGCGCTGGGGGATCCCCCTCGGCATTGTCGCGTACCTGCTGTACGACGCTGCGCAGCAGGACGCGCTCTACCAGCTCTGGAACGGGCCCAAGGATTGGCGGCTGCTCGGATTAGCGTTCTTGTTTTTTCTGGCTGCTCAGCTCGTGGCGATCGTCCGCTGGTACTGGCTGGTCCGGTCGCTGGATATCCCGTTCACTTGGAATGCCGCGCTCAGGCTGGGAATTCTCGGTTACCTGCTCACCTTCATTTCGCTGGGAGCAGTCGGAGGCGATCTGTTGCGGGCTTTCTTTGTCGCGCGCGAACAACCGACACGCCGTGCGGCGGCGGCAGCCACGGTGATTGTTGATCGTATTCTGGGATTGTACTCGCTGTTTCTGGTGGCGACGGTGGCAATTTTGTTTACCAACACCTGGGACAAGTCGACCAGTTTGGGGCTAGATGTTCTCTGTCAGTCGGTATTTGCCTGCTTGGGGATCGGCACCGTCTGTTTGCTGCTGGTGATGAGCGGCGTCGGCGCGCGGCTGGAGTCGCAGGTTGAGCGCATCCCACGCATTGGCAAGATTATCCGCCCGCTGTTCCTGGCGGTGGAGGCTTATCGCCGCAATTGGAAAGCAGTCTTCTTGTCGATATTGCTGGGGATCGGGGCGCAGTTCTTATTGGCTTGTACGATTCGCACCACGGCGCTGGCGATTCTGACAGATCCGCCAAGCCTGGTGGATCATCTGATTATCGTGCCGCTAGCGATGCTGACGGCGATCTTGCCGCTTCCTGGGCAGGGGCTGGGTGCGTTTGAGTGGGTATTGGAAATGCTGTATCGCAAGATCTCCGGGACGACTACCGGACAAGGTTTGCTCGTCGCCTTTGGCTATCGGCTCATTACGATCGCTACAGCGCTGGTCAGTGCCATAGTCTATGTCGGCAATCGAAAAGAGGTGGCCGAGGTCATGCGCGAGGCAGAGGCGGAAACCGAAGGGCTGCCGCACTAAGCCAAAGATACTTAGCAGTGGATTATTTCGCGGTTGTTGGGACGAGCTTTCCATCCACAGACAATTTGCCACCCTCGTTCAGCCACTGTGGAGCACCCTGGTTGATGACGTCGCTATTCTCAACGGTCGCCCGTGCCGGGATCTGTACCAGAATCTGGCTGCGACCGTTGTCACCCAGCAGGCAGGCATCGATAGTTGCGCGGGAAGCGCCAACAACTGCTATGCCACTGCGTCCGTTACCGCGAGCGACCAGACCATCGAGCAACACCGGGCCGGCATCATGTACCTGGATGCCGTCGATCTGAAAGCCTTCGATGGTCAGATCGCGAATGATAACATGCTGCACTTTGTAGAGAGTGATTCCAGTCGACAGCTCGGCGTAAGTCGGCAGGTACTCATGTGGCAACTTACTTGGCTCGACGCGAAAGTACATGTAACCATCGCGAAGCAGCCACTGGAGCGGTTGTAAATTAGCAGGAGTGGTCGAACGACTGTCCGACTCCAGTTGTTTGGCCGGTTTGCGATTTAGGAAGAGTTGCTGAAACTGCAGCTTTTGCATCCGAATGCGGAACAGATCCCCTTTGACCGGCTCCCACTGATCAGGGACTGCCACCGTACCGGCCAAGGTGGCGCCATTTCCTTCAACGATGAAAGGAAAGGTCTCCGTTCCGCTATGGCGGCTGCCGACCAGGCTGATGCTTTCGCGATACGGTTGCCCTTCATTGTTCATCAGAACAATACGGTCACCGTTTTGCGCCATCCGCAGCACTTTAGCGATCGTGCGTGTCGGGCCATTCGGGGCACCAACTTCCGCTTCAGTGCCCCCCCAGAGATCGTCGCCGTTGAGATTGTCGACATACCAGTCGCTGGCCAGTGCCACGCTACCAGACAAAGCAGAGATGCCTAGCAGCACCTGGCTGGCCAGCAGCAGTCGAAAAGTGGTCCGACGTAATGTTGACATAGCGCAAGGGGTAAATTGGTGCCTCGGCTCGCCGGCCGGTACAGAAACGGCCGCGATCTATTCTATTATCCATCGAACTGAAGAGGGATGATCGTCGATGTTTGCCAGCGCAGGCGGAAAAACCGGTAACGAGATGGACTGACCTGCCCGGTTATCGCCATGTAGTTGACACGGTTTGGCATTCTGACGGGTCGAAAGGTCGGGTTGTAACTTTACCGTTGAATATTACGGCTGCGCAGTCCAGGGAAGAGAGGTTCGAGTTTGTCACCTTGACAGGTCGATTCGTAGGAGGGTCGCGACGGAGAAGGATGCCGTTTTGATTTCGCAAGGATCGCCGGTACACCGTCGTTTAGTTTTTCTATCGCATGATCGACAACGACAGATCAGCATTGTCATCCGACGCACGGCTTCCTTCGGAACTGGTGCGGACGTTTGCGTCGCTCCTGATATTTATCCATCTATTTGCGCTGAGCTTGGTGTTTCTCACATCGTCTAGTGGAGCCACTCCATTCGGCTCGGAACTGGTGGCGAGGCTCAGGTCGGTTATGGCCCCTTATTTGAACCTAATTTGGTTCAATCATCCCTACGACTATCACCTGACGTACGGTGTGCCGTCGGACTACGATCATAGCCTGGCTATTCAGGTTATGGAGAATGGTCAACCGCGAGGCGAGGCCATTTTACTTCCTCCGCAAGAAGTTGGCCTGGGACACCGCCGCGAGCGATATCAGCGATTGGCATGGCAAATCGCTCAGATGGTTGAAAATCCCGCGCAAGAGGCACTGTTGCCAACCATGGTCGGCGGTCAACTCTTGAAGCAGCACAGTGCTAAACAATTGGAGTTCATCGTCAACCGGACCTATCCAATCCGTTTGGATCTGGTCGGACTACAGGGTCTGAATCAGAAACGGCAGGTCGATAAGGTGCTGGATGCAACTATCCAATATTTGCCAGGTATCGAGTTGCCTCAATACTCAAAGAAAGGCGAGGCACGCGATGTTGTGCCTATCGTCAAGCCTCCGGCAGCGACCGGTGGTGCGAATGATCGTTTGCCGGGAACCAATCCGCGAATCAATCCACCAGGAGCCATAACACCAGGCGGTTTGCTCGACAACCCAATTGGTGTACCGGGCAGTGCGCCATTGTTTCCAGCCTCGCCTCCTGCCGTTCCATCGAATTCCAATCCATCGGACAAGAAGTCCTAAAGATCATGAGCAACGCTTGCATTAGCTACTCGCAGACGCTGGTTCAAGAATTTGGCCGCGGCTGGAATCGATTCTGGTTCACACCCAGCGATGGTCGTGTACTCGGAATGATTCGCATCCTGACCGGGCTGTCGGCAATCTGGTGGTACTTATCGTACTACCCGGACTTGGAGGGTTGGTTCGGACCAGACGGACTCTTTTCAGTTGCGGCTACTGAACAGTTTGTCGGCGGCCGGACCTATTTTTCGATCTTTGACCATGCTAACACGCTGGGAAATTTGTGGGCCACCTACTGGATCGGGCTGGTCTTCATCGTGCTGGCCACAGTCGGATTCTATACAAGAATCTTTTCGGTGCTGGCCTTTGTCTGGGTGGTGTCCCTGCTGTGGCGCGCACCGATGTTGTCCCGCCCGGTCGACGACATTCTGACCATGCTAATGTTTTATTTATGCATCGGCTCAGCCGGAGCGCAATTCTCGCTGGACCGGTTGCTTCGCGATCGCAAAACTGCTGCGGGAACCAGTCCGCAGATCCAAGTACGCGAGGGAGGATCGAGCTGGAGCACCGTCGCGCTGCGGTTGATTCAAGTCCATACGACGCTTATTCTCGTCGCATCAGCAATTGCTCAGTTGCGCGGCGATACCTGGTGGACAGGGGTTGCTCTCTGGGGATTCATCGGAAAACCAGAATCCGCCTATGTGGATTTCACCTGGATTCACCAGTACCCCTACTTACTAAACTTTCTGACGCTTGGATTCGTGATCTTTGAACTGGCATTCGCAATCTTGATTTGGAATCGCCTGGCGCGGCCACTCCTGTTGGTACTGTCGTTGCCAGTCTGGGTGGGCATCGGACTGATGAGCGGCATGCTGAGCTTTACGCTGCTGATCTTCACCGCCGGGTTGGCGTTTATGCCGCCAGAATGGCTGCTGCCGTCGCGTTCGCAATCGGTGGCTCCAACCGTGGGCTAGCGCCCAACGGCTAATAAGTACAATGCACTAAGTAGTGAGGGGCGGTTCGGAACTGGCAAATGCCTGATATTCGACCGCCGCCGCATGGCAGTCGTTCTGACGCGGCACAAACACGCCGCGTATTCGAGAGCGCAGGACGACCCCTTTTTCCAGTCGTCCTGCAAACAGGCGATGCGTGAGCCGTGTCTGAGTCGATTCTTGATCGTCTGGCATTAGCAGGCTCTCGCAAAAATCGAGCGGGTGTACCATCTCGACATACGTCCAATCCGCGTTCTTCAGGCGGATCAGAAAACAGCCGGTACCGGACGTACCATCCAGCACTTGCAATGACTCCGGCGTGGAATATGTCTCGCGCTGCACATCAGTAAGGCGGAGTATCTCGCCAGTCTGGACAATGGATCGAATGTCGATGATCGGATTGCTGTCCAACAGCGGCGTCTGCACTGACGCGATCAGTTCGATACCCGCATGGCGCAAACTCTCTTGCTGTGGCTGCAACAGGCGTAAGTAAAACTGACTGCGCAGGGGTCGGTGTTGCAGTGTGTAGGTGATAACGAGGTCGGCCCCGCGAACATAGCAATCAAGTTGGCTGGTGGCCGATGCCGTGGGTTCTGATTCCTTCTGAGTCGCAGGAGCTGCAATCTCGTCAACAGCAACCGGAGGGAGCAGTGGTGCCAGAAAATTCCCGATGACGGATCCATGCTGACGAATCTTTAAGCCATCGGCTGGTTGAGTCAGGTCAACTTCGCACCGCAAATCGACAGTTTGCGGGGGCGTATCAACGAAAAGAGTCAGTTCCGTGCTGGCTTGAAACTGATGCAGAGTCCAGGCAGCAGTTGCCATGCGTTCCTCAAGAAAATGGCAATAAAAAAACCCCGCTGCTCACTTGCGTAAGACAGCGGGGCCGGAACAGAGAAGAGGCCGAGCAATAAATCCTGTCCAGACGGGATAAATAAAATTAGGCAACCGCGACCATAAAACCTACAGTCAATTGCCGGACAAGACGCACTCGTGTTCTCTTTATTATTCACTCACCACGCTCTCATCATACCAACATTTTTAACCGCGTCCAGCTTTTCGGAAAAAAATTTCGAAATTGATACGGAGTATTTTCAACCACCCTTTTGGCCGCCGGCATATCGCCCCTCGGTGCTGACACAGTGGCTGGAAAACGAGCGTGAATCGTACCGGATGCTGGCACAATCAGCCGGTGCTAAGAATGAGTCGAGACCCTATAATCTTGGTCGACCAATGAGTCGCAAGACTCCAATGGAAGACCAATTAGACAATGCCACGATTCATCCAAGAAGTACTTAATGCCAAGCTATATTGAGGTTTGCGAACAAGCAGCTCGCGCCGGAGCTGCCGTGCTGGTCGATTGGGTCGGCCGGTTCAAGATACGCGAGAAAGGGCCGGCGGACCTGGTCACCGAGGCCGATCTGGCCGCGCAGGAAGCTATCAAGGTCGTTATTCTTACGGCATTTCCCGACCATGATGTGCTGGGCGAAGAGGATCAGGCTTTCCAGGAGCGGAAATCGGAGTTCCGCTGGGTCGTTGATCCGTTGGATGGCACCACTAACTACGCCCACGCTGTGCCGCATTACTGTGTCTCCATTGCCCTGGAACACCAGGGCAATTTACTTGCGGCTACAATTATTGATCCGAATGCCAACGAATGTTACCTCGCCTCCGCCGGCGAGGGTGCCTATTTGAACGGTGAACCGATGCGTGTCAGCACGGCCAGTTCCGTGACGCAAGCCTTGGTGGCGTGCGGATTTCCGCCAAATGTCCGACGGTCGGATCGCGAGATTCAGGACTTCATTCGCGTGTTAGCAGTGGCACAGGGAATTCGCCGTACCGGTTCAGCCGCTTTGAACCTGGCATATGTCGCCGCCGGGCGTTTTGATGGATTTTGGGCCAGAGAGACCAAATCCTGGGACGTTGCCGCCGGGGCACTTTTGGTGAAAGAGGCCGGCGGAATCATGACTGGGATCGATGGAACAGCCTTTTCACTCGACCGCCCGCAGTTTTTGGCAGCCGCTACCCTGCCGTTGCACCAGGAAATGCTGAAGCTAATTAACGCCGATCTCCCTTGAAAAGCTTCAAGTTACGCCCTGCCGCAGGTACAATGGAGATTGTCCGCTCCATAGCTTATCTCATCGCGGCTTCAATCGACCAGGCGCCAGGACGGCGGCTGGCCGGAACAGGGTGCTTTTCTTGCGAAGAACCTTTAATCTGACGCTCACACTCTGTCTGGCGTGCTGCTGGTCCGTTGTCCTACAGGGGCAAACGACGCAGCCGAGGGGTGCCGCGCCTGCGACGGGTTCAGCTCAGGTTGGCCGCCCGGAAGTCCGTCCGGCGACACCCCTGCCGGCTCTTCGCGGCATCGGCCCGGTAGTTCCAGCACAAGTGACTCCCGCCGCTGGTGATACGGCTTCACCGGTTTCCGGCACGCCCGACACTGGCATCGCGGCCCCAGTTGTGCCGCCGAATGGCAATACTGTCGGGCCTGCTTCGAAACCGGCAGCCAAGGCGGGGCCTACTGCACCATCCGGTTCAGTTCAGCAGATTCAGCCGGAGGTCACTTACCGACTGTACGACAAAGACGGTGTGCTGGTTCCGGTTCCAGGGATGACTTTGGAGGAGTTCACTGAACTTTATCAACTGAAGAAACAATTGAAGCAGCCTCGTCAAGCGCCTGGCGCCAGCATCCAGCAGCTCACCGTGACTGGCGAAGTTAGCGGCAGCAATGTGGATCTTCAGGTTCAAGTTCAATTGCGACTCAGCGAAGCGGGTTGGACGAGAATTCCCCTTGGGCTAGGTTCCGCAGCACTGCAGCCCGGGGCCGAGTACAAAGGAGAGGGGGAGCACGTACTTCAGTTCGACAAAGCCAGTGGCGAATATGTAGTCTTGATCCGGGGCGAAAAGCAGAGCGAACACCAACTCAACCTCAAACTGGTTGCTCCTTTGGTAGCGGTGAGCAACGCCACCCGGCTGGTTCTGCAATTGCCGAGTGCGGTCAGTTCCAAGCTGACGCTGGATGTTCCGGGCACCGCCACGGAGATCAGCTCCAGCGGAAAGACCGTACCGGACCTCACCAAGATTGCTGGCGATCGCTCGCGGATTAGCACCCTGGGAGTCAGCGGGCCATTCCACTTGCAATGGTCAACCAGCGACAAACTTACTGCGCGACTGCCCACATTACTCGAGGCCAACGGACTATGCTTATTAAAGATTGACGGTCGAAGTGTGACCAGCGAAATGACTTTGACTGTTCGCAGTTTTGGAGCAGAGTTCGACAGCTTTCGTGTGAAGCTGCCTAAAGGGGCAGTCTCAACCGGTGGAAAGCAGCCAGGAGTGACCATTTCTCCGATTGCGAACACCACGCCGCCGGAGGTGAAGGTCACTCTCGACCAGCCGACCACAGGGCCAGTTGATGTCAAACTCGTAACCGAACGAGCTTACGATGTCACCAAAGAGGATGAAATCCTGGAACTGGCCGGCTTTGAAGTCGAGGGAGCGGAACTGTATCGGCAAGGTGGTCAAATCGCCTTGGTCGTGGTCGGTGACTGGCAAGTCCTCTGGGATAAACGTGCTCGCGTTCGGCAAATTGACGAACCGGCTGAAGCGTTAAAACGAAAGGACTTGCTGGCCGCATTCGAGTATGTCGGCCAGCCATTCACACTGAACGCGCGGATCGTGCCTCGCAAGACGCGAGTGATCGTGGATCCGGAATATGTTTTTCTGGTTGATGCTACGGAAACCAGATTGCAGGCGCGGCTGAAGTACGCAGTCCGCGGTGCCAAAGTATTTGACTTTGAGCTGGAAATGCCAGGCTGGACGATTGAAGAGATTGGACCTGCAAACGTCGTCGATTCACCAATGTTGGTGGCCGGGGATGAGTCGCGGATCCAGCTCCCACTCATACAGCCTACGGTGGGAGATGTCGAAATCACGCTGACTGCACGTCGCGCGCATCCGGCCAACGCCAGTCAGCTTGAGCTGGCCATGCCGTACCTGTTGGCCGACACGGTCAACCCGGCGACGGTGGCCATTGTGCCGGCAGACAATATCGAACTGACGACTCGCGTTGAAGAGTTAGTCGACATGAGCGCGCAGCGTCCCGTTACGAGTATTGCTTTGCCTGAACGGCAACAGGCACCGCTGTTTTTTCGTGCTGAACGGTCGCAATCCAAGTATGTCGGCAGTGTCGCCGAATACCGACAAAAGGTATCCGTTCAAGTTGGTAGCGCGATTCAGGTCCGCAGTCGCGATCTGCTGATCGAGCAGAAACTGAATTACGAAGTGCTGTATGAGCCGTTGGATCGTATCACCTTGATCGTTCCCCGGAACCTGGACCGTCCAACGCAGACGATCGAGGCCAGTCTGGATGGCCAAAAGTTGACACCACTCGTCATTGCCGAAGACGACTCCACAAATACTTTGCGCATGCAACTAGTGCTTTCCAAGCCACGCATTGGCGCGCTGCAATTGGATTTGCAATATGTTCTGCCCTTGGAAAGCCTACAGCCTGCTGCCATGCAGGTGGTAGATCTTCCATTGTGTATGCCGCTGGAGGGACGTCTCACAGCAAACACCGCAACATTAACGGTTGAGCCTGGATTGAACGTATTGGTCCGGGGGGATGCCTGGACCAAACGAGTCAAGAGCGATGCCCCGACTTCAAACCAGTTGCAACTGCTCACTTCTGCTCGCGAGACGACGCTCCCCCTATCAGTGAGCATTCAGGAGCAGAAAGTCTACGGCAAGACCGTGGTTGAATGTGGCTGGGTTCAAACCGAATTGCTAGGAGATGTTCGACAAGAGCGTGCGGTATTTCAAGTGGACACTCGCGAACCACAAGTTCAGTTAAGACTGCCTGAACAAGTCAGCACCGCCGACTTTGAGATCCTGCTCGATCAGGTAAGGCAGTTTCCAGACATTGATGAAGACCGTCAGGTCACTATTCAATTGGCCAATTCAGCCACTACCGGTCCACAGCACACCATCGAACTTCGCTATCAATATCTGAATCATGAGAGCGATACCGGGCTGGTCACTCTCAATGCGCCGACTTTTACCGGCGATGTCTGGATGCGCAAGATGTATTGGCAGTTGATTGTGCCTCGCGATGAGCATCTGATTTGGTCGGCAAATTCGCTCACTCCCGAGTACCGCTGGAACTGGAAAGGAGTCGGATTTGGGCGAACTGATTTGAAGGATCAGCCACAATTGGAAGCATTGGTTGGAGCGGTCAAGCGGAATCCAATACCAGAAGCCACGAATCCTTATCTGTTCAGCAGCTTCGGATCCAAAGGAACGTATGAAGTTCGCATTGCACGCCGTGGCACTGTGGTATTCCTTCCCTCACTGATCCTTTTGGTCGCAACACTGGTACTGATTTATGTGCCCGTCGTACAGCGACCGATCACCGCACTGATAGCTATTCTATTGCTAGGTGCGGCCTCGATCGCATTTCCAGAACCCGCGTTACTAGTTTTGCAAGCTTCCATAATCGGGGTGGTTCTTTCTCTGTTAGCGGTACTTCTGTATCGATTTTTGCGCCGGCCAGCTCGGCCTGGCGTGGCACCTGTTTCAACCGTCAGTCGCAGTTCGATTTTGTCACATCGTTCGACCGAGGCGCTGAATCGGGCTGGCACTGCTGAAAGCCACGGCAGCCACTCAATAACAAGCTTGACTGGCTCTGGTGTGTCAAGCAACAGTGCTGCCACTGGCAGCGCTGCTGGCGGCCGAGCTAGTGTGCCAGGCACTACTGGGACCAACGCGCATTTGGCAATTCCACCAGGCGCGGCTACCACCTCAAACGGCGGACCGGCCGGCAATGAATTGCGAAGTGACCCACCGGGAAATCGATCCGCGGGCAGTTCCATTTCTCGAAAGGAGTCAGGCACCGGCAACGCGTCAAATGGCGGACGGACGGGGTCCACAGCAACAGCAGCGCTACCGCGGCCACCGGACAGTTCTGATTCGCGAATTCAACAGTAGTACTACGCCACATAAATCGCACGGTGCAATGAACCATTCAGTCCTACGCAATGCCTGTTCGGAGCGAATCGCGCGGCGATTCTGGCCATTGCGTTGGCTGGCTTCGCTGTCTTTGCTTCTGACATTGTTTGGCATTGGAATGCATGGTGCCAACTCCAACGCACAGCCAGTGGCGAAAGGTGCTGTCCCTGGCACCAGCGGTGACCGACTGCGAATCAACACGACTGACACGGTCAACCCGCAGGAGCCTGCAACGGACAGTACTGCCTCAGACTCAAATGCAACGCCGGTTTCGTCCACTTTGCCAGCCGCGAAGTCTGGTGCACCGAATAGAGACCTGACCGCAAAAGCGGCCCCCGCACTGATGGCAACCGAACCGCTGAAATTTCGCCAGGTACGTGTCCCAGAGGCTCAAATTGCCAACTGGCCATCGACGCAGCGACTAGTGCCGATGTCGAAGGAAGAATTCAATCGACGGATAGCGCAACTCGAGTCGACTGCGGCGAACCCGGCTGCACCAACAACCTCTGCATTAGTTCAAGCGGAATACGAAGCTGTCCTGCAAGGGAAGGACTTGACGGGCCAGGGTCAGTGGATCGTCAAGCACGTTGGCGAGAAACCTGCCACCATCTGGCTAGGATCGCCACGACAACCGATTATCAATCCCATTTGGATTGAGCCGGCCACATTGGACGCGGCGACTCTGGGAGTCAATGCAGCGGGCCAAACGAATTTGCGCGTGAAGAATTCCGGTAAGATTCGCTTTCAGTGGTCCGCAAAAGCTGATCGTCAAAGTAACCGTGATCTGGTGTTTCACTTGTCGCTGGCGCAATGTGCGGTCAACCGATTGCATTTGACGTTGCCAGCAGAGTGGCGACCAAAGGTCGAACAAGGTGTAGTTGGAGCTCCGCAGCGCACCGATGATGGCCAGTTGAAGTGGACTGTGATGCTCGGTGGAAATAGCGAATTTGATTTAAGACTGGAACCAATCTCGCAGGTCCTCGGGGACGGGCCAACTGTGCTTTGCAAGACCACTCCTTCGTATGTAATTTCTGCCAAAGGCTTGCAGCTTTCCGCAGAATGGAAAGTCGAACCGCTGGTTGGTTCGACACAACAGTTGGCCATTGAATATCATCCTTCATTGACTCTGCTATCGGTCCGCCAAGGCGATTCCCTGATCCCCTGGTCGGTCCAAAGCAGCAGTGAGAACGCGCCCAAACGCGTCTTGCTTCAATTTGCCGAGCCTATCGAAAAAGGGGGACGCACTATCCGCTTGTTGGCGGTCGCTCCTTTGAATGCGGGCAAGAATTGGCGGCTGCCGCGGATTTATCCAGCCGCGGCCATTCGTCACGACGGGCCTGTCACGTTGCAGATCGATTCTCCAATTGTATTGAACCGGCTGACCACCAGCAATTGCCGTCAGACCAAGCGACAGCAAATTGCCGGCCCACAGCCGTCTGAAGCGTTTGCCTTTCAACCTCTCACCAGCGACGCTGAAATCGACGTACAAGTTGCCGCGCGTCGCGATCTGCTGCAAGCCGAAGTCGCGACCTCGGTGGAGTTTCTTGGCACCGAAGTCAAGGGTCGCTTGGAAGCAAATCTGCGCGCAATACAAGGTGACCGTTTTCAAATCGCCGCCGAAGTTTCGCCTGACTGGATCATCGAATCGGTGAGTTCTTCGCCACCCGATTTAGTTGCGGACTGGGAGCGTCAGCGCTCCAGCGCAACTTCCACGCTATTGACAGTGCAACTCGCGCGAAATGTGAATGCTGAACGACCGGTGCGATTGATTGTCAACGCACAGAGAAGGCGTGCCGGCCTGGAAGATACCATGCGCATCGACGATCTGCGGATTGTCGATTTTCAGGATATTGCCGTGACGCGGCAGATCGTGGCACTGCGCAGTGTCGGGCCTTACCGCCTTGATTTTCAAAAGGCTGAAAACTTGACGCGGCTCGATGCACGCAACCTCAGTACTTCGGATGCCGCGCTACTAGGTGCTAATCCGAAAGGACTGCTCTTTGTGGTCGATGCGGCCGCCGAGGACATGCGTCTGCGACTAGTACGGGAAGTACCACAGTTTTCCGGAGCGATTCGGGTTCAAACTACATTGAGTAACGACTCGCTGACCGAATCGTATCGATTTGAGTGCATACCAGCGGCCAATGAACTGGATCGAGTCGTGGTACACTTCTCCGAAGCGCGCAGCGAGCCACCGCAATGGTCGGTCGAGAACGAGCCGAAAAATACGATTTCCGCACGCAAGCTAACAGGCGATCAGTGCGTTGCAATCGGCGCACCACTGCGCGGCGAGACCTGGGAAGTCACTCTGCAAAATCCCTTGAGCGATCCATTTGCCCTACTGGCCAGTCGAGTTGCTCCCTCGGCCCCAACTTTGCCGTTGGCACTCGCTTCACTAGTTCAATCCACTTCACAACGTGGCGAAATTGTCATTCGCTCGATCGCCGATGCCATACCGGATGTACAGTATCGCCGATTGGTGGCCATTCCCTCTCCGGCAGAAGCACCGGGTCAGGTACGCTCAACATTGATTACCTTGGAGTATCAGCCAAACGACGACTTATTCACGCCCGAAGGGGCATTGGTCAGTTTGCAATCTCCTGCCGACAATCAACTAACCAATGGTTGGATCTGGAACTGGCATACCGATGCGTATTTGGATGCTTCGGGCACCCTTGAGCAGCACGCCACTATCCAGGTCGAGGCAGCAGGAAAGTTGCGCTTGCAGGCAAAATTCTCGGGAGTTGAAACGGTTCCTGTCGTGATCGTCAACGGCGTCCGTGCGAAGGTGGATCAATATGATGCTGTCAGTGGTGAATTGGGCATCGACCTGCCAAGGTCCGACCGCTTTCCCACAGTCGAATTGATCTGGCGAACCGCCGGCACGCCACTCTCCATATTTTCGCATGCGCAGCTCAGCACTCCAACGGTGAACATTCCAGTTCTAAAGCGAAGTTGGACGGTATGGCTGCCACCTGGTTTAGAATTGGCAGATTCGGCCAGCGGCAGTCAGGCTTTTTCTGCTCCTCAAAATTCCTGGACCAAGCGATTATTCGGTCCCTTAGGGCGCGGTGCCGACCAGGATTCATTTAAACCGTGGTCGAGGCGTGATTGGCAAGATGTCAGTGGAGGGCAATCCGCCAGCCCGCAAGTCGAACTTTGCGCGCAAGAATTGATCGAACAATTGCGCAGTTCAGTGACTGGCTCGACACTAGGTAGTAGCACCAATGGATCGACCTTTGGGGAAAAAATTTACGCGGCTTGGATCGATTCCTCAAAACCGCTTAAGGGGAACTCGCTACCACTGCTCATTCACGTCGCAGCGCTCCAGCAGGCAGGACTAGACCAGCGATCTACTTTCGCGAGCGAGGATGGAACAATACCTCGATCGCGGTCAGCCGTTACCGACGAATTGATGGTGCTGGTCCATCCCAAGGGCCTCTTACTGACCACCGAGAGTTTTGCCAGACAATGGATCGGATCCGCGGAAATCAAACCTGCAGGTTTGCAGCATATTTCGGCAGGAACATTGTCCGCAGCGTTTGACTCTGGAACACTGGCTTCGACAATCGGTCCGGTGGTGCCGGTCGAGACTTGGATTTCGCTCCCACCAACCAGCGGCGGCTGGAAGAAGGTTTCCACTGCCAGCGCCACAAAACAATTGTACCGCGAGTGGACCACCTATCATTTTACTGACAATGGCACTGCTGCCTTGAATCTATGGATTGTTCGTCCTGCTACTGTGCGTAGCCTGGCCTGTGCATTATTTCTGTTGACAGCATTAGCCTTCTGGAAAATCAAATCGTTCTCCGGCCCAATGGGAGCAATCTTGCTGGGCATTTGCGCATTCGTCGCAATGCTGCTGCCGACTGTGCTAATTTCTTTGGGCGCGGCCGCATTTGTTGGAATTTTGTTTGGTGCATTTTGTCGGCGGTTCACACCGATTGCTAGCGATACTGATCACAACGCAGCGGTTCATAAGCCCGAATTGGAATCGACCGCGTCGCGAGCCGTGATGGCAACGGTGTTGCTAACAATCGCCTGTTGGGCCAGCAGCGCACTGGCGCAAACGACTGTGGATTCGTCCGCCAGTCCAACCGGAACGATTTTCGAAGTCGTAATTCCCATTGACGATCGGCAGCAGCCAACTGGAGACACATATTACTTGCCGGAGTCTTTCTATCAGGAGCTGATTCGTCGCACTCCAGAACGGCCGGCAGTTTCGGCAGAGTGGCTGTTAATTGCATCGCAATACGAGGGAGACATCTCCCGCGGAAATTCTGGGATTTTGCAAGGCTCAGATTGGAAAATGAACTTCCGCATTGTGACATTTACCGATAACGCGCAGGTTCGTTTGCCGCTTTCACTGGATGAAATAGATATCGTGCCGGGTAGCATTACGCTCGATGGTAAGCCGCTGGCTGCGGATTTTGATTTTGCGGATGGACATTTTATCGTTTCGCTTGAAACTGCCGGTATACACCAGTTGCAAATCGGTTTTCGCCCCCAGCTTGGGACAGGGACAAACGGGGTATTCGATTTTGCGATTCCTTCATGTCCCAATTCCACCATCGAACTGAGTGCCGGTAATTTGAGTTCTGAGATCGATCTGACGATCTTTGGTGTGCAGCGATTGGATCCTGCGACCAACCGAATTTCTGGTCAGATTGGTAATGCCAGCCGAGCCATCGCGCGGCTGGATGAATCCATCCCTCGCGATCGCAGCAAGCCGGAAGTGGATGCCGATGAATTGCTGTGGCTGAAGGTCAAGCCGAGTGGCACACAATTGGATGTCCGCTGGAATCTGAATGTTCGCCGCGGGCAACTACGAAATCTAAAGTTGCAACTGGACCCACGCTGGCAAATGTTACCGCCGAGCGCGGTTTCGAACATCCGCGATGTGAGTCGACACGGAAGTCAAGGCAATCAAGTGACGCTCCATTTCACCGAACCGGTCACCGATCAACAGACGGTCGATCTATCCTTTATCCCGATTGAGTCTCTTCCGCAAACTCCGTTTGCCTTTCCGACAATGCGGTTACTTGAAGCGGACGAAGTGCGCAGATTTGTCGCTCTCAGCGTCGATCCGATGTATGAGCCTACTATTCCCGAGGTAAAAACCTTTGCGTCAGTCACTCCGCTCCGCTTTGCATCGATTTGGGGAGTTTACGAGGCTACCCCTCTGGTTGCCGCGCAGCAGATGGCCCCTGAAGCAAAATGGGAATTGCGAGTTGCGCCGCTAAAATCGCTGGTTCAGACCAGCGAGCGCACGTGGATTCACGTCGGTCGAGAAGCGGCTCGTTGGCACTGGTCGAGCGACCTCGTTGTAACCGGTGATGTTCGATCTCAATTGCGGTTAAAGGTTCCCCCGGACTACGAAGTAAGCCATCTGGAATTGCGTGATCAGACCGGGCTGCGCAATTTGCGTTGGTCGAGACTTCAGAACGAAGTTTCTGTATTCCTGGAGAGTCCGCTTGGGGGAAGTGCTACTCTGGCGGTGCATGGCCAGATTCCCCTGACCAAAACCGGCGTGATTTTGGCACAGTCGCTACGCATGGAAGACGCCGTTTGCGAAAGCGGCAACCTACTGATCACTCGAGATCCAAATACTCAGGTCTCCATTGGCAAGGCCGTTCCAGACAAGTCTCTATCTGAATTGCAATCCGTGCCAACCTTTCAACGTTTGCCGTGGGACGAAGCCGGTGCCGACACTGCCGCCTTGCATTCGACATTGGTCGCAGCGTTTGCCATCGAAAAGGAATTTCAAAAGCTGGCCTTGCAGGTGGCGAGTGCGCCGCCAACTGTCACGGCACAGCAGGTGACCGTTATGAGCCGTACGGACGATATTTGGATGGCGACGGTGCATTGGGATTTAACCGTCGCGTCGGGCGTATTGGATGAAATTCGCGTGAATGTTCCGGCCAACTGGAAAGGTCCTTTTGAGTTAAGCCCCGCACTCCCTTACGAAACGGTGGTACTTCCCGGCGAGGATCGGCAGCAGGTGATTGTGCGATTAGATGGGCTGGCAAAGAAAAATGTTCAACTGCAAATGCAGGCACCGGTCAACGCCGAAGTGGACCGCCGAATTCGCGTGCCGATGGTTGAGTTGCTGGGAATGTCAAAGATTCGCAACTTGCTAGTCCTACCAACCGAACACAACTTGCAGCGGCTGGAGTGGAACACGGGTGGACTGTCCGAGCCTTCGCCGTCCGAGCCTTTGCCGGATGAACTGAAGAAATCGCTCGCAGTTGATCCGCGCTCGCGCGTGTACTCGGTGATTTCGCAACAATTTCAGCCCGATCTGTTCTCAACGCAAAAAATCGTCGGTGACCCTCAGGTGCGGCTGGCTGAAATCGCGCTGGTATGGAACGACGGCTCCATCGGCGCAGGGACGGCAACGTTTGACCTCGATCCGGCTGGGGCCGCTAGCTGCCTGTTGGCCTTACCACCTGGGCATGAACTGGTATCGGTGACGACCGATGGTAACCCGGCTAATTTGCTGCCGGTAGCCGATCTCCGCTGGCGAGTGCGGCTGTCGGCCGGGGGATTGCCCCAGCGAATCGCTGTCATTTACCGTGGTAGCTCATCCGATTCAATTGGCTCAAACGCAAAACGGTTTCAAGCGCCGGAATTGGTCGGCTTGCCGGTTCATCAAACCATCTGGACGATTGCAGGCCCACGCGACACAGGTGTTGCCAAATTGCAGCACCGTACTTCCGATGAGCGCGAACTAAGCAGTGTCGAGTTTGAACTGCTGCGGCTTAAGTCGATGGTGACACTCATGGAGGAAGCCGAAAGTCCGCTGTCGGAATTGCCCTCGGCTACGGTTCAGCACTGGTATGCCGCCTGGCTCGAGCGCTACGTGGTGCTCCGTTCCAATGTCGAACGCGAGATTAAATTCAGTGAGCAGGCCACTAAAGTTCGCGAATCGAAGTTGCAGTTGGCAGAAATAGACGCTCGACAATCGGGCCTGACCAGCCGCCTGGCGAAGTTTCTGCCGATTGGTTTCTCAGTTCCCGTGCCAGGTCCCGGAGTTACCCAACTGGCGATGGACACTAGCCGAAATGTCCACAGCCCGATTTACATTGCGTGCTCTGGAAAGTGCCCTTCCGTGGAAGTGAATTATCCGCAACGAACTTTGGGCAGTTCGCCGCCGCAAATGCCTCAGGCCTTGCTCGTAAGCGGCACAGTATTGGCTGCGGCCTGGCTGTTGACTTCGCAGCGGGCTTCACGGCAACTCGAACGCTGGCCGCGCGTGGCAGGCGTCGCCTTAGGCGTATTCTGGTGGCTTTTCCTTTCGCCAAGCTGGATAGGATGGCTAATTGTGGCCGCCTGCGTGCTGTCACCTTCAATAGGACCATTCGCAGATCCCGTCGCGGATAGCGAAAGCGGATCTGCGAGATATTAGTTCCCGCCCAGCAGGCACGTCAAACAGCATGACAGCATCAGGACGGTAGTGATCGATATTGACACTTACCGCAACTTCTGCGATTTCATTTGTGGCGAGTATCGCGCCCGGCACTGTTCGTAAGTGCTAGCTAGGAAACATTTTCGATTCTTAGCACGCAATTATTTGCGTTTGCGATAAGCTCTAAACAGAATGGAATTGACCAATCTAAAATGCCTTCACTGACGTACACCACTCAACCGGGGACAGCGAAAATGAAATCTTCATTCCACATCTGCATAGTCTGTTGCGCGGTACTATTTTCCGCGATTTCAACAACACAATCGGCCTCAGCCGATCTCTTGCTAGACTTACGCGCGATTTCGGTTTCTGGAACTGATGTCTCACTGGTCAATTCAAAATCGGTGAATGTCACGAATTCCAGCGGTGGAGGGATGATCGATTTTGAGTTGTACGCCGTGGTCAATGGCACGGATGGGTCAGCTCTCAATGAAGGATTTCAAACCTACACGGCACGACTCGTCAGCCGCAATACAACTGGGGGTGCCGTGCTTGGCGACTTGCTCAACAGCGATTCGACCGGCGGCGCATTACCACGAGGTTTGCTGTCTCCGTTCAACTCTGCCGGTTCCGCTGCGGGTGCTTTGCAGGATCTAGATGCCGATACTGACCTGGATTTAGGCAGTCTGAACGACGGGAGTTTTTCCAGTTGGATCGGTGGACGTGCAGCGTCCATGCAACCTTACTCTGGCGGAGGCAGCAGTGCGGAATTCCTGCTCTATCGATTTTCTATGAACCTGGCCGACATTCAGGCACCGGCGATCGGCGCGACCACCGATGTAGTCGTGGAAGGGCGCGACATTGCTACCGCATTTCTCTGGCAAGAGGATGGCGGGGCCAGCATTCAGGCAGGAGCCAGTGATTCACGTGTTTCCTTTTCGCCAGCGGTGGTCATTACCAATGTCTCGCCCATTCCGGAACCCAGCAGCGTGGCACTGGCGCTAGTCGGGTCGGCAATGCTTGGGATCGCCATTCGCCGCCGAAACCGACTGGCCCAAGGCTAATGCCTGGGATATCTTACATTTCTGTGTGCCACTGGCTCTGCCAGTGCTGAGAAGATATTGCGTTTTCAAGCAATTCACACTGGCAAAGCCAGTGGCACACTCTCCTAATTGTCGGAAAGCACTAAATCGCGCGGTGAGCGCCAGTGCAGCGGATGATCCAGTAGTCCCCTGCTTGCTCTATCTGCACGCCGCGGAAATATCGGCGTGCGTTATCGGCATACCAATCGGGGAACTTGCTGACCAGAATCAATCGCCCCTGCGGATGAATGACGCGGTTGGCAATCTGCAAGAAAGTCTCGGCGATCTGAAAGTTTGCATAATACGGCGGATTGCCTAGGATCAACGAAAAGTCGCTTGGCTGTCCGGCCAACCCGGTGGGGCCGGTTGCGCTCACTTCCGTCTGGATATGCTCTAACGAATTGAGTCTTGCCGAGCGCAGCACGCAGTCAATGGCGCGTGCATTGGAATCCACCGCTAGCACCTGCACGCCCGGTGTGGCAGCGGCGGCCAGACTGACAGCACCGGTCCCGCAGCCCAGTTCCAGCACGGTTTCGCCTGGCTCGGCGTCCAAGGCATTTAACAACTTTCTGGCCCCCAGATCCAGTCGACGATGCGAGAATACGCCCGGCCTGCTCACCAACTTGAACAGTCGATCGTGGTGGCGAAACGCAAACTCACATTCAAAGTTGCGTACGCGTCGTAACGGGCCTGATTTGACTCCGCGATACAGGATGGCGTCACCGTTCTCTTGCCGTTGAACTTTGCCAAACAGCGTCTCCAGCTGCTGTAGCAGCCAGCTATCCTGCGGGTTGTCGACCGACGCCAGCAACGTCCCGCCATCGTCTAGTCGCAGATACGCCTCTTGCAATCGTTCTCGTGCCAGCTCTGCCTGCGCGGATTGAGAAGTAGGGATCACGGCTAACTGGACTGCCTCGGCGGGAAAATCTGCCTGGCAGTCAATTATCAGGTTCCCCGGCAGCGGTTCGCACTCCTGCACTGCTTGCGCCGCTTCAAAGAGATCCAGATATTGACAGTGGACGGCCGCCTCTGGAAATCGCCGCGCCGCTGCCAAGGCAAATTGCGCTCGACCGGGGCACGTGCAGAGCAACCGAGAAAACGGCGGCAACTCCTCAATGTGCTCCAGCAAAATGGCTTCTTCGCGTCGCGCTTGCATGCTGTAGAACTGTGCTTTGCAATAACTAGGAACTAGGGGGCTGCCACTGGCTTTGCCGGTACGAATCGCCTGAACACACGACCTCTTCTCTGCACTGGCGGAGCCAGTGGCACACAGAAATGCAAGCAATTCAATTTACCGCAGAGGTCACTGTACCAACGGACAGCACGTGACGATGGCAGACTGCCGGAGTCTACTTATCTCTCCGCGACCTTCAGGCGGAGGACCCAGTTCTGAAAGTCTCGGTCGATAGTGCTCCAGGCTTTGTCACCGAGGACTGCGGCGGCGGTAGCAACTCCACTGGGGTCCGTCTTCTGGCTCTTGCGGAACTCGCGAAAGTAATCGACTAACAGGCCACGCTCTTGCAGGTACATGCAAAAATACCGGGCTTGCGCGTAATTGATGCTGACGTCGGCACCGCGAAAGTCGTCCGCTTTCATCATCGATTCCAGCGAGCGAAGCGACTTGTCGCGGATCGCCTCTTGCAGGCGAGGCAGACGCCAGTTGATCAGCCCTTCGATCGACGGACCTTGATTCGTTTCGCGAAAGCGGCATTGTTCGTGCAGCGAAGCCAATCCCTCGTTGAACCAGTCTGGAACCTTGGGAAAATCGAAGTCCATCAGAGCGTGCGTCAATTCGTGCACCAGTGTACCACCGCCAGTGGCGATGTTCATGACCAGCGTTCGTCTTGCTGGTTTGTAATACCCGTAGACGGAGATCCCTTCGTCGCCATAGAGCTGCTTGGCGTATCCGTTGTAGCTCTCTTCTCCTTTGAACAGCAGCACCACAATTGGTTCGCTGGGTGCAACCGTAAAGTAAGAATTGGCCATCGCACGAGCCGCCGGTGCGATGGTGTCGCGGTGCCAAGCCTGCAAGTCATGCTGCGTCATATCGCCAGCAATTACAAATGGACCTTGCACAATCACCTGACAGTCTTCGCCCAATTGGGTCTGGATCAGTTTTCCCTGTCGGAGGGCCTTCTCGTTTAACAGGATCTCTGCCGGCGAGAGTTTGACTTTGGCCAACTGGCGAGTCGGTTTTATCGCCGGTGAATGTCGTTCGATATTTCGCCCCGGAGCAGGATACTCCGCCGCTAGTTCCCAATTCGACGGTGGCGACTGGGCAGGTGTCGACTGAGACGTTGCGGCGTGCAATTGTGGCGAGTGAAACTGCGCGTCATTGCGCACAATCGGTTCATCGGCCTGGGTGCGAAACCATGCCGATAGCGTCACCGATAATCCGATGATGGGCAGCGGTGCCAACAACAACAGCGAATGACGTATACGACTCAAGACCGTCGAGTCTCCAGATGAAATCCAGCAGGCAAATAGTGAAACCGTGGTTGTGCGTCGCAAGTCGGTTTTCGCACCAACCTAGCAGTTACGATATTCTATCGCGCCATTACACTTTCGATAGCATCTACGGGCCGTTTACGGCGGCATTTGCCGCGGGCTGGTACGGATTATGCCGATCGCAAAAACTAGGCTATCAGTGGCCTAAAATAGGCTCTCGAAGGCCCCCCCGATTTTCTGTGCATTGCTTACGATTCCCCAAACTCCGGTGACAATTAGGGCAAAAAACGACAGCCAAAGCATGATATCCCAGACCTTGCCGGGGCATATCCGCGGGTCGCAGCGGTGCCGGCGAAAGTAAAGTGCCGCCCCGCCGAGCATGGGCAGCATCACCGCTTGGGCCAGCCCACTGATCAATACCAAAGTCACCGGCTTCTTGTTTATGACAAACACCGTCAGCGACAAGAACGGCAGCAGCCCGCAGAATAACCGCGTCCACCATAGCCGCGACTGCTCTGAATGTTCTGTTAGCCGAAAAACGCGAACTCCATCAGCCGCAATCCGAGCATTCCCTGCCGTTGCTACAAAAAATGTGGAATACAGCACCGCAAACGCTCCGAACAGAAACATCCAAACTGCTGCTTCACCAAAGACAGGGCGATACATTTCCGACAAAGTTGGAATGAGCTGGCTATCCGAGGGAATCTTGTGCGCGCGAAACAGTACCGCCGCCCCGAGTAAATAAAATGCGGCCGTCGCCAAGGTGTAAACGATCATCGAGATCCAGGCATCCCACTGCATAACGCGCAGCCAACCGCGCGCGCGAAAAGCCCAGCCTTCGCTTTTATCTCGCTCGCCAGTGAATCGCGCGTACCCTTTCTCCAGGCACCAGTACGGATAGGCAATCAATTCCGCCGAGCCGACACCGATGATTCCAAAGGTTGCTAGTGCCGTGGCAACCGGTGCCGAACTGCCAACGGTTTCTGGCAATCGAAAACTCAATCCACCCAGAATATCCTCTCCGCTGATCGACCACGCTGGATAAGTCTGAAGTTCAAACAGATTCCAGATCGTGACCGCTGTAAAACTCGCCACCAAAAAAGTTGAAACATTCTGTACCAAACCGTAGCGTCCCAATACCAGCATCACTGCTGTAATGACCGTGACCAGCGCACTCCAATAAACATCATCCCACGTGTATACACCCGATTTCTCGGGAGCAGGACCCAGCTCCGACGCCACCTGCTTAGCTAAGTCCGGGCCGCTGATCTGAGGATTTTCCAAGCTTAGCTTTTCGCGAATTGGCACCGCATCCAGATCATATTGCTTTTGTTCTTCGCAAATCCTCCGATAGTCGCCGGTAATGGGAAACGGAATCGCCAGCGATTGTCCGACCACTCCGACAATTCCTCCAAGTTGGCTGGTGCTACAAACAAACATGAACAACCAATACCAGACCAGCCAATTGACGCGAAAACGTGGGCCAGGAATCTGGTTCAGGCCGTCGATCGTAGTCAGCCCCTCAGTGATGGTGAAGCGGCCAAACTCTATCTGCGTAAAAACTTTGATCAGACAGCCGATCAGAATCAGCCAGAGCAATGAAAAACCGGCCTCGGCACCAGTTTTGGTCGAGGCGATCAGCTCACCAGAGCCAACAATCGACGCGGCGATGATCAAACCTGGCCCCAAGCGTCGCAGAACTCCGACAACTGTAGTCGGAGGATTGACGGTCCCGCTGTGCGCAGTATTCTCCACGGATGGCTCGTTCATGCAGAAATGCGACTTTATTTTCAGCCGCCGGTATGAGAAGCAATGTTGTCAGACGCCCCCCCACATTTCAGCAATGGCGTCGTCCAGGCTATAGGCTACGGGAGAAACGCACGGAAATAAAGACCGCGCAGCGAAATTTGTAGCAGGAAGCGGGCGACTGTTCAGTTTGAACAAGTGCAGTCCGTGGGATATGCGGCCGCACAGCACAGCCCGTTTAATTTCCGGCCAGCAAACGCTGCAAGTGTATCTCGACGCAGCCTGCCAGAATGCCAGGGTTGTAACCACCTTCCAGGACACTGACCACACGCCCCGCGGCGTGAGCCTGTGCGACATCGCGGACGATCGACGTTAGTTCGTCAAAATCCTCCGTCTCCAGGCCCAGCGAGCCGACCGGGTCGTCGCGATGGCTGTCAAAACCGGCGCTAATCAATACTAACTGCGGGCGGACTCGATCTGCAAACGATTCAACGGCCTGTCGAAACGCGTCGATATACTCATCTCGCGAAATTCCAAACCGCATGGGCAGGTTTAGATTGGCTCCTAGCCCGGCACCGCGGCCCGTTTCATCGGCTGCGCCCGTTCCGGGATAAAATGGGGAGCGGTGTACCGATAGCACTGCTACACGCTCGTCCTCATAGAAAGCATCCTGAGTCCCATTTCCATGATGCACGTCCCAATCGATGATCAGCACGCGATCCATCTGCAATTGCCGAGTCGCCACTATTGCTCCAATCGCAATATTGTTCAGCAAACAGAACCCCATCGGTGCGTGCGGCAGCGCGTGATGACCGGGGGGCCGAACCAGGCAAAGTGCCGTTTGATCCTCGCCACCGACGACTCGCTGGACCGCATCAACCACCGCACCGGCGGCCAACCGGGCTACATTGACGGACTGTGGACTGACGACAGTGTCTTCTTCGATCTGCCCTCCACCAGCCGCTTGATATGCATCCAGTGCTTGCAGGTACTGTCCATCATGGACCAGCTCCAGCGTTGCGTCTGACGCTGGCAGCCAATCGTGTCGTTTGCACTGCTGATCCAGCCCGGTGCGTTCCAATTGACGCCAGACCTGAATGAGACGCTTAGCATTTTCAGGATGCGCGCCGGTCTGGTGATTTAGAAATCGAGGATCGTAGTAGAGGAGCGTCATGGCGGAGTTGCGGGAAACAAAATCGGCCTGAGTCAAAATAATTATGACCCAGGCCGTGTTTTTGAAATCAACATAGCATTGACTGAATGGTCAACTAACTTATTCCTTCTTGGCGGCTTCTCCGACCTTCTCAGGATCGCCCGGCAGCTTGCCTTCTTTGATCAGATCATCATAGGTCGGGCCGTCGTTGGATTTCATGCCACCGACTTTCTTGATGGCCTCTTGGATCTTTTTCTTGTCCTTCTTGTCCGCCTTCTTGTCGAGCAGCTCTACCAGGTTAATACCGTATTCGTTGTGGAACTTCTTGGCCTTACCCTTTACGTGGCAGACATTGCACGAACTGAGGACTGGCCCATCTTCTCCTTCGGTTTCCGTCGAGATCCTGATCACCTCTTCGGCAAAGGCCTTTTGCTTTGGATCCTTGCTATCCTTCTTGAAGTACAAGTCCATGAACTCGGTTTCAAATTCCTTGATGGCCCAGGCCGAATTGCTCCAACCACCTAGGATCAAGCTACCCAGTGCGCAAATGGCGAGCGCCTTAAATACTTTCTTCATTGCAAATCTCCAGAGGATACGAGTCAAGAAACGTGTGGATCCCGACCAAACGCTATTCCCAATCTAAGTGGGCCTGCCGATAGGCGAATGGTACAAGAATATCTTATTCAGGTGGGAGGGGTCGCAAGGCGGGGTAATCAAGTTAAATGTATGTCCGGAAACCGGCTAAAGTCAAGCATTGGATAGAAGGAAATGACAACCGCACCGGGAGAAAACTCAAAAGTGCTGAGAAACCGCCGTTCGCCAGTGGTTGCTGTGGCCGGAAAACCTGCCTAATCCTGACAAGCACAGCCGGCAAAATGCCCGATTAGAACCCCAGTTTATTCAGCCGTGGAAAGGTAATTTCGCCGCTAGCGGCCGGAGTCGTGGGCCGGATAACCGGCGGCCGTGGAATCAGCTCCACCGGCGATCCGATATCCAAATTATCGCTGGCTGCTTTGCGTGCTGGACTGTCGATCAGCAGCGAGAAATCGCTCGGTAAAAGCGTGTGAACCTCGCGGCTGTTGGCGGGAAAGCTGGCCCAGCCGGCAGGGCCTGTTCCGGTGTTGCTTTCTTGCTTTGGCCCCCAGACATTTTGCCACTGGCGGAACGAATATTCTTCGTTGCTTTCACTGCTCGATGTCTTCCAAAACACGGTGAAGTTTTCGTACACGTTGCGCTCGCCGGTCCAAGTCACCAAACGACGTTGCTCGTCCGGTGATTCGCTACCAACCTGAGCCAACAGCGGCGCGGCGTCACCTCCGACGATGATCGAGTCGGTACACTTGATAGCGGTCGGCGAAAGATAGCTGCTATCCTCCTCGTCGCGCAGCCGCACCAGGCCATCCCTGACCAGCAGTGTCGAGTGACGAATCTCGATCCGATTTGAACTGCCCAACCAGTTGCTATTGTGCCCAACAATTGCGTCAACAAATATCTCACTAGTGGCCAATAGGCTGTTGTCAATCAGCACATTGAATAGCTCCGCTTCGCTGGAGCGCAGAAACGTGGCCTCGCCACGAATCAAACATTTCTCGACTCGAACATCGATCGGCTTGCGAAGTTCGGGTTCCCCCTGAATCTCACCAGGGGCCGCCGCCAATCCGGCTTTGAGATCGACAATCGAGACATTTGGCCGCGAGATCGCGGACTCCAACGAGTTTTGGATGGTGATGGTACACTGACTTAGTAGAAGAGTGTTGGCCTGATTCAGCTCAAATAAAGACCAGCGTTCCGCCGGTCGGCCACGCGGCACTTCAAACTGAATGTGAACACCATGCAGCGATAATTGACCGCCGTTCACCGCTACCAACGCACGCCGCTCTCCCATCATGTCGTTTGAGGACTGCTGAAAACGAACGATCGGCTGATAGTTGGCCCCACTGCGGATAGTCACCTGCAAATTGGAAATATCTATCGGCTCTTCATCCAAGTATCCATTGACGCGCAGCTCAATAACGTCGCCAGTTTTAGCCTCACGTAGCGCGGCTGCCAGAGTTGCAAACTGTCCCTCCTCCGCTGTGGTACCGGCGACGATTAACGTTCGTTGGTTCGAGTTTTCGGCCGCCAATGCTGGCGACTTCGAAGCTGTAGCATTCAATGGTACGGTCGGATCGAGGCGATCAATCTCAGTATTCGGCCAAACATCGGTAAATAGATCCGAAGAAATACGATCCCATACGCCGACCCAAAGCTGCTTTCCACTCTGCACTGACTGCCCGATATATCTCGAGAGCGGCAACTCAGATTCAGTTGCCAGCGGATCGCCAACTGAGTCGTCTTTCGGCACTATAGCGGCGGATTTTTCGTCCGGAGCTGGAGCATCACCATTTGCGGGAATCGTCCCAGGTGTGAAAATGCCTGGCGCTTTTTCGGTATCGGGTAGCGGTGGCAAATTTCCCAAGATCGAAGGTACTGCGGTTTGCTCTGCGGTGTTCCAACGAATATTGAGTAACGTCGCAATCAGGATTAGTGCCGCCAATGGCATCAGCCAGGGCAAGTGTCGCCCCCAATAACTCGAACTGCCAACTACCGAAGATACATTGACGCGACCGGGTGCCGACAGTGGTCGCAGCCCAAGCCGGACGGAAATAGCCGACACTTCCTCAATCAAATCGGCCGGCGTTGCATAGCGCCCCTCTGGTTGTTTGGCCAGCAATCGCTTCAAAACGCGACTGAGATCGTCCGGCAGTTCTGGACAAAACTGCCGCGGATCGGCCGGCTCGTCTCCTTGATGCTGAAGTAACTTCTGCAAAACCGTCCCGGTGGGAAATGGTGGCCGCCCAGTGAGCATAAAGTACAGCGTACAACCCAACGAGTACATGTCGCTACGAGCATCGGCGCTGCGTGGATCGCGCGCTTGTTCTGGCGAAATGTAGTCGAAAGTGCCAAGCGTGACTCCGCTGGCCGTCAGATCGTCGTTGCCATGCTCAACTTGATGCAGTCGTGCCAGCCCCATATCGACCAGCTTCGCCTTCCCCTCAGGTGTGATCAGTACGTTAGAAGGCTTGATGTCGCGATGCACCACGTCGCGGCCGCTGGCATGGTCCAGCGCTTCGGATAGCTGTGCCAGGTAATTGACTGTATCGACGATCGATAACGGGCCATCGCGTTCAACAAGGGCACGTAGGTTAATACCCTCGATAAATTCAAAAACGATGAAGTGCCAGCCGGCATCCTCGCCGACGTAATGCACGCGACCGATGTTCTCATGATCGAGGCGCGCGGCCGATTGTGCTTCATTCTTGAATCGGCGTAATGTCTCTTCATCGCTGGATTGGTCCTGCGAGAGGACCTTGACCGCGACGATGCGATTGAGCATTTTGTCGAGCGACCGGAAAACGGCCCCCATGCCCCCGCCACCGACAAACTCCAGCAGTTCGTAATACCCCAACGTCTGCCCTTGCAGCACCCGACCCATTTCGGTCGGGTGCATGTGATGTGTCGGGGGTGGCGCAGTACCCAGCGGCTTTTTGGAGATAACGGTCTGCTGAGCGTCGAGAGGGCCTGGCAGGTCGGCATGAAGTTGCCGACCGGTGGACCCGCCACTGCCCGGCAGAGCAAACGAACCGGCCGAACTCCCGCCGACCGGCAAAACCATAGCCTCTGTCGAGGCCTGGCCACTATTTCGTCCACTGTCGCTGCCAGATCCGACTACTCGGTCCGAAATAAAGGTCACCCCACTGTCCACGGAGATTTCGTCTAGCTGATTTGGCTCATCCACCTTCGTGATTTCACCACGATTTGCCTGAGTCTGGTCCGTCATGGTCTCCGGCGAGGATGTATCTTCCCCGGAAGGTGGCTCGATTTTCGGAGGTGGACCAGACTGGTTCTCGGACATCGCTCGCCTTGTAAACGTCGCGGCCTGCTTCCGCATCTACCGTGCTCTGTCGGCGTGCCAATGCCGAGGCAACAAACGCCGAAATGGCAAAACTGAGGTGAACTCTATTTTAGGTAGATCAGCCGACCAGAGTCAAGTTTCTAAGCCACTGTCAGCAAATAACTTAGGAATCATCGATCTACGGCGTTCAGGCCTGCTCGCCAAACGCAGCGTGCCTGCTCCATTGCGGCGATATCCGCCTCCAAGCCAGCCTGGAGTGCCTGCAATTGCTCGGCTGTCGCACCGCCAGTCAATTGCTTGACCGAAAGTGGTGGGTACTCACTAACCTTTTGTGCGGCAACGACTTCGCTAAAGAAGTAAACGCGATCTCCCGCTGTGTAACGAGTGAGCACGCGGCAATCCATCCAGGCCAGGCAATCATTTAGGATCGGGCTGCCCGTAGATTGCTCCGTGACGGCCAGGCCGGCCAGTTTGTCTCGTTCTCGCCCACTGTCTAGACAGAAATTCCAGGCCAGAGCAGCCTGATCGGGCCTCAACAAATGCAGCCCGTACGCACCTGCGCTCAGGACCAGGTCGCAGGTAAAGTGCATCGGTGTGAGGCCAACCAGCACGCCGGGCTGAGCCAGTTGATTGCTGGATTGAACGACGCATGTGGCGACCAGGCCCCCATGCCGGGTACCGTCACTGGCGGTGACGATCCAGATGGTGCGGTCGATCATTCGCCAGATGTCGCCGACAGCGTCAATGCTTAATTTTGCCATTGGTCTCGATTCCAGTTGAGCAGGTTTACTGTAACCCGAGAGATTTACCCGCGCGATTTGATTGCCGGACTGGTTGGCTTATACTGCGGTGGTCTGAATTCTCGAAAACATCCAGGATTCCATACTGCCCAGTTTACAAATTTGCAGGGCGATTGCCTTCAAAAATCTTTCGCAGGAACATACCTCATGGCTAGCGTTACGAATCGTCGTCACTTTTTGAAGACCTCTCTCGTCGCCGCATCAGCCGGTTTGGTGCTGCCTCTGAACCGTATTGCCGCAGCCGATGCGGCCAAACCGCTGTTCAAAATCTCCCTGGCCCAATGGTCGCTGCATCGCGCGCTCCATTCGGGCAAGCTCAATAACCTGGACTTTGCCGAGACGGCGAAGAACGATTTTGGAATCGACGCCATCGAATATGTCAACTCGTTCTTCGGCGATAAGGCCAAGGACATGAAGTATCTGACTGACTTGAAGGGGCGAGCAGATGATCTCGGCGTAAAGAGCTTGCTGATCATGTGCGACGGTGAAGGAGAGCTAGGCAATTCGAACGCCGCGAAGCGAACCACGGCTGTTGAAAACCACTACCGCTGGGTCGACGCGGCGAAGTTTCTCGGCTGCCATTCAATTCGTGTGAATGCACGCTCTGATGAGAGCTTGAGCGCCGAAGAGCAGGGGAAACTGGCCGCCGATGGCCTGCGCCGACTATCTGAGTACGCCGCCCCGCAGGAGATTAACGTCATTGTTGAGAACCACGGTAGCCTCTCTTCTAATGGTGCGTGGCTCGCCAAGGTGATGAAAACGGTGAATCTGCCCAACTGCGGCACTCTGCCGGACTTTGGCAACTTTGTCATCGGCCCCAATAATGTTTACGATCGCTACCAAGGGGTTCGCGAGTTGATGCCATTTGCCAAAGGCGTGAGTGCCAAGAGCTACGACTTTGACGCCAAGGGAAATGAAACCAAGATCGACTATCGCAAGATGATGAAGATCGTGCTAGATGCGGGCTACCACGGATACGTCGGCATTGAATACGAAGGAAAGACGACACCGGAACCAGAAGGAATCATGGCCACGAAGAAGCTTCTGGAAACCGTTCGTACGGAGTTGGCGGGCAAGTAAATTGCTTGCGTGCGATGACAATGGGCAGTGAGTAGTTGCTCTTTCAAGGAATGAAAGGCAACAGTCCTATAGTAACCCGACGCGCAAGCGAGGAAACTCACATAACTCGCTGCGCCTCGCTGGCGCGTCTATGGGAATAAATTCCTTACGACGCGATCCGTGTATCGTCGCGAAGTGGTGTGCGGCGGTGGAATTCCACGTTGGGACCATCGCCAAAGTAATACTTCTTCGCGTCGGCGTTATTCAGGACCTCATCGGCCGTGCCGTGGCACAGCACTTTTCCGGCGCGAATCACGTAGCTTCGGTCGGTAATCGCCAGTGTTTCGCGCTCGCGGTGATCGGTGATCAGAATCGAGATCCCATCATCCGCCAGACGGCGGATAATCTGCTGAATGCTATTGATAGTCACCGGATCGATACCGGTGAAAGGTTCGTCCAACAGAATAATCTGCGGGTTCGAAACCAAACAGCGTGCAATCTCCAGACGCCGCTTTTCTCCGCCGGAGATGACCATCGCAATCGACTTGCGAATCTTGGTAATGTCGAACTGAACAAGTAGCTCTTCGCACCTTTCGCGCCTCTGCTTGGCGTTCATGTTCAGCATCTCCATGACAGCCAGCAGGTTCTGCTCGACGGTCAGCTTGCGGAAGACGCTTTGCTCCTGAGCCAGGTAGCCCATGCCGCCGTCGCGCGCACGGCGATACATTGGCCAGTGTGTCATATCGATATCGTTCAGACGCACCGTACCCGCATCCGGGTTGGTCATGCCGCAGGTCATCTTGAAGCTGGTCGTCTTGCCGGCTCCGTTCGGCCCCAACAGGCCGACAATTTCACCGCGGTACACGTCAAAATCGACTCCGTCGACGACGCGCCTGCGTCCAAAGGTTTTGACCAGACCTCGTACCTGTAAAAGCGCCATTGGATCCTCCCTGATCGAATGAGTTTGTGCAGCTTGATTGTATTCGCCAACCTTGGCAAAGCGATTTCTGTTATCGAATCAGCCCCATCCGTTTGAAATTAGGCCAGAACGGCACCTCGACTTCCATCCCTTTGAACCGCCATGTGACTGCCCAGCTAGCGGGCCATGAATGCGGCCAGAAAATGTACAGAGCCTTGCCAATCAGTAGCCTCCGTTCAACATATTGAACGCCCGAGAACCGGCCATCCTTCTTTATTCTGCCCCAGAGACGACCATCTTTACTCTGCGGGCTGTTGTCGCCGAGCATGAAGAACTGATCTAGCTCTGGCTGGTCGTCGAATTTCTTCAAAGTGATAGAGTGGGGTTCACCCCCATTTGTTTCTGAATCGGTCGTGTCAGAACCATTGTCGGGCGAAGCAGTGGCCTGTTGCTGTGTCCACTGCGCGATGTAGAAGATATCGCGACGAATATTAAGGTGACTGACCTCGACCTTGGCACCATTGGTTGCAATTCCAACCGGCGAAAGGTCGCTTCCGTCCCCAGGCAAAGTGGAATTGGTGACTTCCTTGTTATTTCCCAGCGGTGGGTAACGCGTTCCACCCTCGAACTTAATCAGTTCATCATCAACCCAGAGCCATAACTCTTCGTCCACGTTAGCAAAGCGAAGCTGGTACGTGCCGGGGCCAACCACTGCCGTCGTGGCCTGTGGATGAAACGTATCAAATCCAGGAATTTCCAGGCGGACTTCGCCAGTGGCCAAGTCAAACCGGGCCTGAAACTTCCGCCCGCCTTTGATCAATTCCACGACCAACTGGCCGCTAGTGGATTCAACTTTTGCTTGGAAATCCAAAACGAGATCGCCAACCCAATGGGCATCGTCACGAAGCAAATTTCCGTGGGAACCGTTGTACGCATAGGTGTCGCGTATCAATTCAGGGCTTGCATCGGGGGCAATATTCAATTTAGCTTCAAAATCGTTCCACACTGCTTGCCTTGCAAATAAATGTTGATATCGCAGCCAAGATTCGCCGCCGCTGCTGCCATCGTTGGTGAACACTTTGCTGTCGGCATCAGGGGTCCAACTTGCGGTAGCGCTGCCGCTTGGTATCGCGCGTCCCGCTTCAAAATTTCTCCACCTTGACGGCCAGCCTGCTTGCATGAACTCTTGCAAGGCGTAGTCGTTATTGTAGACATCGTGCAACATGGCCAGCAGCGTGCCGGCATTTGGCTTACGTGCAATTTGGAAATCGGTATCGCCTATTCCCTTAAAGTAGATGTCACCATCCTGGATTTTGATCGTTTCGCCAGGCAGACCAACCAACCGCTTGATGTAGTTTGTCTTTGGATCCTCGGGATACTTGAATACGACAACATCGAATCGATTCGGCTCGGCAAAATCGTACGCAAATTTGCTAACCAGAATTCGGTCGCCAGAAAAGTCAGGGTCTTTCTTAACGTCACTGGCATCCTCCCTGTATCCACATTGCGGACATTGCGTTTCAAAGGAGGGAAAATTGCCATTTGCATCAGGAACATTCGGTACTTTCACGCCAACTCGGTATGGATATTTGCACTGAGAGCATTCCATGTCCTTGTGCATTCCCTGCAGTACCGGAGCCATAGAACCGGTCGGGATGACAAAAGCCTCCGCCTCAAACGTCCGAAACAGAAATGCCAGAATGAACGCAATCACCACCGATTCGACCGTTTCGCGAAATGTGTGCGACCAGGTCGGCGCAACAATGCTGGACGTGCTAGTCGGCTTGCTCGAAGGTTTGCCGGTGGAAGTTCCGGGGGTTTTTTCGCTGCTCATAGTTGGCCGTTGGTTCAAACGCTCCAAGTTTTCAAACTCAAGTCAAAAAACAGCCTAAAGTGACGCGGGCAACGCCCCCGGTTCTTTCAGTTACAAAAACCGACCTTGGGCTGATTCTCTTTTACCGAATGCCGCCGGTTTCGCCATCGGCCCTTGTATCATACGTAGGCCGGCCGGTAGGCGGTTCAGCACCAGACTATAGACGATTCCGACCGCCACAAAAAGTTGAATCCCTTCGGATTGGGCTGCTTCGCCTAGATTCAACGCAACCTGTTACCAGAAAACAACTTATTGTTAATTTGGCGGTTCATGTTCCACCATACTGAGATGCAGTCTCGACTATTTTTGTGAAACCGTGCTAGCGCAGGCCATTTTTTTTGGAAAGCACGGAATTTTAGATTAGAATTTGATGGTTGTAGGGGATCTACGTGGATTGACGGTTGAACAGCGACTGTCGCAGGGGACGACTCAAAATCGGGTGAAAACGCTTGGGGCCATTTCACTTGAGGGAGAAGCGTGCTTTACGCGGTTTGTGAGAATTGTGTGTTTTTTCAGAATTACAGGGGGGTGTCGCTTTACAGAGACGGTTTTTTCAATCCATAATAAAGCCCTCATATGCCAGTTGTAATGATTTAGCAGATGGGACTGGTTAAGATAGAAAAAAGGGGCAGCGCCTAAGAGCGCAAGGCCCGCGGAGGGAGCCGGGCAGATGACGGCAGGGATGGTTGCCGAGCGGATTCCTGTTTTCAAGACTTGTTGAAACGCCTCAAAGGACGATTCGTATGTCACGCAATCTTAATGCAACAACTAAGCTGTTTACGGCTGCATGTTTTGTTGTGGTTGCTTTGGTTGGAACAACATCCACGTCTCGCGCGGAAATCGTCCCAACTTTACCCGACGTCGTGTATACACTGCCACGCTACCCGGCGGTACATTGACCGTAGGGGACAAGCTATTCTCCAACTTTGAATTGGTCTCGATTGCCAGCGGAGGTGCAATCGCGCCGAATGCGAGCAACTTTCAAATTCAAGGAGTCGTAGACACCTCTACTGGAGATTACGGCATTCGATTGTTGCCGATTATGAATGCTGGTAACGGTCAGCAAGTCAACGCCAACTTGAATTTCAAAGTCTCAATTATCCCAGATCCCAACCCAAATATTATTTGGCAGATCAAGGATGTGGGCATGAAGCTGACTGGTGCTAATGCCTCCGGCAACGGAATCGTGAATATTTCAGAACTGGTCTATGGCGGACCAGCACTTTCTCCATTGCTTGCTGGAATCGGCGTTTCGCTGCAAGCTGGAGACAATTTTAACAACGTATCGCTTTCGGCAGTTTTCTCTCCGGTTAACGAGATTTATGTCCGTAAGGATATCTCGATTAGCGGTGGACAAGTCGGTAATGCGCATCTGAGCGAGTTTTTCCAGTTCTACAGCCAAGTGCAAACAATCGTGCCGGAACCAGGCACAATCGTACTGGGCGCAATTGGTGCATTGTTCGTTGGTTGCGTCGGTTATTCGCGACGCAAGCGTTAATCGACTGATCGAATCGTTAATATACAATTCTCAAAGCCCGACCAATCCGGTCGGGCTTTTTTCGTCAAACCACATCGCCTTCTCTAAAGCGGAGCATAGCTGCTCATCGCAGTTACTTAAACGCAGCAATGACATCGCCTCGTGAACCGACGCTCCGTTTCGCCAGTTTCGCATAACGAGTAGACTGAAGCCGTTGGGTCTTCCCGTTGGCTTAGCGATCAACCACAGCGGGTCCGCTACATATACTCTTTTGTCTGCATGGCAAAGAACAAAAAAATCCGCACTGAATTCCGCAAGAATCGCACCGCCCGTGCGCGTGCGACGGACCTGACGCGAGATTTGCAAGATACGAGCAAGGACTCGGCCGACTCATCGCGGCATGAACGCATCAGTGGCAAAGGGGATCTCTCGCGCAAGCGAACGGTCGTTGGCGAAACAGTCACAGACGATTCGTCGTCGGGTTTCACCGTCATGCCAGAGGTCGATCTGTCCGTCTGCCGACGCGGGCGAGTGCTGCAGGTGTTCGGCCTCAATAGCCTGATCGAAACGGAAGATGGCGCGCAGCATCAATGTGTTGTGCGCAGACTGCTAAAGACACTTGCCACCGATCAACGCCATGTAGTGGCCGCCGGCGATTGGGTTTACTTTCGACCCTCGTCACCGACCGAAGGGATTATCGAGCGGATCGAACCGCGTTACGGAATTCTCAGCCGGACCAGTCGGGGGCGTCAGCACATCATGGTCGCCAATGTGGACCAGATGATAGTCGTTGCTAGTGCAGCAGAGCCGTACTTGAAGCCACACCTCATCGACCGGTTCATCGTCACCGCCGAACAAAATCAGTTGCGGCCAATAATCTGTATCAACAAGATCGATCTGGTGGATGTCGCCGATTTGCAGCCGCTGATCGGTGCCTACAGCCGAATGGGGTACCGAGTGATCCCTATTTCCGCACAGACCGGGCAGGGAATCGACCTGCTCGCCAGCGAATTGCGAAACCAAGCAACCGTGGTGGTCGGTCAAAGCGGTGTGGGCAAGTCATCGCTGCTCAACCGAATTGAACCGGGGCTGGAGTTGCGCGTTGGCAAAGTCAGCCAGGAATCGCAAAAAGGTAAACACACCACGACCACCGCGCGCTTGATACGACTGGAGCGTGGCGGCTGGGTGGTCGACACGCCGGGAATTCGGCAATTTCAGCTTTGGGATATTATCCCTGAAGAAGTCGCCGGCAATTTCCGCGATTTACGCCCTTACGTAAGCCGGTGCAAGTATCCGAACTGCATTCACATTCACGAAACCGACTGTGCAGTGAAAGACGCGGTGGCGGATGGCTACTTGGACTCCCGCCGATATGAGAGCTATTGCCAGATGCACGAAGAGGACAGTAGCTAAAAGGCCAGGATTCCGACTCTTCGATTGAGGGTTTTGCACTAGACCATTACAATGCCGACTGTCAGGTTGCAGCGGCAAGAAACAGCAATTTCACTTTTGCCGTTTCTCGGCAACAATGGCATCCTTCCCGTGTGCGTTTGTTCCCGCCTTTTTGAACCTACCTCAGGCAGTTCCGCATGAGCACCGATAGTTCCGCAAGCTTGCCCCCTCTGACTCGAGTTCAGTGGTTGATCTGCATCATCGCGTCGATCGGATTTGCATTTGACATTTATGAACTGCTGATGCTGCCGCTGATCATCAAGCCGATGATTGAATCGCTGGCACCAAAAAATCTGTCCCCTGAAGAGTACGCGGTCTGGGCGCGCCTCATGTTTTTTGCGCCCGCGCTTTTCGGCGGCATCTTTGGCATGGTCGGCGGCTATCTGACCGATCGACTCGGCCGCCGCCGCGTACTCACCTGGAGCATCTTGCTGTACGCGTTCTCCGCATTCGGAGCCGGTTTTGCAACATCATTGCCGATGCTGTTAGCACTACGCTGTCTGACATTTGTTGGTGTGTGCGTGGAATTTGTCGCGGCCGTTGCCTGGTTGGCAGAGCTTTTCCCCGAACCAAAGTTGCGGGAAAAAGTCCTCGGCTACACCCAGGCATTTTCGTCGGTGGGAGGCTTGTTAGTTAGCGCCGTTTATATCGGGATCGTGCATTTTCAAGATCGATTTCCAGCAATCTATGGCCAACACGAAACATGGCGATACATGCTGATCTCGGGTGTCTTTCCAGCAATTCCGTTAATTTTTATTCGCCCGTTCTTACCAGAGTCTCCTAGCTGGCAAAAGAAAAAGGACGAAGGCACTCTCAAGCGCCCGAGCATGCTGGAGCTGTTTGCGCCAAAATATCGGCAAACCACCATCATCACCACGATTATGTTTGCGTGTAGCTACGGAGCGGCATTCGGCGCGATCCAACAGCTTCCGCAAATTGTTCCGGGCCTTGAGGATGTTCAGCAGCAAGCCAAGGCTGCCTCGGAAGCCCCCGGTGCAAATGCTGCCTCGGGGAAAAAAGCTGAACTCGCGGCAATCGGTGGTGTATCACTCGTCCAAGAGATCGGCGGACTCGTTGGGAGGTTCATTTTGGCTTACCTTGCAGTCATCATTATTAGCCGCCGGAAGCTGATGCGGGTATTTCAACTCCCTGGTCTGCTAATCGTCCCGCTTGTCTTCTATTACTTGTCATTTACCGATCTGACATGGCTGAAGGTCGGAGCATTTCTTGCCGGGCTATTTACCGTTGCTCAGTTCAGTTTCTGGGGAAACTATCTGCCGCGGATGTACCCAGTCTATTTGCGCGGCACTGGTGAAAGTTTTGCCGCCAATATCGGGGGCAGAATCTTCGGCACTTCGTTCGCTTTAGTAACCATCTCAATCGCGGAATCGGCGTGGTTAAGCGCGGCACTGCCAGATGGCAATCGAGCGTTGAAATATGCTTATACCGCGGCCGCGGTCGCACTTTTCGTCTATGCCGTAGGTTCGATTGCATGTTTCTTCCTGCCAGAGCCGCCGGCGGAAGAAATTGCGGACTGAGAAACGCACTACTACGATCATCCCCCCAAGTACGCCTCGCGGATCCGCTGGTCGTTTAGCAGGTCAGCAGCGGCACCGCTCATCGTGATCTGACCGGTTTCCATCACGTATCCTCGTTTAGCAATTTTCAGCGCCATGCGAGCATTCTGCTCGACCAGTAGGATCGAGATTCCTGTGGCATTCAGTTGCTGAATGACTTCAAAAATCTTGGCCACAATGAGTGGTGCCAAACCGAGTGATGGCTCATCCAGTAGCAGCAGTTTGGGCTTTCCCATGAGTGCTCGCGCCACCGCCAGCATCTGTTGCTCACCGCCAGAGAGTGTTCCGCCGACTTGTCGCGATCGATCCTTCAAAATGGGAAATAGTTGATAGCAGCGATCCAAATCCTGCTGAATACCAGCCTTGTCGTTGCGGGTATAGGCACCCATCCGCAGGTTTTCCAGCACTGTCAGGTTGGGAAATATCTGCCTCCCTTCAGGAGAATGACAGATTCCGCGCTGGACGATTTCAAAAGCTGGCAGACAGTTGAGTTCCTGACCGGCAAAAACGATGCGGCCACTCCGTGCGCGAATTGCCCCGGAGATGCACATCAGCATGGATGTTTTGCCGGCACCGTTGGCACCGACCAGCGACACGATCTCTCCTTCGCGGACTTCCAACGAAATCCCCTTCAACGCCTCAATGGAGCCGTAACCCGCACGGAGGTTTTCGATTTGAAGGAGTGGATCGGCCATGAAACAAGTGACTTGGTTAAGAGTTAATGCAACCGGTAGTTATTCTTGCGCTGTGGTATCTTTTCCCAGATAGGCCTCGATCACTCTTGGATTATTGCGAACTTCTTGCGGCGTTCCTTCGGCAATCTTGCAGCCATATTCCAGCACCGCAACTCGATCTGAGATACCCATGACCACGCTCATATGATGTTCGATCAACAGAATCGTCACGCCCGTATCGCGAATGCCGCGAATTAGACTGGTCAATTCGTGCGCCTCGCTCGGGTTCATTCCGGCAGCAGGCTCGTCCAGCAGCAGCAAACGCGGTTTGGTTGCTAGCGCACGGGCAATCTCCAGCCGCCGCTGATCGCCATAGGGTAATGAACTGGCCAGTGAACCGGCCACGTCTTGCAGGCCGACAAACTTCAGCGCCTCCAGCCCTTGCTGGCGGCACGTTGCTTCTTGTTTTTTCTGGCCTTTGGTATGCAGCAGTATTTGCGGACCGCATGGAAACGAACGGTCGAGCGCGACCTGCACATTTTCCAGCACGGTCATATCGCGAAACAGGCGGATATTTTGAAAGGTCCGTGCCAGGCCGCTGGCGGTAATCACATCCGGCGTGCGACGCGAGCGGCTCCAGGTGGCAAAGACACCTCCTGCGCCTAGAATGAAGCCCGCAACCATCGCAAAATAGGCTCCTCGCAGGCGCTTAGTGCGGATCTGCTCGAGCTGGCGCAGTTCGGCGTCGGTGGCCAATAGCTCGCCCGGTTTGGCAGAGATGTTTGCAACCGAAGTCCCTTCATCGAGCGCCAACTCCAACTGCTCGGCCAGCGATTCTGCACGCGATTGACT
>JAWXCH010000218.1:0-3927 GCA_034440595.1 Planctomycetota bacterium | reverse complement strand
TCAATGTTCTGCGCGCGGAGGTGGCAATGATTTCCCCGAACGGGGTAACGCGGTTTTGCAGTGGGCTCATTGCTTTTAGTAACTCCGGATTAAATGAGTATTTACCGGGGTATGCGCCGAATAAACCGGCTGGAAACCCGCGCCAGATGGACGTTTCCAGCCATCGCCACATTGAATTAGCACGTCCCCTCCCCCTACTTCAACTCCGTATATTTCTTGCTCGACCCACGCGCCTTATCAACCGGATACTTCCCGGCGTTCTTCACCATCTTTAGATTCGCCGCATCAATCAGATCGACATCAAGTTTGTCAGCAAGGCGAATCAGGTAAAGCAGCACGTCGGCCATCTCCTCTCCAACCTTATGCAATTGCTCCGGAGGCAGGCACTTGGAGTCTTCTTCGCTGATCCACTGAAAGTGTTCCAGCAGTTCTGCAGCTTCGACGCTAAGGGCTGCCGCTAGATTCTTGGGAGAATGAAATTGATCCCAGTCGCGATCGGTCGCGAAGCGGCGGAGTTGATCTCTGAGGCCTTCTAGTCGAGTCACTTCTGGTCGATGTCCCTTTTTATTCATCGGATTAACGTGATTTCATTCAAATTAGCCGTTAAGTACTGGAATACCAATGTCTGCAAGATATTTGAAGGTGGAATCGTAGTAAGCAGGCGTTCGCGTCAAATCCGACTCCTCACCGTTGGGAACGAAAATCACCATTCCTTGCCTCGCGCGGGTCATCAAAACTCGATATGCATTCACAAGATATTTTTGGCGTTCCGTTTTTCGAACATTTGTCCATTTGCTGCCGACAAAAGAATGGTACTGCCAATCGTTGTTCGCGAATCGGAGATCGGCGTCCCAAGTCATGCAGACCCAATCAAGCTCAAGTCCCTGTATTTGGAATTCAGTGGCCGCGTCTTCCAGATAAAAACTTGATCTCGTATCTTCCGCATCATTCAAAAACCAATGAATTGGATCGATCTCGACGCGTATGTCAATTGCGTGCGGCTTAAGGCGTTGCGCTCCAGACGAGGCCACCAAACCGAAGCGCTCGTTACCGCGAGCATATTTACGGATCCATTCTTTTGCCAGCGTCAAATCACGCGTTAGCGCGATTGGGTAACGTGCAGATATGGATTTCAGAAGCTTTTGGGCTTCTGATGTTTCGCAGTCTAGGATTGCTTTTACGAAAGAGGACACCTTTTCTGCTCGGAATGACCTCATCGAGACCGCGAGATGGAGGCCCTGATCTTGTACGACGTTGGCGCGCCCCTTGAGCGTATCTAACGCGCGCCCAGCGGCGTATTCGCTATCAGTGAGGTCTGGCGACACGTATACGTGCCACGAACTGAACGTGGTTTTGACTGCGTCCAGCCATGCAGAAATGCCAGCTTCTCCACGGTTAATTTCTTGCCCTCCGCCGACTAGACAAACTACGACGGCCCAGTCGTCGTGTCGGTTTAGGTATGAGATCAGAAATTCAGGTTCGGATTGATCGAAGCCGGGACGTTTCTTTTTCCGTCGCATGAAATCCGAGGTCATCTCACGATCCCAAGCCCGTTGGGCTTCGTCGAAGATGACAACATGATCACTTGGAGGGGTTTCTTCGTTTTGTAACCCAGCATCGCGAAAATGATGCACGTTTTGGATGAAGGCTTTCACCTTTTGGGCGACGTCGCCCTTGCGGACTTTAATTTTTTGGAGTTTTAGCCGAGAAACTTCATCTCGAGTCAGTGCTTCCGTTAGAACCTTAACCAACGGACCATTGCCAGATAGAAATACCGCGTGTGTGGCTTTCTCGTCTCGCTTTTGGGTGGCGATGTTTAGTCCAACCAATGTTTTTCCGGCGCCGGGCACTCCTGTGACAAAAACAATAAATTTTTTTCTGTTTTTCTTGGCTTCCTCAACAAGCTCGGCAATTCGACGTGAAGTGATCTTTAAATTGCGCGCACCAGCATCGTGACGTGCAATCGCATCGACCGAATGTTGCGAGTAAAGCCTCTGCGCAGCTTCGATAATGGTAGGGGTGGGGTGATACGGTGCGTTGCCCCATAACTTTGCATCGATGGCTGGGCCGATCGCTTTCGACAGGGCTACTTTGATCAGCGTGGCTAATCCACCTGAATTGCACCGCGCCGGAGGCATAACGTTGTCGGCGTGCGGGGAAGGCATTTCGGTGTCGGACTGATTAGAATCGGTCGCTACAAGTATGGGAAATATGGAGGCGTCGTGACTTGCTTTATGGAAGTTCTTAAGGTCAAGCGCGTAGTCCCATACCTGATTTATTCCATCACGCTTGAAGGTTCTTTCGCCGACCTTAAATTCGATGATGAAAATCGCGGGTCCGATGATTAACACTGTATCAATGCGGCTGCCGATTCGCGGTACGTTGAATTCAAGAAAAATCCGTCCCTCAGTATTCACGAGAGCTGGCTTCAAGACTTCAATCTGTATCACCCAAGCGTCACGCTGGCTTGGGTCAATCGAGAAGGCGCTATTTGCCGCGATCGTCCCGAGAATTTCGTCTAGCGATGTGGCGATGAAGCTGGCTATGTCCGCCGCGTAATACGCAGTAGAAACCGTATCGGACTGAGTAGCATTTAACGCCCGCGTTGTTATGGATACGTTCACCGGCTATTTCTTGGGGGCGTGGAAGGTACACGGTCAAGCGCGGCGGTGTCGATCATGCGAGTCACTTGGTCCCCGGCAGTGCTGTTGTTGGTCATGTTCTTGGCATGGATTGTTTGGGGAGCAGGATAGCATTGACGGACGCGATTTTAGAGGGGCACGCCATATGCTTTGGTCGAGAGCTACCCCCATGGATTCCCTGTGCCGCGCCGTAGGCGCAATGTAAGGGCGGGTGTCGTCGTCGGCGATCAGCCGCTTGATGGCGTCAAAGACGGTGGCGAACTGCTCGTCATAGCGGCTCTCCAGCGCCTCGACCCGCTTGGCGAGGTCGCGGTTGGAATCCATCAGGCGCCGCAGTTGCACGAAGGTGCGCATGATGGCGATGCTGACCTCAACCGCACGCGCCGAGCGCACCACGCAGGAGAGCATGGCTACGCCCTGTTCGGTGAAAGCGTAGGGGAGAGCGCGGTTGGGGCCGCCACGGTTTGAAATCACAATTTGTGATTTCAAACGCCGGAACTCCTCGTCCGTGAGCTGAAACATGAAGTCGTCAGGGAAGCGTCCGATGTTGCGGCTTACCGACTTGGTTGAGGGCGCTGACCGAGACCCCGTAAAGCTCTGCCAGGTGCTGGCTCAGAAGAATTTTATCTGCGCGCAGCACGAAGATCAGCGTTGCGAGGTTCTCGGATTTGGGCGTGTGTTTTGGGGTGACTGTCGGCATGGCTGCGTTCTCCTCATCCGTCGTTCAAGGTGCGAGCGGACGGAAAGTAATACTTGCGCAGTTTTTCGGGGGCCGTCTGCAAGGCAGGGGGATGATGGCCAGCCGACTCGCTCAGCGTGAGTAGGATTTTATAGAGCCGTTGGCTGGAAAGCCCCTTGCAGGGCGCACTCCGGGCGGTAGGCCGGAGCCGTTCGAGGGGCGTCGGGCGGGCTCGGCGAAACCCCCGCCTCACCGCTGGATGGGCGTTTCCAGTCGATGGGGGTTTTTTCCGCGGTCACGGATTGTGATCCTTTTGGCCGGACGCGGGCGGTGCAGTCGCCGCGAACAGTTGAAAATTTGATATATTATTGATATCACCCGTCCAATGTTCCGGAGCCCCCGCCATGGCAACCCGATCGGCAAGCAAGGCTGTAAAGAGCACCAAACCCGCCAGTGCCGTGTTGTTGCGTTATCGCGACGCTGACACGGCCTTTGGTGTGTCGCGCGGCACGGCTACGCAATTGGCCGAGACCCTTGGCCTTTCCGAGACGCAGGTGATCCACGTGGCCCTGGCGCAGTTTGCGCGCCAGGGCCACGTGGATCACC
>JAWXCH010000217.1:0-7201 GCA_034440595.1 Planctomycetota bacterium | reverse complement strand
GGCCTGTGATAAGCGAGAAAGCAGCCTCGCCTTCCAATTCACCGAGGCCGATTCTTCGACCAAATGCAACACCTGCCGGACCTTCGTCCCTCGAGCGGCCAGAAGTGCCACCGATTGCGTGGCGGAATCGTACGTCAGAATGACCGCAATATTTCGCTCTCGCTTCAAATGCTTTCGCAATTGCCAGGCGAGTGCCAACGCGGGGCGTAGTCCATCTGCCAGACTGGCTACTTTGCGGCCGCGCTGCTCGAATTGCCGCTCTAAAGTGCCGCGACGTTCGAGAGCAACGATCTGCTGCGAAAAATCTCCCTGCGGCAAATGCTCGGCCAGCATTAACGCCACACGTGCGGAGCCAGAGTACTCCAGCGATGGCAACACGTGCAGGATTTGAATCGACACGTGGCGGCTCACTTCGACTGCACTTCCGGAAGTAGAGCCTCAGAACGAATCTCGTGTTGCTCAAGCGCCGCCAGATACGGCAAATGGCGATAAGCGTCTTTGTAGTCCAGCCCGTAACCAACTACGAATTCGTTTGGAATCTCAAAGCCAACGTGGTCCGGCTCCATGGAGACCGCCTTGCGACCATGTTTGCGTAATAGAACCAGACAGCGGAGCGAGGCGGGCTGAAACGCTTGCAGTTCAGCAATCAGGGCGGTCATAGTATGGCCGGTGTCAAAAATGTCATCGACGATCAGCACATGCCGGCCTTGGATGTCGGGCAATCCTTCCAAGCTGATTCGCAGCTCGCCCGGCTCGGTCGCCGCACCACGATAGCTATTGGCCTGCACAAAGCCAATTTGCAGCGGCAGATCCATCCGTCGGACCAGATCGGCCACGACAATGATACTGCCGTTGAGAACCCCTAGGACCGTCAACGGACGCCCTTGGTAGTATTCCGTGGTTTCATCCGCCAGCCGAGCAATCCCCTCGGCCAGTTGGTCAGCACTCAGAATGGTCTTCACGGGAAAATCTGCTCTGGTTTCGGTGACGTATGGTCGTGATGCTCGCCTGTTGGCATTCTAAGAGCTTACCACGCAGGACGAAAGCCGGAGACGCAAGGATTTAGGGGCGTATATCAGCGGCGGGCAAAAATGCCCTAGCACCATGGCATGCGAAAAACCCATAGCAACCCGACGCGCCAGCGAGGAAAACAGCCAAACGGCGCTGCGCCTCGCTGGCGCATCGGGTTGAAATTTTTACCGCATAAGTCGCTTGCCAAATGTGACTTTACCGTCGTCCCGTCGATAAAAATCCGCGATCTCTCCGACCACCACGTAACCTTGCCGCAGGTAAAAACTCCTGGTCTTGGCATACAACTCAATTGACGACGTTTCAGCCAAAAGCCAACGTGTACCAGCGGCACGCAACTGCTCCTCGACCTGCTGCAAAAGTTGCCGGCCGACCCCAATTTTTTGCCACTGGGGATGCACGGCAATCCAGTACAGATCAAATGTCGCGTCGGTCAAAGGGACCAGCCCGTGGCAGCTCCAGCCAATGGCCTGGCCGTCCAACTCGGCGACCAGATTCTGATAATGCCCCGCCGGGCCGTCGCGTAGCGATTCTTGCAGAATCTCATCGGCGACTTCGATTTCGTCCGGTCGAAACGACCCACAATCTCGCAAAATATCGAGAATTGCCAGTCGATCATGTTCACAAAGAGGGCGAAATCGCACCGGTGGAGCAGCAGCAAGTTGAGTGCCGCCTACCTGTTCCACTTGATTTGAGAAAGAATCCAACTGCTGACTGTCGGACGGTCGTTGATTTTGCCGCACTGCGCGGCGTTGCAAAGCTGCATCGATAAGTTGACGCACAAACTGTGCGTATTCGATACCGGCAACCCCCATTGCATAACCCAGCCCGGTCTCTGGGCCTGCGTCTGGATTCGCATTCACCTCCAGCACATAGATCTCACCATCAACGGTCACTCGCAAATCAACTCGTGCATAGTCGCGGCAGCCGGTTGCGCGATAGGCACGACGTGCGACCGCATCGATTCGGCCTGCCAACTCGGCATCAACATTCGCCGGACAACGAACCGGGGTAGTCCGATAGTCGGTGCTGTCAGGGGTCCATTTACTGTCGTATGTCACGATCGGATAGGGAAACTCATCGCAGGTCTGAAATTCGATTTCCGATATCGGTAGCACGCGCAGTTCTGGCAGCTCGATCAGGCCAACATTGAACTCTCGCCCGGCGATATAGCGTTCGATCAATACATCGCCATATTTATGCTGTATTTTTTGCACCTGCTTGCATAGCGATTCTTCGTCGGCCACGACGCTATAACGATCGATCCCCAGGCTGGCATCCTCGGCGGCCGGTTTGATAAAAAGCTCAATTCCTTGGCGGACCTGCGTAATTGCTTGCTGCCAATCGGGCGACTGCTCGTCGCAATTGTCCGCCGCGATGCGACCGAATTCCGCGGTGCGAATGCCGGCCCCAAGCAACAGCCATTTCGTCCGGGCTTTGTCGTGTACCAGCGACAGACAATCGGCACTTGCGCCCGTGAAGGGGATTCCTAATAGCTCCAAAAGCGCGGCGACGTGCGCTTCGTTCGCGGTACTGCCGGCAAATTCTTCGCAGAAATTGACCACCACGTCCGGGCTTTCGGCCGTAAGCCGCGCCAGCAGTTCTGCCAGATCATTCGCCAGCGGCAGTCGAAACGTTTCGTAATCGATTGCGTTGCAGACCTGCTCAAATCCTGCAACCGAATCCAACACCCCAGCCTCCGAAGCGGCATCGGCATCGCTGGCATTCAACCGCGGCTGATTGTAAAGAATTGCGATTCGCATACTACTAGAACTGAAGGGTCCACGCCGCAAAAATTTCTACCGGCCTGGAATGATCTCGCCGCGGATCAGGTCTTCAAACGTCTGCCTTGCGCGAATGAGATGCGCCTGGCCATCCTCCAATAGCACCTCAGCGGCCAGCGGCTTGCTGTTGTAGTTGGATCCCATCACGAATCCGTAAGCACCGGCAACTTCCAAAACTACGTGTTCACCGACGCGTGCAACCGGCAGACTCCGCGTGCAGACAAAGCCCCCTTCTTCCTGCGTAAAAATATCCCCAGATTCACAGAGCGGCCCACCGACGACCACATCGACCAGTTCGCGCGACTGGCCATCGCCGCTGCTGGGCACAATCGACATCGGATGATAGGAGCCGTACAGAATCGGCCGCGCCAGGTTGTTAAAGCCAGCGTCCAACAAGTAGAACGTGTTGTTCCCCATCTGCTTGATCGCGCGAATCTCGGTAATCAGATAACCGGCTTCCGCGGTCAAATATCTCCCTGGTTCGATTTCCAAAGTGATTGTGTGACCAAATGCATCCTCCAGGTTCTTCCGCACTGCGTCCCACAACTGATAATAGGCGTCCAGGTCAACGTACGACTGCTGATCGTTGTAGGGAACTGGCAGACCACCACCGGCACTAATGGTCGTGATGGATCGCCCTACCTCGCATACGGTACGATCCATGCTGTCGCATACCTGCCGCAAATGCTCCAAATCGGTGCCAGAGCCGATATGCATGTGCAGCCCGGTCACCGCCAGCCCGTGATGATCGGCACGTCGCAGGCAATCGGTAAGCTGCTCATGCCAAATGCCGTGCTTCGACTGCTCGCCCCCTGTGTTGGTCTTTTGACTGTGCCCATGACCAAAGCCAGGATTGATCCGCAGCGTGATCGATCGGCCAGGCGCACGAGCACCAAGCTGGTCGATCATGTCTGGCGAACCACAATTGACGTGGATGCCATGCTGCACAACCAGATCCAGCGCGTCGTTGTCAAAAATATCGGCCGTATAGACGATAGGATTGTGCTCGCCGGTTGCAGTGTATCCGGCGGCCAGCGCGCGGTGGATTTCGCCAGCACTTACCGCATCGACTAGCACGCCATGACGGCGCACCAAGTCTAGAATCGCCAGATTCGAGCAGGCCTTCTGCGCATACCGGGCATGGTCAAACATCCGCAAGTCGTTGATCCGCTCGACGATCTTGACAGCATCGTAGACAAACGTTGGCGTTCCAAATTGCTGTGCAAGCTGCCGGATATTGTGCCCGGCGATTTCGGTGCGGATGGTATTAAAGCTGGTCGCGGTCGGCATCTTTTAACGGGAGATTGAGGATGGAAAATCAGGAGGACAGGTACTCAAAGGCCTCCAAGTATTACGCTAGCCAATATTACGAAGTGGCCGTCGGTGGCAGTCGATTGGTGGCGATTTCAAAACTCTGCATATTAGCGGAAAAAGTGCAGTGCAAACAGATGCCGACCGGCCGTTGCAGCAATGATCGTCAGTGTTATTTTTGAGGTCGCGGTCACCTGCTGGATTGCTGGATATTGGCGAGGCGGTCGCTTACTAGGCGTCGGGAGTAAAAATGGGACCCACAGAGGCGATTTTCGTTTCCGAAATGGAACGAACGTAGAAACTTGTTATTGTATGCAATCGTCAATTCATTGGAGTGCCAGAAGCGGCTCTCTCATAATCGGATGATGCACGTAGCATGCAAACGCAATGACAGAAACAAGTTGCGTCGACCATGTTCACCCGCCTTTAATTGCACACTGGGCACAGTTCCCAATGTATAGAATCCGGTTATGGTAAGGAACTTACAAATAATCACCATAATTGTCACAATACAGTTGCGAACTATTTTATTTTGTCTACAGTGAATGGTAGTTGCGTTCGCTGCGCGTTGTGGCGATTCTAGCGGGGGGTATGAATCTTGCGCCTTTGCTGAGCATGTCATTTATTAAGGGAGAAACCAAAATGCGGTTAACGTGGAAGAAGGCTGGGCTGGCGTTGCTCGGCGGTTTGATTCTGTCGAGCGGTATTCAATCGGCGAATGCCGAGGTCATCTTTGAGGATGATTTTACAACTCGATTGGCTGAAGGACCGATCGTTGGTTCGACGCCGAATATCGTCACAAATGGTGCGCAGTATGAGATGAGAGTCGCTGCCATCGAGGGAGTGCCTCAATTTGGCGAGGCCAAAATCGATCAAACCGGAATTGGGCAAGCGCTGAATTTCAATGCAGACAATGGACTCACGTCTGTCTGGATTCCCTTTCAAAAGGACATGACAAACAGCACTGACTTGTTGAAATTCTCGCTTACATTTCGAAAACCGACTGGCACGGCACTTGAATTCAATCAATTCATCATGGGGTTCGCGGGCACAGGCGTAAATGATGGACTGACCGATTTTGCCATGTTTCTAAACAACGGCCGCGTTACACCGCAATATCTACCAGGCGCGGTGAATCCTGTAAACACTCGACTTGACATCGCGACTCCAACGACTAACGCAAGCTATTCAAGCGCTGTGGCACCAGTTGTTGCCCAGAACCTCAATACGTTTATTCTTGAATACAATCCGCTGGACCTGGCCACTAACCCCTGGTCATTGACTTTTAACGGCGAGAAGGCACCGATCCGGAAGGGAGGGACCAGCTCGTTCGGTGCGTTAAACGCGATCGGGGGCGTCGGCTTTGGCAATTTCAATGCGAATGGCAACTTTGATCGAACGATGTGGCTCACTAATTTGAAGTTTGAAGTTATTGCACAGGATGAACCCGGTATCGAAGGCGACCTCGATGGCGACGGCTTCGTCGGTCAGACTGACTTGAACTTGATCCTCGGCAATTGGGGACAGGACGTTCCTCCTGGCGATCCTTTGGCGGATCCAGATGGTAGTGGCGCTGTCGGCCAAGGGGATCTGAATCAGGTGCTAGCCGGCTGGGGGCAGGGAACTCCCCCACCACCAATCGCGGCAGTGCCAGAACCAGCCACTATGGTCCTGATGGGCCTGGCCGGTATCGGCCTGCTGGCGGCTCGCCGCTTTCGCCGCACGGCCTAGGCAAATGCGGTCGAATCGCCGCAATGCATGGATAATTTAGATGGATCGAGATGCTTTGAGCAGCGTGGTTGAGACTTGTCTCGGCCACGCTGCTCTATTTGCGCGCGACAACCTAGTAGAACAGTCCTGCACGGACAAACAGCGTATCACTCGGATCGAAGTTACCAATATTGCTGCGATACTCAATCTGGCGGCCAAAGACATAGCCGGCTTCAATCCGCCCGCCAAAGAAGTAATCCTTGCTCTTCCGCTCCAGGCCGGCGCTAATGCGGTAATCGGTTAGCGTAAAGACATCGTCGCTGCCATCCTCGCGCTGGATTGCCCATTGTCCGCCGCCGAATTCGCCGGCGATATACCACCAATCCTCAAAAAAGCTCCCTTTGCGGAACCGTTTCAAGTAGCGTGGTCGCGGAAAGATCAAATCAAGCCGCGTCGTTTCGTTCGGTTTCCAAACCAGTCCACCGGCCGGCAAAATGCTCAGGTTGTCCCGGTCCAGGTAAACAACGCCAAAAATCAACATACTCTCTGGACGCCATTCCCAGATTCCAAACGCCTGACCTGTGATGCGAAATGCTTCGCTGGTGTTGTTCTGGTAATCGGTGTAGTAGCCGGGCGTGGCGGCAATGGTCGTTGACCAGCGCTCGTTGATCTTGGCCAGCCAGCGGAACTGCGTGTACATGTCGTACAGCCGCGGAGGCAGATCGGTCTGCGTCGGGCCATCCAGCAGGTGAAAATCAAAGCCCGGCGAAATCACCAGCGGTGTGTCCCTTGTCGGAAACGGCACGCCGACCATGATCATGTTCTCAAAATCGGTTTGCCCCATCCCTTCGTCATTCAGCTTGGGCAAGTAGGTCGCCAGTGTCGAGACTTGTTGTACAAATCCCTTCCGCCAACCAGAGGGGGCACCTTGCGAGGCCAACGGCTGTTCACCTTCAATCAGCAATGGCTCTTCGCCGGGGATCATCACGCCATCCTCGGTAATAATCGCCTCAAAATCGCCGTTCTCAAAGCCCGGTGAGCTGAAAACTGGCCCCCCGTACCCGCGGTCCCGGAGCGCCGGCAGGCGAATCGCCTCCTCGGCCGATTCGACAATCGGTGCTGGAAAGTCGCTGCTGTATCCATAGGGGCCATACGCTAGATGCGGCACTTCTTCGATTCGCGGCAGCGGAATGATTGCGTTGCCGGTGCCAATACTGGGGCTACCGTCGTCGTCGATTGCCAGATTCGGTTCGATGGCACGAGGCAAATCAACGACTTGCGCACGCACTGCCGACTTCGAGCAGAGAAGTGCCAGGCACAGGGCGAAGACGACAGCGCGCGAAGCCGTTCTTCGGCATGTTAAATAT
>JAWXCH010000216.1:0-11537 GCA_034440595.1 Planctomycetota bacterium | reverse complement strand
GTGCGGTCAACGCGACGTCGAGCCGCTGTCGTTCCTGTCCACAGTCCTCTGCCGCCCCCAACCGCAGTTCATCCCCGCATGAGACGGTAATCAATTACGCTTGCCGTCTCAAGCTTCGCATCCTGACTTTGTTGCCAGCGGACACCGCTGCGTCGCCACTCATGCGACAAAACACCTGTGTCAAACATGAACAGGCCGTTGAGATTGCCGGTATATGGAGTCGGCAACGACCCGATGTGGTCAAACTCAGTGATCGAAGTGGCTTGGCTAGTGCCCGTGACGAGCAATAGACAGGCAAGGCATAGGAACAGTCTGCAAACCATTAGCGACCTCGCTGGCTGGAAGATGCATCGATCCGTTCATGCGACACGCGGCACGTTTGTTGTTGCCGTCGCCAACGAGCGAGTCCAACAGCACCGCTGCCGATGGCCAGCAGCAGGCAACTCGCTGGTTCAGGAACCGGATTAACGGTCATGGCGTACGTCGGCGTGTTCGCCAACTCAAACCCTCCAGGGAAGGGTTGTAAAAAGTTCTTGGTAACTCTTACACCAACTTGCCCGGGTGTGCTGTTTTGAAAAATGTAGATGTATGGTGCACCGGTGTTTGTGAAGACGGACACTTCGAGCATGTAAATGCGGGATGGATCTAAAACAATATTGAAAGCGTTAAGATCAAAATCTGCGAGCCAAATCTGTTTGCCGCTGGGCGACAGTCCGGCTCGACTTGGGATGCCTCCAACGGGATTAACTAGGTAATTAGAACTGCCCGGGGGCGACGGAACTGGTTGGCCCTGCCAGTATTCGTTGACGATGGCCGGCACGATGCCATGCGTAACAGTGTCGACGGGCGGAGCGTTCGCGGGCACGCTCCAGATTTGCAGTTGCCACAGATCGTGCAAGTTCGCCCAATCAGCTTCACTTGGTTGGATAGCAGTGCTGGTCATCCCGCCGAGCATGGCCACGCTAAGATGGTCGATCGTCTGAGCGTTATTAGGCTGGTACGAGATTCCGTATTTCCCGTATTCCATTTGGGAACCAATCGTCACCGACACCCAGCTCGCCACATATGAAGACGAGCTATTGCCGATGTAGTCGAAGGCAAGTTGGCTGGCACTTGCAACGCTGGAGGTGGACGCCAAAAGTGCCAAGGTGAAGATCAAGCGGCAAACCATTAGCGACCTCGTTGGCTGGAATGTGAAACGTATCGCAGTCGCCAACGAGCGAGTCCAATGCCAACGCCGCCAACCGCAAACAGCAGCCAACTCGCTGGCTCGGGCACTGCTTGAGTCGTCATTCGCAGTGCCGGGGTGGGGAGTGGATAATTTAAGCCCACAGGACCAGGACCCGAAAGACCTTTGAACACACGAGCACCGGGGGGACCAGCTAGGTTCGTCTCAAAAATATAGATGTATGGTGCGTTCGTGTTTTCGATCACTGACAATTCAAACATGTACGTGCGGGAGGGATCGAGCAGGACGTTATGGCTGCTCACCTCAAAGTCCGCCAACCATCTTTGCTTGCCGCTAGGCGACAAACCGTCGCGAGTCGGAACTCCACCGACGGGATACACTTCCAGGTTGTAATTCCCTGGTACAGCGGTTGCGTCTGGCTGAGTTTGCCAGTACTCGTTCACGATGGCCGGGATTACGCCTATTCCGACAATTTGAGTGTCCACAGGCGGAGCAGTGGCAGGCACACTCCAGATTTGCAATCGCCAAAGATAATGTAACAGCTCCCAATTCGCTTCGTTCGGTGGGCTATCGGTGCCTGGCATCCCACCTAACATAAGAGAGCTGAAGTGATCGATTGTTTCTGCCTGCGACGGCTGGTACATCATCGCGTATTTCTGATAGTTCGCTCCTCCACCGCCCTGCACCGAGAGAATGCTACCGACAAGCGTGGAGTTCGAGCCGATGTAGTCGAAGGCGACTTGGCTGGCTTTTGCAACGCTGGAGGTGGATGCCAAAAGTGCCAAAGTGAAGATCAAGCGGCGAACCATTAGCTACCTCGTTGATTCGAAGGTGAAACGTGTCGCCGTCGCCAACGAGCGAGTCCAATGCCAACGCCGCCAACCGCAAACAGCAGCCAACTCGCTGGCTCGGGGACCGGATTAACGGTCATGGCGTACGTCGGCGTGTCCGCTAACAGGAAATTGCCAGGGAGGGGCTGACTAATCGCTTTGGTAACTCTTACCCCAGTAGGGCCGGGCGTGCTGGTTTGGAAAATGTAGATGTACGGTGCACCGGAAGTTACAAGAACCGACATTTCAAGCATGTAGATCCTGGAGGGATCTAACACAATATTGAAAGCATTGAGATCAAAATCTGCTCGCCAAACCTGTTTGCCGCTGGGTGAGAGGAACGCCCGACTTGGAATCCCTCCAACGGGATTAATTACGTAGGTAGAAACGCCCGGGGGCGACGGAATTTGTTGACCTTGCCAGTATTCATTGACGATGGCCGGTACGATGCCATGCGTTACGGTGTCGACCGGGGGAGCACTCGCGGGTACGCTCCAAATTTTTAGACGCCACAAATCGTGCAGCAGTGCCCAATCCGCTTCGCTTGGCTGTATGGCCGTGCTTGTCAGTCCGCCGAGCATGGCCACGCTCAGATCGTCGATCGTCTGAGCGTTATTAGGTTGGTACGTGATTCCGTACTTTCCGTAATCGCCTCCGGAACTGAGCGACACGGACACCCAACTTTGCACGTACGTAGATGAGTCGGCACCGATGTAGTCGAAGGCGAGCTGGCTGGCTTTTGCAACGCTGGAGGTGGATGCCAAAAGTGCCAAGGTGAAGATCAAGCGGCGAACCATTAGCTACCTCATGGGCTGGATATGTCACAGGAGGTCGGATATCAACGATCTTTAGAATCCTCCCTACTGAGACAAGCGACGGCCGGGCTACGAAGCGAACGGAAATTCCTGAAAATAAAAAAATAAGCCAGCTACCCCTCACTCCTTGGCTGTCAGTAACTGTCCAAATGTTGCGAAACCCAATGCCGTACTCTATGCTCGGTCTCGATCTAAGCCGTGCCAAGCACATGGTTTCCGACGTTAACTGCCGGGGCGACTACTTTGACTAGGCAATACGACAAGCTCGTGCCATCCTCCGGCCGGATCGCCCCCTTGCTGCGTAAAGCCCGCGTTGGGTCTCCCGAGGCATTGGGCGAGGTGCTCGCGGCATATCGGCCCTTTCTATTCGCGATTGCCCGTGATGAAATCGATTCGGAACTGAAGGCCAAGGCCGGCCCATCCGATCTCGTGCAGGAGTCCTTTCTGGAAGCCCAACGGGACTTTGCTAGCTTCACTGCGGAAAACGAATCGCAATTTCGTAGTTGGTTGTACACGATTCTGATGAATAATCTGGCCGATCTTCGCAAACGTTATCTGAAAACTGCCAAGCGTCAGGTCCGCCGCGAGAGACCGCTGGGTGTTCGAGACTCGAAAAATCTGTTACGCGACATAGGCGAGTTGGATGGTCACTCCGCCAGCCGCACGGCAATTTCTCGCGAGGAAGCAGAGACTATTAATGCCGCACTCGAACGACTGCGGCCCGCGTTCCGAGAAGTGATTATTCTGCGTAGCAAACAGCGAAAATCGTTCGTCGAAATCGGCGAGTCGATCGGCAAGTCCGCGGACGCGGTCCGCATGCTGTGGCAACGGGCAATTCTAAAACTGCGGAGTGAATTGGGAAACAGAGACCAATGACCGGAAATAACTTCAAAGACTCCGACGACCTTCCAATCGTGCAAGACGCCAGTTGGCTGCGACGAGAAATGGCCCGAGCGGCAGACGAAGTGCCGAGCATTGACATAGAACAAGCATCTGTGCATGAGGCCCTAGGTCAATGTACCGAATTGTTAAGTCGATTCTGGCCCGCCGAAGTGGAAACTGCAAAAAGCAGTTCTGAATCTGTGCCGTCACTACCAATTGGACCGGACGTAGAAGCCGGCACACGCCTGGGGCGATTCGAGATCCGACGCTGCCTGGGTCATGGCGGCTTTGGCATTGTGTTCTTGGTTTTTGATTCGCGGTTGAATCGCGAAGCGGCCTTGAAGATTCCGAGACCAGAAGTTTTCCTTTCGCGAACCCTACGCGAACAGTTTTTGCGAGAGGCACAAGCGGTCGCGGCACTGGATCACCCCGGCATCGTGCCGATTTTCGAGATCGGCGAAATTGGACCCATCGGCTATATCCTGAGTGCGTACTGCCAAGGACCGACATTAGCCAGGTGGCTACATGATCAGCCGCGATCCTTGCCGCCGCGAGAAGCTGCTCGTATCGTCGAGCAATTGGCTGAAGCGGTTCAGCACGCTCACACGCGGGCGATTTTACATCGGGATATCAAGCCGGCGAACATATTGCTAGAGCCGCAAGGTGAATCTTTCGATGGGTCACAGTCGTTTGTGCCGCGGCTGAGCGACTTCGGTCTGGCGAAGCGATTGGATGCCTCAACCGATAGCGATCAGCCTCGGGCAATCTTGGGCACACCTCGTTACATGGCCCCGGAGCAAGCTGCCGGTAATGAAAGCGAGATTGGCGTGCATTCCGACGTGTATGCCTTAGGAGTGATTCTTTTCGAGTTGTTAACGCTCGAAACGTCAAATGATGCTCTAACTGGCGAACCGAGCAACCTGCTGGAAGCGGAGAACGTGTGGCATGCACTTCGTGAGCGGAACGTACCGCGTGATTTGGCATCTATCTGCGTCAAGTGTTTGCGTTATCGGCCTGCAGATCGTTTTGGCACGGCACGAGAGTTAGCCAGTGACCTGCGACGTTTTGCCGCAGGCGAACCGGTGACGAGCAGACCATTGCGGCGAGATCAGCGGTTCGTCAAGTGGTGCAAGCGTCGGCCGCTTGTTTCGGCACTGAGCTTATGCCTCGCCCTGGCCATCGGTGCCGGCGTGGTGGTTGCGGGCGGGCAATGGTATCGAGCCGAACGTCACTTGGCCGAGGTCAAGGTACAAGCGGCCCAGGCAAAATCCAACCTGGTCCATGCCGAGAACGCGATGACCGATCTCGCTTGGATTTTCGAGGAAAGTGCATTGTGGGCACCCGGCAGTGTTACCTTACGCGACGCAATGCATAAAAAGCTGAACGACTATGTGGTTCAGACCCAACACGGCAAGGCCGATTCCGAGAGTCCAATACTTGCGGCGATGTATTCGTTCTCAGCTCGGCATGCGGGGCTTTCAGGTGATAGTTCACTGGCGAATCGGAACTACTCAATCGCGATGGATCGTTGGCGAAGATTGGTTGTAAAGGATCCGGACAATTTGAACTATCAACGTGGCCTGTCGCTGTGCTTATATAATTTCCGTCGCTCGGCCGTTGAAGCCGGTCGGATTGCGGGTGTGGCCGAAGAGGGATTAGCCGACGAGCGGGACTTTTATCGTAAAATGCGAGGCGATGGCAACATTGGAAACTGGTCGCTTTATGAGTTCGCCAGGGTAGTGTTTGAACAAGGCAATGTTTTGCGGAATTCTGGACGCCCGAAAGATGCAATGGCGGCCTATCGAATTGGTCAGATCGCTCTTGAGATCTTCATGGAGCCCAGAGCCGACGACTCAGACAGCCTGACGTTGCATGGGCAATGCGTGACCATGTTGGCGAAAGTGAAACGTCGATTAAGGGAAGGCACCGATTACGAAAACCTTCTGAGTGCAGCACAACAGTCCTTCGAAGCTGCATCGCAGAAATCGCCTGACAATCGACAGGCCCGTGGCGGATTGGCCGAAGTGCTTCGTCTAAAAGGATTGTTTGCTCGTGATAAAAACGACTTTACAGCAGCCGAGCGTTCGCTAAATGATGCGGTTGCCATTTATGAGCCGCTGAGTATCAATCAACACGAGGATTTTTTAATGCAGTTGCAGTTTGCTGCTGCTGCCCGCGAGTTGGCTTATGTAAAACTAGCATTAGGTCACGAAAAGGAAGCATTATCCTGGTTTGGGCGATGTCGAGAACTGTGGCGACCGGCTCGGAACGCGGAAGCTCTCTCCATCGAGGATTGCAAGTCCTTAGCCTATGCATGTCGCGATGAAGGAAAACTGGCCCAAGGACTTGGCCAATCTGAGATTGCTAAAGCGGCTTTTGCAGAGGGAATCGTGGCATTTCGGCTAAAATCCAACCATGGCGGAGGTTCGAAAGCTGGCGGGCTGAAGGACACTCTCTACTTGGCCGACTGCCATTTTTATTTAGGACGGCAACTTGCTGCTGCTGGCCAAGCAGAAAATGCTGCGACGAACCTCCGAGCAGCCATCGAGCTTTTGTCTCCACTGGTAAATACCGCCGACGTGCACCGAGGGGCCAAGGACACGTACGATAAGTCCCTTGCCAAGCTCGCTGAGATCAATGGGAAACGAGAGGATATCTCGACCAGCGGCACTCAGGCTGACTAACGCTCCGGCAACACATGCTCATCAAGTCGGCCGGAATCAGTTTTCGGAGATGCATCGCCCTTCACGCATCGACAGGCTCAGAACGGGGGCTAACGCATTTGCCAAACGATCCACACGTAGCAGTCGGCATGGTGTTCGCCCAATAACCGGTTGGGCTCCAAGACGACTTGCGATTAATAACCGGGGTCGCGGCCCGGTCGAAAGGCGTCGCTCGTCGGACCTGGCATTTCCACTCCGAAATCCGAATTTGTAAATTCTGGATTTCGTGGAGGAAATCAATTTCAAGAATTGACCGAGGCTAATTCGACACGCCTCCACGTTAGGAGCCAGCGGAACTTAGCGTCGGTCAGCAGAGGCATGTCCGCCAACTGAGTCGATCAAGTTGTGGGCCTAAGCTTTTGGCGGGTTGTTCGAATCGCTGAAGTGCGAACTCGCCGAGTAGCCACAGTTTTTGCACTCGATGGCGTATCTCCCTTTTTTCCCGATGATGACCCCGACCACGGCTTGGTCGCAAACTCCGCATCGGGTCAACACGGCCATCTTTCCGACCCTCCGACATGAATCTGCGTGTTTATCTTGTCGATTGCCGTGACGTTTGGAATCTTCCATTCTGTCCTCCCTGCATCGAGACGTGCCTTTCAGTCGGCCACCACTATCGTGAAATACGGCTGAGTTTGTCAACGTTGCTAGCTAGACAAAATGAGCCAACGCAAAAACCGTTCCGCTTCTTTGATCGCCCACCTACAATTCAAAGTCGTTTGACATTTTGCACATTGTTCTCGCAGGCGGAGCAATTTAAATCTCCAGGCCCATGCGTCTCCCGCTCGCCCTATAATGGCGTTCAAAGCAAACCGATCCGGACAAAGGAGGAGTCATGTCGATCCCACACGCGAAATCAGGAGAGGTCGTGCATCTGCCGCTCGGCAAGGAATTGCAATCGACCAAGACGACGACCCTTGCGAAGACCAGCGATCTCGAAGCAATTCGGCTTGTGGTTCCAAGCGGAAAAGAAATCCCAACGCACAAGGCTCCGGGGCCGATCACCGTTCAATGCTTGGAGGGGCGAGTTTCATTTACGGCGAATGGAAAGAGCCAGGAACTTGGTCCTGGCGATTTCTTGCACCTGGCGACGGCCGTGCCTCATTCGCTAAAGGCAATCGACGATTCGTCATTGTTGGTGACCATCATCTTGCCGCCAAAGAAGGTGCTTGCTGTAGTGCAGGAAGCTTCCGAGGAGTCGTTTCCGGCTAGCGATTCGCCCGCATATTGATGACTCGGACAGAATAAAACATTGTTTCGTGAAACGGATTCATCACAAGAAACGAACTTCCCCATGACCCATCGAAAAAGCCTGTTTGCCATATTTGCAATTGCCGTACTCGGAACTGCTTGGTGCCTCGCGGCCGCTCCGAAAGAAAGCGGCGATGTGGAGATCGTCGAAACCAGGATCAAGTTTGCTGACTGTCCGCTTCCAATCCAGAAAGCAATCCAAGCAGAGTCCGTTGGAGCCAAACTCAACGATGTGGTCAAAGCGACGGAAGCCGACAAGTCGATTTTCAAGGCTGACGTGACCATCGATGACAGGGATTACATAATCCTCGTGGCTGAAGATGGGACGCTAATAGGAAAAATGCTCAACGAAGACGACGACGGCACAACAAGAGAAGTTAAGTTCTCCGATTGTCCGGCTCCCGTGCAAAAGACCTTCAGGCGTGAATCGAGGGGAGCCAAATTGGAAACCGTGTACGAGGTGACCGAAAACGGAAAAACAGAATACGTGACCGGTGCGAAGATCGAGGGCAAGATTTACGAAATTATCGTCGGAGAAGATGGCATTCTGATTTCGAAATTGCTTGACGAAGAAATCGAAGAGGAGAGGGAAACAGAAGAGAAAGTCAGAAAGACTTAGGATCTGGATCGGGCGGCTTAAACAAATGCGACGTCCATTTTCATCGGCCGCCCAGTCTCTCCAATAGCTTGTGACTTTCTGTGCGGCCCTGGCACCTTCGACGTGACTGTTTTGGAAATCGATGGCCAAACATTTCGGGCTCTGGCGACAGACGGTGACGTGCAACCGTAGCGACATCCCGACGTCAGACTTAGAAAAGATAAATGCGGAACTTCTGGCGAAGGCCGCACGTCTTGATCAGCTAAGCCCCGCATTTCGTCAGGCGTGTAGCGGGCTCGCAACCGCGGCTGCTGCTAGACCTAGCCACCTCGATGTACGCCTTCATTTCGTTTCTAGAATTATCGACGACCGTGCTGACTGAAGCTTCCTTCTCCTCCGAAGGATAGGGTTTCAGCATCTCCAGCCAATCGCTTTGACGAAATACTCGTTGACGTGGCTATCCACGGGGGAATGGACTCTGGTAAATGTGCCCCGGCAACTTCCTCCGAAAAAGCCGGTCGTTTAGAATGCTGATTTGTTTCCGCACCAGCCTTGCAATCGGAAACACTCCTGGCAGACGATTCATCACAAGTGACAGCATATGCCCACAGCCCTTCGCTCTTACGGACTTGCGTCAGTTGTTGTCATCGTCACCGCTTTCGTCAGATTCTTGTTGATTCCGGTACTTGGGAATCGTTTTGGATTTGACCTCTTTTTAATCAGCACGTTTATATGTTCCCGCTATTTCGGATTTGGTCCTTCGGTCTTCTCCCTGTTGGCCGGAGCCTTGCCCGTGACTATTTTCTATTTCATTGGTCCTGACCTCTACGATCCGTATTTTCTAATCGGCCTCATTGCGTATCTCATTCTTGGAGCTATTGTTGTCCTTGTCGGCAAATCGGAGCAAGATGCCCGCTCCGCACTGCAAAGTGAAATACAGGATCGCAAGGCCGCTGAGAAGGCTGTCCGTTCGAGTGAAGCTCAATTGCGACAGCAGGAAGAACGACTTCGCTTAGCGGTAAAGTCCGCCAATATTGGGACGTGGGATTTTAATCCCGTCACTGGCGAGCAGGAGTTGTCCAGTCGTACCAAAGCAATGCTTGGGTTCTCGCCTGATGCAAGTGCAAGCGACTTATCCTTCCGAGACCGAATTCATCCAGAAGACTTGGAAAGAGTCAATCAAGCAATTCAAGAAGCATTCGATCCGACCGGCGACGGCAAATACGAAATCGATTGCCGCTTAGTTTGGCCCGATAACACAACTCATTGGTTTATCGCCAAGGGACAGGCGATGTTTGAAGGCGAGGAGCCTAATCGTCGAGCCGTTCGTTTTATCGGTGCCGTGCTCGACGTCACTGAGCGAAGGCAGGCTGAGGAGAAGCTGCGAGCCAGTGAAAATCGATTTCAGGCCATGATGGACAATACCTCAGCAGTGATCTATCTCAAGGACACGCAGGGTCGCTATCTGGTGATTAACAGGCGGTATGAGGAACTCTTCAACGTCACGCAACATCACGTGGTTGGTAAGACCGATGCCGATATCTTTCCAAGTGATGTCGTTGCAAAGCTCCAGGCTAATGACCAACAAGTAATGGACACCGGAAAACCATTGGAATTCGAGGAAGTTGTACCGCATAGTGACGGACCCCACACGTATGTCTCAGTCAAGTTTCCGATCCTTGATCCAACGGGACAATGCATCGCTGTGGGAGGTATTTCCACCGATATCTCTGACCGAAAAAGGGCGGCAGAGGCTATCGCAGAAGAACAAGAATTGTTGCGACACACAATTGAAGTCCAAGATCACGAGCGGCAATTGATCGCATACGCAATCCACGATGGCATTGTGCAATATGCCGCTGGAGCCCTGATGCAATTGGAAGGCACACGCAGTCAAGAGAAATCAGATGCCCTCGCTGAGCAGATCGAACATATCGTGGGCATCTTGCGGAAGACCGTCGATGAGGGTCGCCGGCTCATGAATGGCATTCGCACGCCCGTGCTGGATGATTGGGGAGTGGTGGCTGCTGTGGAGCATTTGATTCAGGAAGAAGATCGGGCACATGTGCATGTCGAGTTCATCAAAGACGACAGATTGGAGAGGATGGAACCACAAATCGAGGAAGCGATTTATCGCATCGTACAAGAAGCCTTGACGAACATCGCTAAGCACAGCCAGAGCGAAAACGTTCAAGTTGAGCTAGGTCTGCGTGGAGACGGTGTACATCTCGAAGTTCGTGACTGGGGCGTGGGTTTTACGCCGGCAACTAAGTCCAAAGGAACTCATGGACTAAAAGGAATGACCGAGCGGGCGAGAATTGCAGGCGGAACATGCACGATTAACAGTACCCTCGGTGAGGGAACACGGATAGTCGTTGACCTGCCCTACCTCCGCAGGAGTTGATGGAATTACTGCACTTCCTTGGCGATCTTCAGGATTTGCAGCACGGAGATGGCTTTGTCTAGCCCGCCAAGTGATTCACCAGCGTATTGACTGCAACAATGTGCCCAAGAATGTTATCGATCTCTGAACCGAGACGTCGAAGTGAAGGAGCCAAAGTCATGAAGACCCGAAATAGCGTGATTGGACCAATTGCGTTTGCCGTGCTGACAGCAGGTTGGTGCGTTTTTGCTGCCAGTGATGAAAGCAAGGTCGTCGGAGTCGTCGTGACTGAAATAGAATTTGTGGACTGTCCACCCGCCATCCAGAAGACGATTCACCAAGAGACCGTTGGAGCCGCCCTCAACGAAGTTGTCAAAGTCACGGAAGACGACAAATCATTTTTTAATGCAGAGGTGACTTTTGCAGCGAGGGATTACGAAATCCTTGTCGCTGAAGATGGGACCTTAATCGAAAAAGTACTCGTCGAAGAGGAAGAAATGACATCCGAGGTCAAATTCGCCGATTGCCCCGTCACCGTGCAGAAGACCCTCAGCCGCGAGTCGAGGGGAGCGAAAATCGAAACCGTTTACGAAGTGACCCAGGGCGACAAAACCGAATACGTGATCGAAGCGACGCTCGAAGGAAAGAACTACGAAATCATCGTGGCGAAAGAAGGTTTGTTGGTGTCGAAATTGCTTGACGAAGACGACGAGGAGGAGAGGAAAACGGAAGAAAAAGCCAAAGAGGCGTGAACCAAGTACATTTGGCCCGAGTGCCTGGAAAAATGGCTAGGGGAGCTTATCGTCAGCCTGCGGAGCATCGCTAGGTACGGCCCGAGGCGGAGCCATCGGCATGCCTGGCGGTGG
>JAWXCH010000215.1:0-10017 GCA_034440595.1 Planctomycetota bacterium | reverse complement strand
GTGGTGCGCTGATCACCGCGAGACTTGCAATGGAACAAGGGCGCGAGGTGTTTGCCGTCCCAGGGAGAATCGACAGCCAGCTTTCGCAAGGTTGCCACCGTCTGATCCGCGATGGTGCTAAACTGGTCGAGACGATCGACGATATTATGGAAGAGCTAGGGCCATTGGTCGAGCCGGCATCAGCGGCAACCGGTCAAACGATCCATCACCCGGTCGAGTTGGTTTTGAATGAGCTGGAACAGCAGGTCCTGGCGGTCGTAGAAAAAGAGCCAACCTCGATTGACCGTGTGATCAACCAGTCTGGTTTGCCAACCCCGCAGGTGCTCGCCACGATCAGCGTGCTGGAAATGCGCCGGCTTCTGAAGCGAACGAGTGGAAATACCGTGGCACGGGTTTGAGGTATGTGTCTCATCACCTCTCCCGCTTGCGGGAGAGGTGATGTGTTCTCGCGGCGCATACAACTGTTCCAGGTTCAACGTGCTTCGCTGGCGCGTCGCGACTAACTTTTATAACTCACGTCGCCGTATGATTCAGGTTTTGCTCCGTCGCCAGTCGACAATCCCCACCCCCGCTAATCCGACACAAACCAACGCAAAGCCCAGCTCTATCCACCCGCCGAACACCGTCCAAAAACTCTGCCGCGAGTCGAGTTGTACATCGGCCAGTAATACGGCCGTCTCGCGACGCGGGCCGACCTGTAGCAGTCTTCCGCTAGAATCAATCGAGGCCGACAGCCCGGTGTTCGCCGCCACGATGATCGGTTTGCGATTCTCCACCGCGCGAAAGATGGTGCAAACCAAGTGCAGGTCCAGTGCACTGCTCCCCCAGAACCAGCCGTCGTTGGTCACATTGACCAACACGTCCGGCTCGTTCCCTTCAGCGCGAAGTGTCTGCACCTGACGGCGGATCAGCCGCGGAATGACTGTCTCGTAGCAGATGCTGGGCGCGTATCGCACGCCACCGATGGACGGGGCAATCGGACCCGCACCACTGGAAAGCCCTTCCCCCAGCGGCGTTAGCATGTACAGCGACGGATACAGGTCGAACAGCGGAAAGTACTCTCCGAACATCACCAAATGCATCTTGTCGTAATAGCCAATCAATTTGCCATCGGCATCAACAAACAGCGCCGTGTTGAAACGCTGATTCCGATCGGGCGTGTAGTGCTCGCGACTCAGCCCAAGCAAGGCAGGAATTCCGAACCGTTCTACATATTGACTAGTCGCTGCACGGTGGGCAGCGGCCTGTCCCCTTGTGATGGGGCTAGCCTCAGATTCGACATAATCTTGGGAAAAACTGGCAAACCTATAGCGAAACATCGTCTCTGGCCAGACCAGTAGATCGATCGATCGTTTCTCTTTTGCAGCACGCTCGAAGGCATCAACCGTCAAGTCGGTGTACTGCTGCATCACCTGCATGTCACTCGCTTGATGCTCTCCAAACGCAGTATCGATACTCCCTTGAATAATCGCCACCGTCGGGCCACGACGCAGCGTATCGCTATCGAGCTGCCAGACTCCATAGCCAATATTTGCCGCCAGCGCGACAATCAGCACAGCCGCTGGCCAGAGTGTCACTCGCTTGGTGCCGGAAAATATCCTCACGGCGCAGGCGCTCACCAGCACCATCAGCCCGCCGACTCCGATCGCGCCTACTATATCTGCGGACTGAATCCACTCCGTCCAGCGATACTGTGAATGTGCGAGACTGGCGATGGTGAATCCGCCGAACAGGTAACCGCGAATCACCTCCAGGCCGGTCCAAATCAACGGGGCCGCCACGACCAGCGACCAGCCGAGGCGATGGACTGCCAGACGACCGAGGCCGACAAACAGCAGCGGATAGAGTGCCAGGTATGCCGAGAGCGCAAGCCAGCCAAAGCTGGTGGCCCAGTGCGGCAGTGTCATCCACTGCAGCATAGCGATCCAAAAGATCAGCCCACTGAGATAGATGGCACGGTAGGGACGCCGACCGCTCAATTGATTTTGCTCGATCAGTAGCAGCCACGGAATCGGGGCGATCCAGGCCAGCGGCCAGAGATCCCACGGGGGAAAACTAGCATAGAGGAGCAACGTACCGAGCAGACCAAGTCCCCAGGTCGATTTCCACCAGACCGATGCTGCGGCAGATTCTTCCGGCGAGGTCGATGTCGAACCTTTGCGCATAGTCGGCGGTCGCTGGATGGTGTCAGAGTATGAACTACTTGCGCGCTGTTGCGGCTGGTTCTGCAACCGATGTTGCCAAGAACGTCTGCAGCATCTCGCTGCCATTCGGCGTGAGGAAGCTCTCTGGGTGAAACTGCAGCCCGAACAGTGGCCACTCGCGATGGCGGATCCCCATGATCTCGCGCGTGCCGTCCGGCAGATTGGTCCAAGCCGAAACAATAAAATCCGGGTTCAGCGTGTCGGGCTGAATGACCAGACTGTGATAGCGTGTCGCCTCAAAGGGATTCGGCAGCCCGGCAAAAAGTCCTGCTCCGTCGTGATGAATGCGGTCGACCTTGCCGTGCATCAATTGCTTGGCACGAACGATAGTGCCGCCGGTCGCCTGACCAATGGCCTGATGTCCCAAACAAACGCCGAGGATCGGAATCTTGCCAGCAAATCGCTGAATGCTATCGCACGAGATACCAGCCTCGGTCGGCGTGCAGGGGCCGGGCGAGACGATCAAGTGCGTGGGCTGGAGCTTGGCAATTTCGTCCAGCGTGATCTGATCGTTGCGGTGGACTTGCAGGTCGAGTGTGGGGTCGATCTCGCCGAGCCGCTGAACCAGGTTGTAGGTGAACGAATCGTAGTTGTCGATCAGGAGAATCATTGGTCGAAATTGGATCGTCGAAGTCGTATGTACGTTGAGATGGTAACGGCGGTGCTGGCCAGCTTCCCTCAGTTTCATTATCCCTCAAGCGGGGACAATTGGGCAAGTGCAGCCGTTCGCCGCAGTTTCCACCTCTGCTCCACTTGCTACTCTCCTCCACTGACCAACTGACTCGGGTGAGGTTCGCGATTGACCAGCGGCAGTACCTGTGGCTGGTAGATCGTCGTATACGCATGGGCTGTCCGATGCAGATCCAGCGACTCTTGAGACTCCCAACGCTCGACCAGTAAGAACCGCGTGGCATCATTTTGGGATTGATAGACTTCAAAGCGGGCACAGCCCGGCTCCGCGCGGGAGAGCCGCCCCTGCTCGGACAACAACTCGCGAACCTGGTCGACAGTGGCAGCGTCTTTGACAGTGAGCCAGATATTTGCGTAGATCATGGATTTGCCTTATTAAGAACTCCCCAAAAGCAACACCGCACCGGCCAAGTTTTACCTTTGCACGGATTGCATAGCATACTTCAGGGGGCGAAGAAGCGACAGTGCCTAGCACATGCGATTGTAATGCCCGTACGCTGTAGATTGCCGTTTTCCCTTACACCGAAAACTGCAATGCTCGTAAGCCGAAGGCGCCAATTCTCAGACCACAGGTACGCTCCTCCTTTGCTGCAACCTGCTCTTACGCATTAGGCAGCGATGTCTTTACGCCGAAGGCGTTGCATCCCAAAGCCTAGGGTCGCTGCGCAGCAGCGCACCCTAGGTTGAATTAGAATAGGCACTTGTACCCCGAAGGGGTTCCACAATTTTTTGGGCAAAATAAGTGAGGCAGGCCGATGCCGCAATCGCTCGTTCAAATTTATCTTCACATTGTATTTTCGACGAAAGATCGTCGCCCCTTTCTGTACGACTCTGAGATTCGTCGCGAGACAGAAGCGTACTTGGTTGGAGTCTGCCGTCAACAGGGATGCCCTTCTCTGCAAATTGGTGCCGTTGAAGATCATTTGCACATTCTTTGTCGGTTGGGAAAAGCCATTGACATATCGGAGTTGATTCGCGAACTCAAACGTGACTCATCAAAGTGGCTCAAAACACAGAGCACGACGCTGGCCGAATTTCATTGGCAGAGAGGGTACGGCGATTTCTCGATCAGTCCCAGCCATGTACCGCAACTGCGCAAGTACATTGCTAACCAGGAAGAGCATCATCGCAGCGAAAGTTTTCAAGACGAGTTTCGACGACTATGCAAGAAATATCAGTTGGAATTGGACGAGCGATATGCATGGGATTGATGACCCGTCAAACCATAGTCAACGCTTTGAATTTAACCGCTTCGCGGTAACCGGTCATTGTGGTTTGTGTACCTAGGGTGCGCTGCTGCGCAGCGACCCTAGGCTTCGGAATGCAACGCCTTCGGCGTAATTTGAACATCGCGTGAATGCAACTTAACCCCATTTCCGCTATACTTTGTGACATCAATGTGCATTACAAAATCGTCATGCGGATACGAGTCAAGCTGAATAAAGGTCGACGCGTGCATTCTATCCCAGAACTAATCGCACAAATGAAGCGAGACTGGACCGAACCGCAGGAAGTCCCTTTTGAGGGGCTTCATCCTTCGCCGGCATACCAGTGCATATTTGAAGAGCCGGCAACGACAGAGGAAATCGACCGCATCCGCGTCGACGTTCCAGAATCATTGAGGTGTTTCTGGAACCAAGCACGATCCGCAGAACTGTTCAGAGACATAGTCTATGGCCAGCGCGGGATGCGCATCATGTCGCCGGAAGAAGCAAGCATGGCAACAGACTTGTTTAAGCAGGATCAGGATCGAGAGCGCGATGCAGTATTTGGCGATCTCGTAATTGGAGAATTCTTCACAGATTTTGATACGTTCATTATCAGATGTGACCAGATGGCTCCGGACTTCGGAACGATCCTTGCGGGAATGCCATTGGATAGTCGAAGCGATTGGCAGACAGTTGCCAGCGACCTGACAGAATTTCTTAATCAGTTCGTAAGATTCAAAGGAGATAAGTATTGGGAGTGGTCGTAAGCTACGATCGGCCGATTACCGTGATGACCACCAATTGCGCATTAGTAACCCTACCCCGTCTTAATCGCCTGAAAGCGCTCTTCCGGCAGAATGAGCGACAGCACCCGCAGGCCGAATTTTTCGCCGACCTTCACGGTTTCGCCGCGTGCGATGGGGAGATTGCCAACATTCAGATCCAGCATGTCTTCGCACGATTTATCGAACTGAATGATCGAGCCGGGACCGATTTCCAGAATGTGCCCGACCGGTTGCTTCTTGCTGGCCAGTGTTACTGTCAGCGGCACGCGGATCTTTAACAGGCTGCGCGTGTAGGGAGGCAAGTCGGCGAGTGAGCGTCCGGCTGGCTTGGATTCAATATCACCCCGAGCGGTTACAGTCTGAGCTTCTGGCGGTACGATGTCGGCGACTTTCTGAGAATCTGACACGGGCGTTGCTGGTGATATAGTGGGGTTCGGTTGTTGCGTGTGTACTGTGGAGGTGGCAGCAGTTGCGGGCGTAGTTGGAGTCGCCAGTGCCGGCTCAGTTTTGGTCTGATCTACTGCGGGCGTTGCATCGGTCACCTTGGCTGCCGTCGCTAAAAACTTCGCCGCCGAAGTCAGCGGCCAAACAAACCAACTTCCGCAGCGCTGCACGCCGCTATTCAGCTCCATCGGCAGGATGAACCCGTCCTCGGAAACGTGTCCTGCACGGAGCGCCGCCGACAAATCTTCCACGCGCACGGCGCGCGAGTCATCGACTGCTAACTCATCTGGCAACAACAAGATGCTCAGCTCTTGTGCCAGCGTCGCCAGCTTCGACTGCCCGGTCGCATCTGGTTTGGCATACCAGGCAGGGAGCACTTTTCCTGCCTCGGGGATTAACAACACCGCGGCTTGCGATTGCACCACCAGCAGCACCGCCAGCCCGGGACCGACGAGCGACTTTTCCAGCTCGGCCAAATCAATCGGGCGGGCCTCTGCAAACTGCACCGCAATCGGCCGATCGAGCGTCCGAGTCAATGCTTGCGCAATCTCGACCGTCGCCCCGTCTGCCTGGGCGAAAATCTTAGAAGCGAATTCTTTGCTGAACGTCGCCATGCCTGAAATTGTCGTAAGAGTGCCGGACATCGATAAAAAAGCGGGACGCAGTATTGTCTTTATCGGAACGGTGGGCAGTAAACTTTGCCTATTTGGCGCAAGCTAATGGGAGCCGGCATTTGAACCGCTGCCATCCGTGCGTAAATTTGGGTAAGATAGAAAACCCTGGCCAATTCGTGCCGAACGAACGTGGTAGGCATATAATTGATCTCAAGTCACTCCAGTAAGAACCGGGGGCTAGCACCCGCTGGCTGATAGGATCGAAAGCCCTAGATAGGCTCGTCTAACGACGACAATTCACGCATGTCGATTTTGCAAACCGAAACTACCTCGCCCGGCTTCGAGTTGAAGCCCTACAAGTCGCTGTCGAACGAAGAGTTGATGCAGCGGATTGGGGCGGTACGTGCCGAGCTAGGCCCCAAGCTGCTGATTCTTGGCCATCACTATCAGCAGGACGAGGTGATCGCGCTCTCCGATTTGCAAGGAGACAGCTATCAGCTAAGTAAGCTGGCGGCCGACAGCAGTGATTGCCGCTTCATCGCGTTTTGCGGCGTCCACTTCATGGCCGAGACGGCGGACATTCTGGCCAACCGCCCGGACAAGCTGGTCGAGCGAAACGGCCAGCGCGTGACGGTCGTGCTGCCGGATATGGCGGCCGGGTGCTCGATGGCCGACATGGCGGCGATCAATCAGGTCGAAGACTGCTGGGACGCACTGGGCGAGTACGTCGACACCAACGACATCACGCCCGTGACTTATATTAACTCCGCGGCTAGCCTGAAAGCATTTTGCGGGCGGCATGGCGGAATCGTCTGCACATCGAGCAATGCCGCAGCGGTCCTCGACTGGTCTTTTCGCCGCACCAGCCGCGTGCTGTTCTTTCCCGACCAGCATCTGGGCCGCAACACGGCCAAGGCGATGGGGATTCCACTGCAACAGATGTGTGTCTGGGATCCGTTTCAAGGTGAGCTAGGTGGCAACACGGCCGATCAGCTTGAACAGAGCAAAGTGCTATTGTGGCGAGGGCACTGCAGCGTGCATGCCATGTTCACGACGGCGCATGTCGATCTACTGCGAAAGCAACATGCAGGGATCAAAATTCTGGTCCACCCGGAATGTGCGATGGAAGTGGTCGACAAGTCGGATGTCAGCGGCAGTACGAGCAAGATTATTCAAACGGTGGCCAAGGCTCCCGCCGGGACGAAATGGGGTATCGGCACGGAACTACACCTAGTGAATCGGCTGAAGCATGCGCATCCGGAGCAGGAGATTCACTTCCTCTCGCCGGTCGTTTGCATGTGCGCAACGATGTACCGGATTGATCTGGCGCATCTGTGCTGGAGCCTGGAGAACCTGGCTGCCGGCACACCGGTCAATGTGATTCACGTGGACGACGAGACGGCGCACTACTCGCTGGTAGCGCTGGAGCGCATGCTGGCGGTGAAGTAGGTTTGTACGGCGCGTGCCAACTTGTAGGGTGCCGTGCAATGCACCGGAAGCTACGTTTGACGTTGCAAATCTGTTCGCATCGATTATCGCAAAACGGTTCGCATCTCCATCGTCTGGCGCATGGAACGCACCACGAACTGCCGCAAGATACTCTACCGTGTTAGCCGCGACGCGCTAGCGGAGCGCGTGAGTTGAATTGTCGCGCGAAGCCACGACTGCGCTCTTTCGACGGAGCGAAAGGCGACAGACTTACGCCGGCATGTCGTCCCACTCCGGTCGCCAGAGTGGCATAGCCGGAAACAGTGCACTGGCCGCTTCCAAGGCGAACTGCGTCGAAGCGACGATTCGCTCTTGTTCAATGGCCTGACGCACATCCCCGTGCCCGAGCAGCAGCCGCGTAAATTCGTTGCCTTGCAGCGTCAGATAGCTGCGGCCAAGCCGTCCCTCAACCAGTACGGCGCTGCTTTTTTCAGCCGATGCGGATCGTACGGTTAGCGAATACTTGCGACCGTTGACCAAAAAGCCCAGCTCGCTGGTAGCGGGCAGTGCTGCCTCTCGTGCTCGGCGGCCAAGATCAGCTTGCAGATTTTGAATCCAGCCGGCGCTATCCAGCAGCTTGACCATCTGCACTTCCCCTGCGGCCGATTCGTGCCGATTGAACGTGCCGCCAGCCTCCACCAGAATCTGATGGATAGGATCCGCCGGGGGAGCCTCGACCATAATCGACTGTCGATTTCGCTCGATCGTGTCGCCGCAAACTCGTCGCAGGAGTTGCACCTTGGCTTCCGGATGGTCTGGCGAAGTGAGCAGCTCGATCACTTGTCCTTGACGCACGACTGCGTACCCGACGATTGGGGCGTTGGTATCAACCAGCTCCATTCGATCGCGGCCATTGATGGCCACGACGATATGGTCGAACGCCTTGCGACTGATCAGCCACCGCCAATATTCTTCGCTGCGCACCAACGAGCCGGCCGCGCCGGGCAAGTTCTGCGAATAGATCCGCATCAGCGACGGCAACTCCACATGTCGCCACAACCGCAGACTGAGTGACGGTTCGGATGGATTCGGTTTACCAGAGAGCCGTGCCAGGACTTCTCGAGCAGGGGCTTGCGAATGACTTTGTCGACCGCAAATGGCCCAACCGGTGCGGCGGAAAAAGTGCGGGTGGCGCGTACGCAAGGTTCCGATCAGCGCGCCATTGGTGCGCATCTGTTGTTCGCAGCGCAATAGCAACTGCGTGGCGTATCCTTGCTGACGCAGCTCTGGCAATGTGCCGAGCCAATCGAGCCGCGCAGTGGGGAGCGACCGCCCGCGAAACAACATCGTGCGATAGACGATCTCAGCATGCGCAGCAATCTGTCCGTCACGTTTCAGCAGCATCCGGTTGTGCGGGGCGTAGTCCGGCGCGTCCTGCTGGGAGCTATACTCATCTGCACTTGGCCCTTGAAATACGGCCAGCAGAAACTGGAAAATTTCTGGGTGGTCTCCCGAGCGGGCCGGCACGATCTGCTCGTTATGAGCCAGCCGGCGCGGTTGGGGGGATGTTTTGTCCGCGCTTCGGCGACCGGATCGGCTGCGCGACGGACGAACCTTGGTCGTCACGTGGCCGGTATCTGGCGACGGTAAATCAGGAGCAGGCCGATAGACCACCGCGTCGATAGATTTTGCGACAGCCTTAGTACGGCTGCGCTTTGGCCGAGCAACCTGAACAGTGCCTACTTGAACAGCGGCCCCCGGCTGGTTTCCCACCAGGCGCAAATTAACCACGGGCGCAGTTAATTTCTGTTTCGAGCGAGGCGCTCGAGAGGAGAGAGTACTGAGGTTACTTTCACTGCGGCTTGTCGTTTGTGCCGCGATTTTGATCCGCGTGGGTTGCGTCCCACGCGAAACAACCGGCGAAGTTTCCGCTCGGCTCATTTCGCATTCCTCTGCGATAGTGCTGGGTCAATCCATTACAGCCTCACTAAGATTACGCGCATTTAACATAAATATCTAGTAGCAATCAACAAGTTTTCCACAAATTCTTTGCCGGTACTCCGGTGCGCTTTGTCGCGTATTCGTCGAGTCTCGCGGCGAACCGCAAGCGATTCCGTGAACTGGCGTTGCAGTGTCCCCCCAGCGTGAAATAACAATTTATCAACTGGCTATTTCGCCGCACCGACATCCGACTGCGTCCAATTTCCGTCGATCCAGCGCCAGGTGTGTGTGGTCGGGTTCTTATCCTGTAACACCGCGGGCAAGCGATCCTCTCGCACATTGTCGTAGCACTGTAACATGGCAAACCGACGCATGGAGGCGGGAAAGCCGACCGCTGTGAAGCCCGCATGTCCGGTCGCGGGGTAGGGTCCGCCGTGGTTCATTGCAGCGCAGACTGCCACCCCGGTTGGCATTTTGTCGTTCAGCAGGCGACCAACACGATGACGCAAGCGTGGGGCGAGTGCTCCATAGGCGGCTTCATCGCTGCCACTGCCGCTGCGTGCCGAATAGATACTGCCGGTCAGATTGCCTTCGAGCTTATCGAGTACCGCCCCGGCCTGTGCGACATCGCCGGCGACGACGTACAAGCTGACGTTGCCAAATGCCTCGGTCTGCAGTTTCTCGGGATCGGCCAGAAACTGTG
>JAWXCH010000214.1:0-3071 GCA_034440595.1 Planctomycetota bacterium | reverse complement strand
GCGCAATGCTGATTTTACGGATGAAGTTGCAAGCGAGTATCTCGCGCGCCTCCCGTCGCCAAGAGCGATGAATGACGAGCTGAACCGAATTGATCGATCGCCGTTTCTTCGCCCCTTCACCCTGGCGTAGCGTGGTAGGCGTTTACGACAATTTGGTCTTGAATCCGGCCAGCCACTTGTTGTTTCACCGATCGCCAAGCATGCTGCGGCATCGTGGAGTATCCATCGCGATGGACAACCTGCAGCCATTTCGTGCATCAAACGATATCGCCGACGACTCATCGGCCCTGCGCGCGCGACTGGCGCTCGACGGCTACCTGTTCTTTAAGGGCCTCGGCCCGATGGAAAAATTGCTCGCCGCCCGTCGCGACGTCACCCACCTGCTTGCCGACGCCGGCTGGATTGATCGCACCGACACGATGGCCGCCAAGTGGAATGGCGCCGGGCCGTATACCGAAGGCGAACAGCCGTACATGGATGTGTATCGGAAGATCGTTCACCTGCCGTCGTTTCTGGCGGTGCCGGAGGATGACGCGTTCAAGCAGCTGATGATCCGCATCGTCGACGGCGAAGCGATGCTGCACCGCCTGCGCATCGGCCGAATCACTTTCCCCAGCAACACCGGCCAGACCACAGCGGCACACCAGGATTTTCACTACATTCGCGGAACGCCCGAGACGTATACCGTCTGGCAGCCATTGGGCGATTGTCCGATCGACCTCGGCCCGCTCACCGTTCTGGCCGGATCGCACAAGCAGGGGTTCATCGAACACCGCGAAGACAAAAGCAAAAAATATGCCTCAATGGGCCTGGAAGAAGAGCAGTTGCCCCCGGCCGGATCGTGGCTTTGCAACGCGTTTGAACTCGGCGATTTTGTGTTGTTCCATTCGCAAACTATTCACAAGGCACTGCCCAACATCACCAAAGATCGCCTGAGGTTAAGCACCGACAACCGCTACCAGCGAAAAGGGGACGTAATAAGTCCTGTGTCGCAGGGGACGCATTACAACTTGTGAAAAAAAGCCCGCGAAAGCAATGGCTTTCGTGGGCTCCGTGCAGACATTGCCGAGGTAGGGTCGTTTGGCAATGCTAGTTGGTGGAACAATCAGTTGCGTCGGCGCAGTCCGACGGCCAGGCATCCCAGGCCCAGCAATGCCGCGGTTGCCGGTTCCGGGACAGCCGCGAACGAAATCCGCAGGATGTCTGAATTGGCAGTGATCAAGCCACTGTTGAAGTTGTAGCCCGCGGCGGTGGTCAGGCCATTGAAAGTCGAAAGTCCGGCAAAATCGAAGTGGACGACTCCGTTTTCATTGACGCGCTGGGCATTGACCCCGCCGACCAGAAACGCCGCATTGGCAGGGTCTTGCGTTTCCGATCCGGCATCCCAGATGGCTCGGGCTTTCTGGCCGATGCTTCCCAGAATCAGATTTCCGCCGGCATCAAAGATCCGGTATTGGGTCGGACTATCGTTCCCTACAAAGTGGTCATTGCTTGGGACGACCATGGAACCGAAGGTGAAGAAGGGGTTGGTGGTGTCTACCATGAATGTGGCGGAGTTACTCGACCCGGGCGTAAACGGCCCGGTCGGTCCTGGGACACTTCCACGATTGGAATTCGGTTCCGCGGCCGCGAATGCGGGGAACCAGTTTGTGGCATTGCCGCCTTCAGCGACGGTGACGATCGGCGCGTCGGCAATGCTTGGAAAGCCAAGCAGCGGCGCAACCTGATTGTCGGCAAACGAATCAAAGGTTCCATTGCTGAACCCAAACCGCAGCGGCGCAAACGACACGCTGTTGGCGGGGGCAAGGTTTTCCACTGTAATCTGCACAGGCACTATCACGGCCGATGTTGACGACACAATCCCACCGACTACCGCAGCGGCCGATAACAACAACGAATAAGACTTCATACAACCTCCAGAGGCGAGCACTTCACACTCACAACTCGATTCGAGACAACGATGTCACGAAAATCGTGTAAGTCAGTGAATAACACGGCTGTAAGCGGTGTTATTCCCTTCAGTGCAGATATTTGGTGGTGAAGGTGTCAGCGCAGCCTAGCGAAGCATACGATCAGCCTGCGATGACGTTACATCCGATTGACCATGCAGCGCCGCAGGCCGATTTTCGGGCCATGGCGCTCGCCCAGTTCGATTCGATGTATCGGCTCGCGCATCACTTGACCGGCAATGCCGTCGATGCAGATGACGTCGTGCAGGAGGCTTACTTGCGCGCCCTACGCGCCGAAGAGCGATTTGAACTTGGATCAGCCGGAATTCGTCCGTGGCTGTTTCGCATTCTTGCCAATGTGTATCGGAACCGGCGGCGCGACAACGCTGTTGAGCAGGCGGTGCTGGCCAATATTCATGATGAGATGGTAGAACAGCCTTCAGACACCGGCGCTTCAATTGTTCCGTTCGGCGAGATGAATTGGGAGCACGTCGACGGCGCGATCGGGCAAGCAGTGCGTTCACTGCCAGACGGGCTGCGCCAGTGTTTCCTGCTTTTTGCGATGGAAGACATGAAGTACAGGGAGATTGCACATGTTCTTGAAATCCCGATCGGCACGGTTATGAGCCGGCTGTCCCGTGCCAGAAGGCAGTTGTTGAAGCAACTTGCTGTGGCGCAGCCTGCCGGCTTGGGCGCAACTCGGAATCGAGGCGTGCAGCCATGAAAAACCCTGTCAGTCGTCAGGAACTGATCGCTTTTGCCGATGGCGAACTTTCAGGTTCTCGCGCACGGGAAATCCGGACGTTTCTCGCCGGCGAGCCCCTGTTGCGCGCTGAGGTACAGCAGTTGCGCGAACTGCGAGCCCGCGCCGCCGAGGCGTTGCGAACGGCGCCTTCGAATCCGCAACTTCGACGGCGGATCGAAGCGATGTTCGATCAAGCCGAAACCACCGGGCAGATTTCATCCCGGCCACTGTTCACAATTAGGCGCTTGGCAGTGGCAGCGGTGGTGCTGATCTCCATCGCAGCGGGACTGATGTTCTGGCTCAGGCAGTCCCGTGAAGTCACCGAGCCCATGATGGCCAAGAAACCCATGGGCGAACTGCCGACTCCGGTTTCCGGC
>JAWXCH010000213.1:0-4510 GCA_034440595.1 Planctomycetota bacterium | reverse complement strand
GATGAATTCGACGATGATGATGGATCAAACGTCGAAGATGCGGACACTGAGACCGAAGTCAAACGAACTGCCGAATCAGATCGCCAGGCCCGGCGACGAGCGAGAAATGCGATCTTGCCTGCCGGCAGGGCTAGTTCTGAAGCGACCGACGGTGATTCCACAGCCGACAAGAAACCACCGCGTAAAACAGCCAGCCCCACCGGCGACGCAACTTCGCCCCCCCGTGGCGGACCAGTCATTCGTCCGATCCTGGATGTTCGCAAATCGTCGATTGTCCCCCCTTGGATGCGCAAAGATGCGGACCTCGAGGACGATGAGTCGCCAGATGACGAGAACGACGATGACGATATAGTGGCCAGCAGTGAAGCCCAGCAGCGTCCGCCACGCGCTGCCGGCAAGCCCGGGTTCCGTCCCAAGCGACGACCGCACGCTTCGCTCAAATCTCCGCAGTCCAGCCGATCTAGCAAAGACCGTGCGGCGCGAACTGATAAGCCTCGTCAGTCGAAAGGTGAGCATGCCGCGCACGAGCAAGCAGACACACAGCGCGGTCAACGGCCCGATAAACGCGGCGCAGGAAATTATCGTGGCGAATCGTCGCGATCAGAGTCTGCTGGTGAAGGTCGCAGCCACGGCTCGGCGCGCGGCAAACAAAAATCAGCCAGACCGGGACCTCCGCGAGATGGAGCCAGTGCAGGAGCGTCCTCTCGACCAGCAAGGTTCAAAGCCGGCTCGGCCAAGGCAGGCGCTTCGAGAGGTGGCCCCCCAAAAGGCAATACCGCAAGAGGTGGCACTCCGAAAGGAGGCGCTGCTAAAGGTGGTGCTGGCAAAACAGCTCGCCCTACCCCTGGCGGTCGCGGCCGGATTCAATCGTCAACAACCAAAAAATCGGGATCCAAACCGGCGACTGCACGCGGTAATAATCGCAAGTCAAAAGGGAAAGGACGATGAGCGGTCCAACTAGCAACCATCACGCGGATCATGCTTGCTACGCCGACAGCGCCCGGCAGCACTCTGTGACCATTCGCGAGAATGTGCAAATCGCCAAGGATACTTTTCGCGTCCGATTTGATTGCCCGGAGATTGCCCGGCAGATCGTGCCCGGTCAGTTTGTCATGCTCCGGCTGACGGGCTACGGAGATCCGCTGCTCGGTCGTCCACTGGCGTTATACGACACCGTTCTGACAGAGCAGGGGGAGCCAATCGGGCTGGATGTCGTCTACCTCACAGTTGGCAAATTGACCTCGCAACTGGCCAGCTTTACTGCCGGCCAGAAATTGGAAATTTGGGGTCCACTCGGTAACGGGTTCGCCCAACGACCTTGCGACCACCTGGTCATGGTCGCCGGTGGCATCGGCCAAACCCCAATGATGGCCCTGGCCCGTCAGGCGGTTGGCCAAAGGCGATATGGCCAACGACAGCAACAGCAAGAAATCGCTGCTTGCCGTGTGACATTTTGCTATGGCGCACGCACTTCGGCCTATCTGGCTGGAATCGAAGACTTTGTGCGCCTTGGCGTCGATGTCCGCGTCAGCACCGATGACGGCAGCGCCGGCCATCTTGGGCTGGTCACTGAAGTCCTGGCCAAGGTTCTGGCGGAGCAACAGAAATCCGTCGCCAGCGGGCGCCTACAGATCGTCTGCTGTGGACCAGAGCGCATGATGGAGGCGGTCAGCGAACTGGCCATCAAATCCAACGTCCCCTGTCAGGTCTCTTTAGAAACGCCCATGGCCTGCGGCATCGGCATCTGCTTTAGCTGCGTGACCAAAGTCCGCCAGCCCGACGGAGCCTGGGACTACCGCCGCACCTGCGTCGAAGGACCGATCTTTGAGGCGGAGGAGATTGTTTGGTAGGGTCAGCCAATTTGTCGGTCAAACACATTCACCTCTCCTGCGCAGCGGGAGAGGTCGTCGCCCCAGCGGCGGGTGAGGGCATTCTGTACAAACTCTGATTGCTGGCGAACTTCCGCAGCGGCTAATATGTCCTACAGCACGACCGCGCACACATTGCTGCGATCCGTTCCAATTGGACCTTCCCATGAAAAAATTCATCGATCGCTTTCTGCAAGTCGAGGTAAAGCACCACAGCACCGATTCGTGGCTCTATATCTACGTCTCTCACTCCAACCTGCCGGACTGGTCCCACTGCATGCGGCTACTGGAACAAAAATATATCGAATCATTTATTTTCCGCTGGGAAGGAGCCAAGGGCCTCGTCAAATTCTTTGCCGGGGACGATGACACCTACAGCTACCATGCCAATGAAGACAACCTGTTTGTCACCTTCACCGAGCAATCAATCGGCTGTATAGCTGACCTCTCAACGGCATATATTCCTGGACAAAGTCATACTGGTTACCACGTAGACCTCCATAGCACCACCGTAGCAATCGGCCCGGACACCCACGATCCAAAACCACCACGCCGGCACTTCGGCGTGCAGAAGGCTCGGCCAGAGGAACCATGATCGCAATTTGCCTCGGAATGATTTGCGCTCCCGCGTTAGGTTCAGATCGCGACCGCATTGACTGTATTCCGCCGCTTGCGATTGTGCTGCCAACGCCTAAAATTTGGTGACTAGAATCGTTTGGCGTTTGAACTGTATTAAAAACGACGAATATATGAAGATCGATTGACTGCTCATGAATCCATTAAGTCTGACTTCGCTCATCCCCCTAATGCACGAGCCAATCGACGATAGCTCATTTCAGCAATGGCTTTCGCAGGAAGACGTCGTCCTATTTCTCCAAAAAGATGGCGATGACGAAAATATTATTGTCTATGCCGGACTACCACACGTCTTTATACACGCAATTTTGATTCCCCGATTTGACGTGACAACTGAGGAAATTGACAAGCTTCGTGAATGGAATTTCGGCGTATCTCGGGGGTGGAGCCTCGTCAGTTCGGGTGACACAACCCGGATCGAGCATCCGCTTGCTCTAAAAGGCATCCCTCTAATTGAATCCGGGGAGCAGATTGTATTCTTGAGGTCGTTTGAAGGCGTCCGACAGAAGTCGTCATACGTTGAGTTAAATCAAAAAATCGCACAAGTGCTTGGACTCCACCAGCTTGAGGATCGCGATGCATGGTGTAATTTAGATGAACACGGAGATATCGACGAAATCGTGAAGAACTATAGCCTGAAACATCTCGATATAGATGGTGGAACTGTAGTCACGATGAGAAGAAGTGAACTCGTCAATTATGCAACCGCAGGTGGATACGTGATCCTGCGCATGTTTGATTTTGCAAGGTTTCGAATAGGAGCATTCTCGGGCCATGGAGAGCAGAGAACCATTCGTCCAATTGGAGTTAGCGAAACAATTTTTGGTGATCTGACACTTTGCGGGACTGCGGAAAGTTTTTCGCGCGGCGTTCAGCTTCTCGATTTTGATCCACAGCAATCCAGCATTTTGTCAGACAACTATGAGAGAGACCGAGGCACCAAGCAGTACGCGACATTTATTGCCAATGATTTCCGACATCAACGCGTCGCTGAACTTTCCTGCGATCCAGAGCAACTTTCAAACTACTTTACGGCATCTCCTCATCCTTTTGAGATGTCCCCGGCTTTCTTCCGTCCCGAGGTGCTAAGCAAGTACAAAGCAGACCCGGAAAAATATACTATTGCGCACGGCTCAATATCGTGTCGCGGCGCGTGGTACCTTCAGCGTTTCGCCTCTAATGACGCCGGGCAAGTGCATTCTTACCTTTACTACCTTGGCAATCTTCCCTACAAAGAACAACTGCATTGGCAACAATTCAATGAACCCCCCAAAGCTGGTCTATCAAGCAGCGTAATTGCGACGGATTTTAAAGGGGAATTCAGTCAGGAGTATGATCCATTACCTGAAATAAAGGAGAAGCTGCGTGCTATAAACCGACGACGGGTCGGATGGTGGCAATTGCAAGACGACAGCTTACCCAATCGTGTCCACTATCCAAATACCGACTCCCGCAACGAGTGGGCGAGCGAGATTATGAATTTCGATCAGTTGCTAGTCGAGGGCCTCAATGAGAAGTGGCTGCGTAAAAAGGCTGAGGAACTCGGGCGCAATCCGGATAGTCAATGGCGATCATTAAAGTTACTCGAAGAATGCCTTTGTGGACTGGGTTTCGAGGAGGACCACGCGCGCGAGATCATGTCGCCGTGGCGCGAAGTCCATAATCTGCGTTCCAAAGCTAAGGGGCATGCATCAAGCGATGAAGGTCAAAAGAATGAGAGCGCCGCGCGCAAGCAACACGGAAGTCTTTCAAACCATTTTCGGCATTTATGTCAAAGCTGCGAGGAATCATTGCAAATAATTGTCTCGGCAATTGAACCCAAAGTGTGAAGTGGCTTTAATAGCAACCTGAAGATTCACGCATATCAAGACTGAAAGGCGGCAGATGAAATGGATATCGTTACGGAGTGTCCTGGTTCAACGTAAAATGGAATTTTCCATGTCGGTCGTTAGCGAGTCTTGCGGGCGTCCTGCCGGGTGAGTCGTGGCATCCTGCCACGAAGGTTT
>JAWXCH010000212.1:0-8071 GCA_034440595.1 Planctomycetota bacterium | reverse complement strand
GCTAGAGGTGAACGCGCGGCTGATGGATCAGGTGGCAAAAGTTCAGGTCTCGCAGACTTTTGTCAACACCGGCAGCCGACAGATGGAAGTCGCGTTTATCTTTCCACTGCCGTACGACGGTGCCATCGATCAATTGACACTGCTGGTGGACGGGAAGGAGTTCCCGGCCAAACTGTTGAGTGCCAAGGATGCGCGTTCACAGTATGAGGCGATCGTTCGCAAGAACCAAGATCCAGCGCTTCTGGAGTGGATCGGCACGGGCATGTTCAAGACTAGCGTGTTCCCTGTACCAGCCGGTGCCGAGCGGACGGTGACACTCCAGTACTCGCAGCTTCTACGAAAGCAGCAAGGGCTGACCGACTTTTTGTTCCCGCTCAGCACGGCAAAATACACTTCCGAACCGGTGGAATCGGTCAAATTCAATCTGTCGATTCAGAGTACCGTTGACATCAAGAATGTTTACAGTCCTAGTCACAAAGTCGAAATCAAACGCCCCAGCAACCAAAACGCCACCATCAGTTACGAGGGGAAGAATGAAGTACCGGCCAACGATTTTCGGCTACTGTTCGACGTAGGAGAGGGTCAGGTCGGCACGTCGGTACTCAGCTACCATCCGTCGTCAGAAGAGGAAGGTTATTTACTACTACTCTCTTCGCCGGAAATCAAAAGTGGAGCGAAGGAACTGCCAAAGAAGAACGTCCTGTTGGTCATGGATCGCTCAGGGAGCATGAGCGGCAAAAAGCTTGAGCAAGCCAAGGGGGCACTCAAATTCATGCTGAACAATCTTCAAAAAGATGACACGTTCAACATTGTCGTTTATGACAGCGAGGTTGAGCTTTGGAAGCCTGAGCTGCAGCGCTACAACGATGAGACCCGTAACGAGGCACTCGGTTTTGTCGAAGGGATTTATGCCGGCGGCAGCACCAATATCAGCGGCGCGTTGACGGGAGCACTGTCGCAGTTGAAGGACAACTCACGGACTAGCTACGTCCTGTTCTTCACCGATGGCCTGCCAACTGCGGGGGAGACCAACGAGGCCAAAATCGTAGAGGGTGCCAAGCAAAGCAATCATGTCCGCGCACGGATATTTGCTTTCGGCGTCGGTTACGACCTGAACAGCCGCCTGCTGGATCGGCTGGTTCGCGAGAATCACGGGCAGAGCGAATTTGTACGACCAAACGACGACATTGAGGCCACGGCCAGCGCACTATTCCGCCGAATTGCGGCACCCGTTCTGACCAATTTGCAAATCAAGTTCGATGTGGAAGGGTCCAAGCCCGAGGAGGGGAGCATCATCAATCGGCAGTATCCCAAAGAAGTCACCGACCTGTTTGCGGGTGAGCAACTGGTGATTGTGGCCCGGTATAAGAAATCCGGCGATGCCAAGGTAACGATCACCGGTAAGGTCGGAGAGGACCAACAGACGTTCAACTTCCCGGCAAAGCTAGTTGCCAAAAGTGACGATCAAACTAACGTGTTTGTGGAAAAGCTCTGGGCGCTACGCCGCATTGGCGAAATCATCGACGAGCTGGATCTGAAAGGAAAGAACGAAGAGTTGATCAAGGAATTGGTAAGCCTCTCGACAAAGCACGGAATTCTGACGCCATATACGTCATTCTTGGCGGATGAGAATTCGCAGCGCGATTTGGCGTCGCAAGTCCGCGAGGCAAACGATCGATTGGATACCTTTGCCAAGGACTTGAGTGGCGAAAGAGGAATCTCCTCTCGCATTAACAAAGGCAATTTACAACGCGCCGATCAGGCACTAGATAAGGCGGACGCCGCGTTTGAAGGATCCTATGATCCTGCGGAAATAGCTGCCAGTGCGGCACCGAGCAGTTCCTCGAGTCAACCTCGCGCCTACGGACGTAACGTGAGCGCAGCACCTGCTAGCGGGCCAGGCGTTGCGAGCGCACCCGCTGTGAAGACCGAAGCCGAACGCGCCAGAGTCGCGCAGAACGTCCAGAACATTGGTAACCGGTCGTTCTACAAGCGGGCAAACCGCTGGGTCGAAGCTGGGATCAATGAAGATCAGGAGAAGAAGGCCCAGCGAATCAAGCGGTTCAGCGACGAGTACTTCAAGCTCGTCGAAAAACATGGCAAGGCGGTTGCACCATTCTTAGTAATGGATGAACCGGTTGTGCTGACCGTCGAAGGACAGACTTACGAGTTTGACTAGGCTGAGGTCGAATGCAGTTACCTGGAATGAAAAATTCCCGCGCCGAGTCGTGATAGTCACGGATTCGGCGCGGGGTAATTGTTGAATAACTTTACACCTTGCCAGTTAGCGAACGTCAATCGGCTCGGGGAATGTATGGTTACGAACCAACCGACTGATTTGCGGATCTAGTTTTTGTGCCTGGGCACGATCGGCGGCAGCCTTGGAAGACTGGCCTAGCTGCTGGTATAGCATTCCGCGATTGTACAATGCGACCGCGTTTTTCGGATCCAGACGAATTGCCGAAGAATACGAGGAAATCGCTCCCTCCACATCGGCAAGACGGCCTTGGATGGCGGCCCGCTTAACATAGGCATCGGCATGGGTCGGGTTGTTGCGAATGATTTCGTTGAGATCGGTAATCGCAGAGTTGTATTCTCCTAAAGAAGCCTGTGCCAGAGCGCGGTTCATGCGTGCCGCGGTGTAGTTATTCTCCAGTCGCAAGGCGGCGGTGTAGGCCATGATGGCGTCGCGAGACTTATCCATACGCATGAGTGCCAGCCCACGCCACATTTCAGGACGTGGATCGTAGAAGTTGTATGAGGCGGCTGCTTCCAGGTCAGCCAGGGCGATCCCCGGCTCACCTTTCAAAAGCCAGACGATTCCGCGGCGAAGCAGGACTTCGGCCAGCTTGTCGTAGTCTGCACCTTCTACGGCACTGTTCAGCACCTCGACTGCTTTGGTCAACTGCTCAATCGAATCGTCATACCGGTGAAGCATGCGATACACGACACCGAGTTGCGACATCGCAATGTAATCCTTTGGATCAACCTTGACCGATTCTTCCAGCAGCTTGGCGGCTTCGTCGTACTTTTTCTCTTCCATGAGCGTACGGATCATTTCTGCATTTGGATCTGGCTCGGCCATTCCGTCTGGCAGCGCGCCAAACTCGCCGTCGGCAGCGCCAGGCACTGCTTCGGCAGGCGCGGCACCATCTGGTGTTGCGCCCGGTACTGCCGGAAATGGAAGCGGTTCTGCGGGTGCAGTGATGTCACCTGCAGTCGCAGGAGCAGGGGTTGCAGTTCCTGGGGCGGGCGCTTCAGGCGTAGTCGCGCCAGGAGCAGCGGGTGAAGCGTCAAACGGATCGTCACCGCTTTCCAATGGGGGCGTAACACCAGCAGGTGCCAACTCTGGTGGCAATCCCGATGCAGGAGCGGTTGCCGGCGGAACTGCAGCCGGAGGAACCTCCGCCGGAGCAGTGCCAGTAGGCGGTGCCGTGGCTGGCTCAGGAGCTGTAGTTGACGGCTGAGTGTCGCCGGTTGTCGGTGGATCCGCAAACGGATCGGCGACATCTTGTCCCTGAACTGGAGTCACCAGCAAGATGGGGAGGACGAACACACCGCAATGCAATGTCCGTTTCAGATTCATACCGGCCTTTCGATTTGCCATTTGGATTACCTTGACGATGCCGAATTTTTTGAGTTTCATCCGTGAGCAAAACTGTCGTGTAACAACCCAGATAGGACGAGCGTTTTTGGTGTCTGGCCACCAGATGGGTTACACCTCCGCCGGTTGCTCGAACGAGCTTTCACAGCGACAGGCCTAGCGTCCATTATAATTGCCGGCGGGGAATGCCAAGAGAGGCCAGGGACTCTGGCGAAGAATTTCCGTCCATACAACCGCTACGGCAGTAATGGAAGCTAAGTTCGGCAGGAGCCAGGCCTGGAATATCCAGCAGAATGGATACAACGCCACACAGGCCAAATGAGGCGCGGCAGAGCATTGTGGCGATCCGGCGACAAAGCGATCAGGTCAGAATGCGGCTGAGCGTTTCCTTCAGCTCCTTTTCAATCTTTCCCTTGAAGATCATCGCCGTAAATGGGATTGTTCCATCCAGACGCACTTCTTCGTCAGTTACCGACAGATCCCCCTGGATTTTGAACCCGTAGGTTGAAAAAGCGAATTTCAGGACGTTGTCGACCCAGTTCTCCTGCAGGTCAGAAAACTTCTCGCTGTGCTGCTGCTTCAGTCGCTCGAACAATTGTTTGAGACGCTCGGTGGCATCTGCCTGATTTAGTGGGTTGGGAAAACTGAATTTTAGTGCAGGCATTGTATTGCTCCGGACGGATTGTGGTCTGTTCGTTTCGGCTAGCTTGATGGGCTCTGGAGTCACGGCCAGCACGAATTTGGATGTGCTTGGCGGCCAATCAATACCTTTTATGGTAACGAACGAATCCAGTTATGGCAGGCCCGCCGACCGCCAAGATGCTAGAATATCTAGCAGAAATTGAATTCCGCCACTACATCCGGCAAAACTTTTACCCCAATTCCGAGGTACCTTTGGGAGTCAACGACTTCAGACTACCGAGAATTTCCAGAACGGACAAAGTTGATGCAGCTTGGTAAGAAATCCGTCGCGGTTCTGGCCGTACTTCTGTTTCTAGCCGGTGCGGCCGCTGGATTCGTGTACAATGCGCAGCGCCTGCCGAATCCGAATGAGGCCGATCTCAATCAGCTCGTGCGTTGGTTGGTCACCAAGGATTTGCGGCAAGAATCGCCGCAGACCAAGGATGAGTTACTCGACGGGCTGGAGCAGCAAATTCAGACGCCAATCCGATCCGCGGATGTGCAAAGCCAATTGACCGCACCGCAGCAGACGCTGCTGATGTCCAACGCCGACGTGCTAGCCGAACGCTGGTTTCATCGACAGGTCGATCAATACTTTGCACAGCCCGAGGCCACACGACCTGCCTATTTAGATAAGCAAATCGATGAGATTCAAGGTTCTCAGTTGGTGCAGAGTCTGGCAGGGCTGGCCGAGAATGAAACTGCTAGCGGCGATACCAAGGCCGGCAACAAGTCCGCGATCTGGATAGCGATTCAGCAGCGAGCAAAATCCTGGATCGAGCGTGCCGAGAAGTATCGTAGGCGTCGCTGCCAGCAATTTGTGGACGCCGTCCAGCAGCATCTGCTGATGCGCTGGTTGCAAGATTCTGCGCCCGCTGCCAAGAGCGATTAGTGCTGTGAGACAACAACAGATCTGCTTGTGTGCCACTGGCTTTGCCAATGCGAATCAGTGTGAAGCACGGCATCTTCTCAGCACTGGCGGAGCCAGTGGCACACCGAAATGTCACTTGTCACAAAGCAGTAGCTCCTAGCGAAGCTGGCCGCGGCCGACTGCTTCAGCCTGCAGAACCTCGGTGGCGTATTTACCTGGCATTTTCTGAAACTGCATTTTTGTTTCAGGGTTTGCAAACAGGTAGATCCGGTTCTGATAGAAGACGCCGTATGCTCGAGCACCAGGAATGTATTGACCCGTATCAAAGGCCATGACCGGATCGTTGCCGCTCATCACCGGGCTATACCGGTCAGGATTAGCCAGGAATTTCTGTTGGTTGGCCTCACTGGCAAACAGATAAGTCTGTCCGCGATGCACAGCGCCAAACTTAGGCTGGCCTTTTGCATATTTCATCTTCTCGACCAATGTGATCGGACAGCAGCCGTCCAGGCCAACTCCGGGAACTTGTCGCAGAGGAACCATCGTGATCGGGGGTTGCGGAGCATACGGATCGGCAGGAGCAATCGCCGGATCAGGCATTCCTCCTGTCGCTGCAATGCTTGCCGCAGGTGCAATGGCACCGACGTTGGCTGGTCCTACTGGCCCACCAAATCCTCCCGCCATGCTGCTGCCGACTGATGGCGTACTATTCAAAGCCGGTGAACCGCCAGCCGCCGGTTCAACTGCCGGAGGCACGCCAACCGTTGCACCGACTATAGGCGAACCCATTGCCGGCGTCCCGATCGCTGGAGCAATCGTGTGACCGCTCGGACTACCGGCAAAGCCGCCAGCCGTTGCACTTGGCTCAATGGTCTGTGCAATCGGCTGGTTTGCCGGTTGCATTAGTGGTTGCGAGACGCCCATCGCAGGGTAAGTGCTCGCCATTGGATTGATCGCCTGTTGCGATGGACTGGCAATTCCGCCAACCGTTCCACCGGTCGCTAAGTATTGATTCGGTGGCTGAAACATGGAAGAAGGAGAGGCCGGTTTGCCTAACGGGCTACTTCGTTCGGCATAATTCACCTGAGGGTGATTGGGCATCAAGGCAGTATTCGGTTGCTGGTTCACACCTGCATTGAAACCGCCCTGTGGTACACCTGTCGGCTGACTTGCCGCAGGCATCGTATAGGGCGTAGTCATATACGGATTGTGACTAGTCGCCGGGGCGTGATTGGCGGCGTTTTGTACAAATGGACTGGTGCCGGCGGCAGGGGGATGATTGGCGGCAGCCGCTGCATACGGATTGGAATCTGGACCCCACTGCGTCGGACCATTCAAGGCTGTAACGATGCCAGGATCCTTCAAATAGCTGGCAACGGCGGTCACGGGCAAACCAGAGCTTTTGCACAATTCCAACAGGTACTGGTCACCATTCAGAGGACTATTAAATTTGCCTATCACTTCGCCATTTGGCGACAGAATGACGTCGGAGGGAAGCTTCCTGATGTCGTACATGCTGGTCAAAGCTCCCGATTCGTCGGCGTTAAGCTTAACCGGGATAAAGTGAGACTCGATGGCGAGTTTGATCTCTGGCCGACTGAAAACATCTCGCTCAAGCACCGTACAGGGTTCACACCATGGCGCACCGAAATGCACCAGGACCATGCGGTTGTGCTGCTTGGCCATTTGCTTGGCGACGTCGAGGTTTGGCTGCCAGGTGAGCGTTTCGGCGGTTGCTGCTTGCGCGGCAACAGCGAACGAGAGGCTGATCCAACCTAGAATTGCGGCTATTCTTGTCGCTCGCATAAGCGTGCAACTCCCAATTTCGTGAAAATGCGATCGTTTCGGCGGCGCACCAGCGTGCCATGTCTTCTTTCATCGGACGCTCCGATTGAAAAGTTTGTTACAAAAGCGCCGGTCAGGCAAAGTTTGCCGGATTGTCTGCAATTGACGGCGGATTCGTGAACCGACGGGCTAGCATAGGAGAATACGCTGCTAGATTGTGGCCCCCGGCATTTTCGGTACGGAAGTAAAGTCCGGCTCTTGCCGATAGATTTTTTTAAGAAAACTGCCTAGTTCCCCCAACTGAACTGTGCGCTTCTCTTGACAACGACCGACATACAGTTAAGATACCAAGCAGTTTAAGACTGCCTCTCAGTTAGGCGTTAAGAGTCGGCCGTGGTGGAATCTTCGGCCTAGATCTCGAAATTGTTCGAGGTTTTATCCCCACAGAGAATAAATCGGGGGGGATAAATCGGGGGTGAGATTGAGGCCCTGGTCCGCTCGACGCAGTGTGTAATTTCTGCCGCGAAATCCAGGCTTCATCAGTAGCTCCTTCGGAATTTGGGAATACCTTCGGGGAAACTTCATTCGGAATCCGTTTGATTGGAATTCTTGCTAGCTGGAATCTGCTGGCATGGGTTCTGACACGGGTAGGCCCATTACTGGGTAGACAAGACACTTCTGGATAATGTTTCCGGCTACATTAGTAGGTGTTTCCAGCTACGTTGGTCGTGTTTTCTGCTCCGATATCAGTGAGTTCCGCGTGCGCGTTGAACCCTGGTTGTTGGAAGGTACTCCGCGCGGTTTGTTGCCGGACACCTTACTTGAGCAGGTTGACGGGTTAGCTTTGAGGGTTCTGGCTTTGGATTTCCAGTGCTCATTTTCCCGGTGAAATACCGGAAATGCTACAGGCTCTTGCCTGTTGGCGTTTTATTCCAGTGTGGCACTTCGGTGCCAGTCGAATGACGTTTCAAGCGGCGCAGCAGCGTGGCTGTTGTGAATTTGCTTGGACTTTTTTGGAGTCCTGCTCCGTTTTCCAGCGCGTTGTTGCGCGCATGCGAACAAGCAGCTTTCTAGGTGAGCTATGGGTAAGAGGAAAAAAGGTCGCTCTCGCGGCCCGGGAGGCATGACGC
>JAWXCH010000211.1:0-19965 GCA_034440595.1 Planctomycetota bacterium | reverse complement strand
GCGGGAATTATTCGCGCACTGCGTGCGGCGTGCGGCTTCGCGCGCTGCTTGAATGGCTGGGAGGAGGAGCGAGACTAGGATCCCGATAATGGCAATGACGACTAGCAATTCCACCAAGGTGAAACCACGTCTGCGAAAGCAGACTCGACCATGAGTCGGTGACGCAATCGATGAGAGGGACATTATGCGATACCTTTAATAGAGATTGCACCGGAATCGGTGGCCACGAAAACTTGTTGACAAAAATGAATGAGTTCGCAATATGCCCCTACTGTTCTATTTCAGCAGAGAATCCGACGAATGCAACAAATTTGTATCAGATGCGGAGTAAATTCACGAAATCGACAGGGACCGCCAGCCCCCACGACTTGAGGCAGCGATTGCCACCTGAGCGAAACATCGACAAAAACAGCGGCTTGCGTATTGTATACAATGGTTGCTATCCGCTATTTTAGTATTGTGACCGACTGCCGTCAACGAAGAAATGAAGCCGCACCACGAATTTAACAATCGGAGCATCCTAAGACGGTGCCGGAAAATTTCTGGCACCCTGTCGAATGGAAGCGGCCTGAGAGGATCTGGGGAGAACCGCAGTTACTGATGCCGCAAGGCCTCGATGGGGTCCATTTTCGCCGCGCGGATCGCTGGGTAAATTCCGAAAATCACCCCCACAAGCACCGATATTCCGAAGGCTAGAGGGATCGACCAGCTCACAACTTCTGGTTCAACCGACTTAACCAGGTCGGGCAAGTTTTCCATCGCTTTTGGGAAAGTACTCTCTAAGAAGCTACGCGCCTCCGAGATCACCGGGCGAACGGTCAACCCGCCAAGAATGCCGGTGACCCCACCAACGGCGGAGAGGACCATGGTCTCGGCCAAAAACTGGCGCGTGATGTCGCGGCGTTTGGCACCGAGCGCACGGCGGATGCCGATCTCACGGGTTCGCTCAGTCACCGTGGCCAGCATGATATTCATAATGCCGATACCACCAACCACCAGTGATATAGCGGCAATAAAACCGAGTAGCACGATGAACATCATACGCGTGGTTTTGGCTTGCTCGATCAATTCTAGCGGAACGGTGATCGAGTAGTCCTCTTGCTTATGCGAAAACTTCAAAGACTGTTCAATCGCATCGGCTGTCCGTACGACGTTCTCGGTGCCACTGACGCGGAGCGTTACCTGAGTTAACTCTTGAATCTCAGACTCAAACGAGCCAGCGCTGCGCGTGAAGATCATGTCCCCAATGCGCTTCCAAAGCGTCTGGATTGGAATGTAGACATCGTTGTTGTAGTCTTGCGCAGCAAGGGAGCCACCGATGCCAGCCGAAGCTGCGCGAGGTTTCATAACACCGATAATGCGATAGTAGTCATCCCCCACTAGCAGTTCTTCGCCAATGGGATCCTCGTAGGGAAACAGTCGTGCCGCAGTCCCCGCTGCCAACACACAGTAGTTCAATTTGTTGATATTGTCTGGATGTGAAATGAACGCTCCCTTGGCGACAGACTGCTGAGTCGCCTCCAGATATTCGGGCGTCGTCGCCACCAGCCGGCCATCGACCAGGCGATCTTTGTAACGAAACTGCCGGCGGATTTCGCGAATACAGAGTGCAGACTGCACAGTGGGAATCTGAATCAGCCGCTGGTAATCGCTGCGCGTCAATCCGTACTGATTAGCACGAAAACCGACAGTGGCCTCGCTGGGTGGTTTGACGCTCCGCACGATGATGTTCTCGGCACCGAGTCCAGCAATCTGCTCTTGCGCTTTGTTGCTGATTCCTTCGCCAATCGCCAGCAGCCAGATCACGCTGGCCACACCGATGAAGATTCCCAGCACCGTCAGCAACGAACGCAACGGGTGCAAGAGCAGGCTCTTGACGCCTAATTGCCAGGTGCGGAGGTTGAAGAGATACATGGAACGATTTCAGCCAAACAGCGTCTGTGTGCCACTGGCTCCTGCCAGTGTGTACTATGCATTACATTGCGTCTTTCAGGCACGCTCACCCAACGCGCCTCAGTCGCATTTCGCTCCGCGAAATAGCGATTTGCTAGAGGCTCAGGTTGGTATTGTGTTTCAGCGACAGTGCTCTTTCACGGAGTGAAAGGCAACGGAGGGCGTTCACGCGGCTCTACTTGCTACTCTCACCGATCTACTCTCTGACCGGCCCTCACCCGTCGCTGGGGCGACGACCTCTCCCGCAAGCGGGAGAGGTGAAAAGATACTAGCCTCCGTTTTTAATTCAACGCGCTCCGTTAGCGCGTCGCGGCTAACCATACACAACGCATATTTGATTAGCACTGGCGGAGCCAGTGGCACACCAAATCGTGAATCACTCGTTCACCACCGCCCACTCGCCCGACATTTGCTTTTGCCGTCGGTCGCTGCCACGCAACTCGTCTGACTGCAATTTGCCGTCGCGCAGCCGCACGATGCGTTTGGCGTGCTCGGCAACATCCTGCTCGTGCGTGACCATGATGATCGTCTTGCCGGCGTCGTTCAGTTTTTCAAACAGCGCCAAGATCTCATCGGACGTGGCCGAGTCCAGATTCCCGGTCGCCTCGTCCGCCAGGATAAAATACGGATTGTTCGCCAGGCTGCGCGCAATGGCCACGCGTTGCTGCTGTCCGCCAGAAAGCTGCATCGGCCGATGGCCAATGCGATCTCCCAGGCCAACCAGTTTGGCTAACTCCTGACAGCGCCGCCGTTCGGCAGCAGAAACGTGCCCGCGATACATCAGCGGGACTTCAATATTCTCCAGCACAGTTAGCTGCTGAATCAGATTGTACGACTGAAAAACAAAGCCAATCCGCGATGCGCGGATTTCGCTGAGTTGGTCGTCGTCCATCCGGGCGACATCGTCGTCACCCAGGTAATAGTGACCTGCGGAAGGACGATCCAAGCAGCCGAGCAGATTCAGAAAGGTCGACTTGCCAGAACCGCTAGGCCCCATGATTGCGACGTAGTCGCCGGCTGGCACAGTCAAGGAGATCCCACGGACGGCATGGACGACTTCGGCCCCCATCACGTAGTTCTTTTGGAGGTCCTCGACTCGAACTGCCGGTTTCATGACCCTCCTCCGGCGATGCGATTTTCAGGTGGTGCCGGCTGCTGCTCGGCAGGATTCACACGAATGCGACTGGTCGACGCGGCTAGTTCCGCTGAATCGATTTCTCCATCGGAGTTGGTATCCACGCGACTCATCCACTCGCGTCGTTCGGCAGGGATTTCATCGGATTGCAGGATGCCATCTTTGTTGGCATCGTATCGGGTGAGCATCTCTTGCGCGACCTCGCTAGGACTGAGTCCGTCGCGCTTCTTCTTGGATTTTTTTTCTGGACGATCAGACCCATCAACGGGCTCGATGGACTCCAGCTGATTCATGCCGACCTTGCTCGCATCAACATCCGGCTTCGCTTGATTTTCTCCGTCCGCGCGTTGTGCATCCGCATTTGCCTTCGCAATCAGGACTTTTTTCCCATGCGGGTTCTTGCCGGGAGGGGGAGCTGGAAATTGGATACTCTTTGCAAACCGGTCCGGGTTCACAATCACTTCATCACCGCTTGCCAGGCCCTTAGTGACGACGACCGTACCTTCGTTGCTGCTACCAATTTCGATCAGACGTGCTTCATTTTTATTCTGATTGCGCACCAGGCAATAATAGGCACCCTTGTGTTCGTGGATTGCCTGAACTGGAACAGTCAGTGCATTCAACTGCATATCCACATGGATTTCGACCTGTGCGGTCAGACCTGGACGGACCCCTTCCGGCGGTTGATGGATCTGCACATAAGCGGCGTACTGCTTGATGTTGGTGTAGCCAGGCGGTACGGGGTACTCGTCAACACGAGTAACAACTGCGTCCAGCTCCAGGTCGGGAAATGCCTCAAGTCGTACTGTGGCAGGCATCCCCTTTTGAACGAATCCAACACGCGACTCGTTAATCTTGGAAACGACCTGCATATGGTTGAGGTCCGGCAGGCGAATCACAACCTGACGTTCGCGGATAACCGCCCCCTCTTCAATCAACACTTCTGCACTACCGCGACGATCAATGATATTGGCATAGACTACTTTGCCGGCGGACGGTGCTCGCACAATGCACTTTTTGATCTGCTCGTCAACTACCTTGAGGTTGTCAACATCCAGCTTGTGCGTGTTCTTATCGGCATCCAGCTTCGCTTCCGCAGTCTTAATCGCGGCATCCAATTGATTGACGAATTTGGCACGGGTGAAGTCCTGCAAGACCTTTAGTTTTGTATTAGCCGCTTCCACATCCTTGCGAGCTTTCTCTACGGCAAATTTGTCTGCCTCTACTTGCACGGCTGTCACGTACCCACGCGCTGCTAGGCGCTCGCTATAGCGCGCATACTCTTCAGCGCGACGGAGGCCTTCCTCAGCAACGAAGACTTCGCTTTGGACGAGTTGTTCTTCCTGTTTGTACAGGCCATTGATGTACTCTTGCTTGGCAATCAGCGCAGTGTCATATACATTCTGCGACTGGATCAATAGAGCCTTGCTGTTGTTGCAGACAATCTGCTGCTCGGTCAGCTCCGTCTCAAACGCAGAACTGTCGAACTTGATCAGCACGTCTCCGGGCTGAACGACAGTGCCAGCCGGGATGATTTCAAGAATAGTCGTTCCCGAGGTACCACGGGCGCGGACCTCGCACCGGACCTCCACGTTATTGGAACTTTCGATTTCACCCGGTTCGATCACGCTGTGCTCAAACTCGCCCGGCTTGACCACCATAGTCATCGCGTATTGATCGGCATCTGCCTCCTTGGTACCAGATAGCAGGCCAGGAACGAACGCCGCACCGGCTGCGACCAATAATGTCAGTCCCCCGATAATCCAATGGAGTGTCGCCCCGCGACGCCGAAGCGTGCTTTTTACGCCGCCAGCGCATGCTGATTGCAATTCGCGACAGGTAACCGCCAGCGATCGATTCAATTTGGGCATTAATACTCCCTGGCAAGATCGTGTGGGAGCTGTCTATCGACAGCCAGATCTTCAGCGAAAGGCATGACAGCAAGGCGGGCAGGCTCTTCTCAAGCAGGCCTCTATTCTAACTCGACTGAAAGGGCGTGTCACCACGAATCGGGGCTAGCGATAACCCGCAATTTGCGAATCCCCCCGGTCGACAACATTCGGTAACCGCATTCCCCCCCAGTACCTAACCCCTACCGAGCGAGAAAGTTCCGATGCGCAGCCTTTACCAATATTGCTACGCGAGTAAAGGCCGGTCGGTTTTGCGAATTCCGCCGAACCAATCCGCGAAAGTATTAAGGGGCGGCAACTTTCAATCTGGCGATTGGGTGAATATCGTCTACATCCGGTACAGCATCCGATAATGAGTTAGTCGCGGAAACCGGCTGTACGTTCTTGTCAACAATTGGGTGGGATTGTCTTTGGGGCTGGCGCGACACCGTGTCCCGAACTAACCCAGCTTGCGCAGAGGGGCCTATTGTATGACGATGGTAGTCGGCACTCTTGGCCGCAACAGCGGAATACTGTCGCGAAGCTGCCGGCGTACTTGGCAACACAGGTGGTGGCTGCGGTTCAGCCGTAGCTAGTTGCAGGTACCGCTGCTCAGTCAGACCGGGGCCACCGATTGCAGTGGCATTGGCCGTGTCTTCGCTGGTCCAGAGTGCTCCATCCAGCGGTTGTTCCGAATCGTCTGTTGTGCCCTCCAGGGTCGACTGACAGCCAAAAGGAACAGGACCGACAGTGCCGATGGCGGAGCCTGGATCGACCCACAATCCCTGCCGATCGATCTGCATGGTCCCCAGGTTGTAATCGAGCGCCATGCGTTCGACTTCGAAGTTGACCCAGACGCTGAGAAAGTCGTTCTGCACGTCTTGTAGATCGGATAGCGCCGAGACGAGATCGCGAGCGGTTGTATCGCCGAAAGTTGTCGCAACCCCTGGCTGCGGCGGCTGGCGAAGTCGCAGCCTGGTGATCTCGACCTGGTCGATGGCCACACGGACTGCAGCACGGCGCAGCTCGAAGTTGGCCTGATCCAGATCAATTTGCCGCAAGTTGCTGCGAACGGCTTGACTGACGCGATCGATGAACGTGTAGTAGTCACGCCGCGCGCGCTGGTATTCGATCAACGATTGACGGTAGGCGTTTCGCTCTGCAACGCGGGTCAATGGAGCATCAAACTGCACGCCAACACGCAGCCGACCGGTGGTGTTATTGAGTACGCTAGGGTCGCCACTTTGACTAGTGACATCTCCGTCAAATACCAAATTCAATACGCTCATTAGGTCATTGGCGTTGAACTGGATTAGCCGCCAGGTATCGACCAGCAGCGAACGAGCATTCATCCAGTCCAGCCGATTCTTGCTGGCAATCAACAGGGCATCGGCTGGATCCATTTCCAGCGGCAGTAACGTGACGATCTCGGTTCTGGCCCGCGCTTGTATCAACGAAAGCTCCAAAATATCGCTAGAGAGGTTCACCAGTTGATCTGGCAACTGTGCCATGATTCGCGTCAGCCGTTCGATATCCGACGCTGCTGCACGCTCTTCCGACGAAGCGATCAGGCTTTGCAACTCTTGTTGCAGCCGATCGAGGCTAGCCGGGCCAGACTGAAAACTCCTGGCTAGTGTACGCAAGTCCGAAGCTAGCTTGCTGGGAAGTGCTTCAAGGTTATCAATCAAGGTACCGATTTCATCGCGATCTTCCGCCGCGGCGACTCCCATGCCGATCGGAGCGACTCCCCCTTGCAGATCTTCGTTCGGATCATCTTTCAAGCGTTCGTTGACCGACGTTGAATTGGAAAAGCCCTCCTTCTTCAGTTGGTTCAGCGCACTGACCCGATACGGAATCTTGCGGCGCAGTTCATTCAGATCCGTCTGAACCGAGTCAAAATGCTCGGTCGTGATCCGCTGAACTTCTTGTGCGGCCTGAATCGACCGCAGCATTGCGGCCAGCGACGCACGGTAGGTACGTTCGTCGATGCTGCCTGCCTTGGCTTGCATGTCACGCAAGTTGGAGATTTGGTTTCCAACGGTTTCTTGCAGTCGCGTGAGCTTGGTTTGCAGCGGTGGAATGACTGGATCGATGAACTGGAACGGAGTCAGCAAAGGATCATCGATTTCCAAATCCAGATCAGGTGGCAAGCCGAGCGTAATTTTAAAATTATCTAAGGTCGACTGGTAGCTGGCGCGGTTGGTCAGCAGTTGGCTACGACTGTTGTAAAACGCTTGTCGTGCTTGATCGACCTGAAAACGGTCGATTCGACCGGCGTCGTAGGCAGCCTGCAATTCGGCAAGGCTATCCTCCAGCGCCGCAACGGTGGCCTCCTGGTTTCGGATATTCTGCTGATCCTGCAATAGCCCCATGTATCCGCCAGCCTCTGCGGCACCTGCGCCTCCACCTCCACCGGAACTAGTGCCACCGCCGCCGCCACTAATTTGCCCGAAGCCGACGCCGGTGAAGCCACTGAGCCCGGCACCCCCCAGCACACCACCGCGACGCTGCGGCCCACCCCCTGGGTTGCGTCCACTAACGATATTCAAATAGAAACCTTGGCGGTACTGCTCCATCGCGCGGACATTGTTGAGCAGCCCGCGTTCGGCAATGGTCAAGCGTTCGAGCACGCGTGCCCGACCCCCTCCTCGCAACAGCGGCTGGATCAAACTGAAGTCCAGCAGCGTGGTCGACAAATTGGTATCGTCGCTGGAAAACTGCCAGACCAGCGTGTTGGCCAGCCCGACCATCAGCTCACCACCATTGGCGAACAGCTTGCGCGCTTCCAAGGCATTCGTCGTCGTGAGAGTGCTGGAGTCAAAATCTCCGTCTCCCGTAATGCTCTCGTAAAAGGTGTTACTTTGGCCGAAGAACTGTACATCAAAGCGGAAGCGTTCAAAAGTCACGTCGAGCGCGGACAGATAGAGATCCTCCAACTCGCGTTGGTATGCAGGTGAATTCAGCAGGCCTAACTGCACCGCTCCAGAGATATCTACAACGATCTGCCCTTTTTCGTTCTGCGGCAAGAACGCCATCCAGTCCGGGTTCTCCGTATACGGCGTGTCGCCATTGATATGCCAGGCACCGTCACCGCGCATTCCATCGATGCAGTGCATCAGTCGGTGCGCAGTCGGATCATCCGGCGGCATCGGTTCCTTGTCAGGATTGTATGGATCATAGTAGCGCGATCGCGTGTCGGGATCGATCGAATAGTCGGTCAAATTCCAACGCGGGTCGACGGTCTTTTGGCTCAGGTCATGGTAGGCATCGCGATCCGCCTGCAATCGCCAGAAGGTCGGAGTGCAACCAGTCGCCATCATAGCGCAGCACACAAGAAGGACCACCACACGTTGCAGGTGGGCTGCCGCAAAACGCCGTTGAGCGCTCTGGCTACTTTCTTTAGATGTGGGTGCTGACAACAATCGCATGACTGACGTTTGTTCCGCCTGGATTCTGATACTTGAAAGTCTGTTTCTGGTGTCTGAGCGTCACAAAAGTAGGGAACCGGACGCTAGCGCGTTTCGGCTGATCGCATATCTGGGCATTCGATCGTATCAGCCACTGGGCGCTAGCCCGTGGTTCTTTCGGCAGTGACTTAGTCCAAACCGATCCAATGGCAAACATTGATGGATATGGGGCGTATCAATGGTTTCGGGCAATCATCCCAAGCCACTTAAACGATTGTAGGGAATGCGCAGATTTCGCTGACTTTGCCGGCAGATGCGCGGTTCTGGCGTGGAAAGACGACGATTAGGAAGGCTAGAGAAGCCCATTGAATTGACACCCTGAAATACCCCATTTATCATGAAATGGAGCACCGACCTGCGGCGTGATAGCACATCGCTAGGATCGGTTGCGTCCTAGCACGCCACGCAGCCCGGAACAGACTGCGTGTCGCGTTGCCGGTTCGAGGCCTCTTCGCAAGTAACGAATATGATTCTCCCAATTGTCGCTGGTATTGTGATTCTGGTCGGCATCGCGGCGATCGTGATGAGCCGCTTCAACTGGCGCTGGCACACAATTCTGATCACGACGCTATTGTTGTTTGCGAATGTGACGTTCTTCTATCTGGCGGCGCGAACGCTGCAGATTCAGTCTGCTTATCGCGGCGAGATCAACAAATACAAGAAAGATATCGAAGCCGAAGAGAAAACGAAGAAAGAATACCTGGAAGGTGCCAGAGACTTCTCAGGTCAACGCACCAGTGACGAGCGACCTGAAACCTTGGACGAATTTCGCACCGCCTACAAAGAGATCACGCATGGTCGCGGGCGCGTCATCCGCGGGGTAAGTGTTCGCAACACCGATGCAACCACCGGCGATATTTCAGCTTCCGTTCCGCAAAACGCCGACGTGATCAGTCTTCCCAAGGGGACCACCGTATTCGTCTTTGATGAACCAAAAAACGCTGCGGCACAGGGGGCGAGCAGGTTTCTCGGCGAGTACAGAATCGCAGAGGTCGCCGAACGCGGGATCAATCTCACGCCGTTGATGCCAGAATCCAAGGGTATACCCACAGGTAATCTGGCGTTGTACGAAGTCCCACCGCACGACAATCATGAATCCTTTAGCGATCTGACGGATACCGAATTGACGAACTATATCCGTGGATTTCCGCCGGAAGTCCAGCAGATGTACCGCATGGATGGCAAGCCAGTCTCGGAGAAGCAGATCAAGGAGTTGAATCTGCCGGCCGATCAAGTCTGGCAAGAGGTCAAGTTCTTGAAACAATACGCGTCCCCTAAACCAAACAAGACTGCCGCAGCAGATCCCGCACAGCCGGCGGACCCTGCCGCGGATGGCCTGGCTGAGGATATGCTGAGCGAGCCGAGCGAAACCGCCAATGTCGAGGCGAGTATCCCCGACCACTTTGCGGTCGGAGAGACGGCTCCGTTTGACTCTAAGACCGCCGCCGAGTTAATTGCCAACGGAACCGCCGAAGCGGTCATGGATAACGGGCAGCCGAAGAAGGTCTTTGTACGGAGATTAAACGATTACCCGACTGCTTTTCGCGAACTGCGTCGACAGTTGGCCGAGAACCAGATCAAGATTTCCGAAGTCGATGCTCAGATCGCTGCCGTCATTAAGACCACCAAATCGGTCGAGTCAGATATCGCGGCGCGGGAAGCCACCGCCAAAAAGCTTGAAGCCGATAAGGCGGGCTTCAATAATGATGCGAACGCTGCCGAAGCACACGCCCAGGCACTCGAGAAGCAGCTCAAGGAAACGCGAACGCAGATCGCCAGTGTGCAGCAGCAAATTCGCACAGCAGCAGCGGAAATCCGTCAGTTGGAACTGACTGCCGCCGATCGGATCAATCGTCAGTTTCCGGTGCCGAAGTGATCTCTTAGCTAACGAGCCGTTCGGCCCTGGATTTTTGCAGCGTCACCAACAGCCGTTCCAGCATCTCCTCCGTATGCGCGCTGCTTAGGCTGATGCGCAAGAGCGACTCCCCCTCCGGCACTGACGGTGGTCGGATGCCGGGGACGAAGAATCCCGCACTGCGCAGTTTGCTGGCCAGATCCATCGTTCGCGCGGGGTCACCAATCAGAATCGGAATGATCTGACTCTGGGAGTGGCCAGTGTTCCAGCCCGCGTCATTCAATCGTTGGCGAAGAGATTCTGCATTCTGCAATAGCCTCGTACGGCGCTGCGGTTCGCTCTGAACAATTTGAAGCGCTGCAAGTGCCGCGGCTGCATTTGCCGCCGGGTGCGCCGTTGAAAATACATACGACCGGGCACGATTGTAGAGCCAATCGATCAATGCGCGGCTACCAACCACAAACCCACCCGCGCAGCCAAGTGCCTTACTCAGCGTACCAACACGGATCAGTCCGGCAGAATGTGCGCCATCTTGCTGAGATTCGCAAACGCCGAACTGCTCGCACAGCCCGCGACCATGTGGGCCGAAAACTCCTGTGGCATGCGCCTCGTCGACGAGCAGCATGCAGTTATGCTGTGCGGCCAATTCGGCAATCTTGTCTAGCGGTGCGATGTCACCATCCATGCTAAATAGCGAATCGGTCACAATCAGCCGTCGACGGTAGCTGCGGTGCTGGTTAAGGAGTTCTTCCAGATGCGCCGAATCGAGATGCCGATAGATGTGCACGTCGGCACGCGAAAGACGACAGCCATCAATCAAGCTGGCGTGATTTTTTGCATCGGCAAAAATCGCATCCCCACGCTCCACCAGCGCGGCAATCGTGCCCGTGTTGGCCGCGTAGCCGGATGAAAAGAGTAGCACAGCTTCCACTTGCTCAAATTCGGCCAGCGCCTGCTCTAGCTGCATGTGCGAATTGCTATGGCCAGTGACCAGTGGACTAGCACCAGCGCCGTATCCTTCGCTTTGCATGGCATCGCGCGCTGCCGCAATTAGCCGCGGGTCACATGCCAGACCCAGATAGTCGTTGGCTCCAAAATTGACCAGAGTTTGCGCCTTCGCAGAATCTATTTCAGGGACATCAATCGTCGGACCTTGGGCACCCGTATGCGTAAACTGCCTCCGGCGCAAGCCCGCGTGGTCTAGGCGCTGCAATTCGTCGTCAAGCCAGTCGAGCGGATGGGGCATGGGGTGGCGAGAATCGCTCAAGAGTTATCGGTAGCCTCAAGAACCTTTTGCCACTGTGGAACTAGCGAAAGCCGTTCGGCCCATTCGGCAATGCAATCGAGATTCAATTGGTCGCCTTGAATCCGCATCATCCCACGGATATCGCGCAGGTGCTTGTCCGATTCGCCAATTTGGAAATACTTCAACTTCATTAGTATCACGTCCTCGGGCGATGCGAATCGCGCTTTGCCTGTTTCCATCACAGGCAGCTCGCGCCAACGAGCCATACGCGAACGATTGAACTCAGTCGGTTCGCAAATCATAAAATCCACTTTTAACCCCGAGGAGTTATGCATCAGATTGAATTGGCTTTGAATCCGGATCGCTCCGACGATTGCATCACGGCTAAGGTCGTACTCCGATTCTGGAAATGCCTGATAGAAATCATCGACACGCTCCAGCGTTATATCGAGCACCATGTCAATGTCTTTGGTAAACCGCGGCTCGCCGTAGGCAATGGAGGCCATTGAGCCCGTCACGAAATAGCGAAGCTGCAGCCGCTCGCAGATCGTTACGACAACTTGCAGCAATTCATCAACTTCCACCGGACATCCTCCTAGCCACAATCACGTTCTGTTCCTCCGCGCTCAGTTCTGGATGTTCCGCAGCAACAATTCTGGCGACCATCTTGCGTGCGGATCGCCACATCCCCCAGGCAACTTGCAGCCGCTCGCGCTCGGTCATGGCGGCATAAATCTTGGCCGACTCCCAGTCAACCACGTTTTCTTCAAAGAACTTGTCGGCCATGCTATTTCCTTTTGCTGGCTGCGGTGGCTTTCAATGTTGACTTGAGGATACTTTTCTTGAGCGTGCTTTTCTTGACGGCATCCTTCGTCTTTGGCGCGGTAGTTCCCTCTGCCGCTAATTGTAACACAGTGTTCCATTCTTTCTCGGTCACTGGCTGAACGGAGAGGCGCGACCCCTTCTTTAGCAGCTCCATCTTGGCTAGCGCCGGAACTTTTCGCAGCTCATCCAGTCCCAACGGACGTTCAAAGACCGACTCCAACCGAATATCGACCATCTCCCAGATCGGGTTCTCTGTCGTCGATTTGGGGTCGTAGTGTTGCTGCGCCGGATCGAGCGCCGTGTGGTCCGGGTACGCTGTGCGGACAACCGTAGCTGTGCCCGCAATTGCCGGAGGATTGGCTCCCGAATGATAGAACAGCACGTGATCCCCCTTCTGCATTGACCGCATGTAATTGCGCGCCTGGTAATTTCGCACCCCGTCCCAAAACGTCGTCTTCTTAGGACACTTGGCCAGATCCTGAATCGAAAAGCAGTCCGGCTCGGATTTCATCAACCAGTAATTGGTACTTTGCATGGTCATATTGAATCAAAAAGAAAACGTAATCAAGGACTGTTAAACGGACCCGGTGGCTAATCGCAGCGCGACACGGCACGCCACATGAAACGCCGCAATATTCAGCCGCTCGCTAACGGTATGGGGACTGACCTGCCCGCAACCGAGCGTGACGGTCGGAATGCCATGCACGTTCATCCAATTGGCATCCAAACCGCCATTGCTCACCGCACGTAGTGGTGTAATCCCGAGTGAATGCAGCGCACCCTCCGCCGCCACGATGCATGGCTCGTTGTCGGCCAGACGAAACGCCTCGTAGTCCAATGTCCCGCGAATCTCCACGCTACCCCGTAGGTTGCTCGCGCTCTTCACTTCGCGAGCCGCCTTGGCAAATGCGTTTTCAATCTGCTGTATAATCCGCTGGCGAAAGGCAGGTTGATGACTGCGTGCTTCGGCGCGAATGCGGACATGCTCCGTTACAACGTTCGTAGCGTCGCCGCCCGAAATCACTCCAATGTTGCTAGTGCCGCGATTCTTTCCTTTTTCGACTAGGCCCAGCCAACCATCTCGCTGCAAGTCGGCAATCGCCAGCGAGGCAATCGCAATTGCGCTGATCCCCTTTTCCGGTGACACCCCGGCATGACTGGCCAGACCGTGGACATCGATCTCCATCCGATAACCGCCGGTTGCACCGATGGTGATCTTTTCTGGCGTGCCCCCGTCCCAATTAAAGGCCAGCTTAGGACCGCCAAGCATTTTTACCTCAGCATGTCGCGCACCATGCAGGCCGATCTCTTCTTGAATCGGCCAGAAAAAAGTCAACGGCGGATGCGGCAATTTATTCCGCAAGATCTCCAGTGCCGCAGTCAATACCGCTGCCACGCCGGCGCGGTCATCCGCACCCAGTCCGGTCTTAGGATCGGCCGAGCGAATCTGCTCTCCATCAATTACCGGGCGAGCGCCTTCGCAAATCGGCACCGTATCCATATGTGCCATCAGCAAGCGCGGTGGTCCCTTGATTGTGCCCGGCAGCTTAAAGATCAGATTGCCCACCTCCCCTGCCAGCGGAGTTCGCGTGTGTGCCTTGTCGTGAACAATCGCGGCCCGATCGGCACCCGCGGCAACAAGCTGCTGCGTGATGAATCGTGCCACTTTGCCTTCCTGACCGCTCAGCCCCGGAATGGCCAGCAGTTCCAGGACCAGTTTTGTGGCACGATTGAGATCAGGTTCGACAGCGGCGACGGCGGCAATACCGCCGCTCGACAATGTCGCCTTGGGAGTACTTCGACCGGTTTTTCCGCTCGATTTAACGACCGTCTGATTAGTTTTCACGGTGCGAGGCATATTGGATCGCCCAGTTGGAATTGCATAAAATGATAATAGAACGGTCGATTCTCTCGCTAGCAAGTGCTGTGGTCAATCCAACAGGCCCGGCAACCGGGGCTAGGAACATCCCCTCCGCCGGGTCACAATGGATTGGACCGTGCCGCAATTGCGCAGGCACGTCCAACAAACACGACCGCCATTGCGGCGTCACATAGAAACATGACTGAACCGTTGCCACTTGCACCACATTTATTAGAACCAGCGGCTACGTTTTCCGCACCAGCCGATGGAGACACGGCACCAGCCACGTTGGCGACCTGGATGGCCGCACACGGCGCGCCGGCTTATCGGGCAGGACAGGTTCGCAAATGGCTTTTTGAGCGCAAGGCCGGCTCCTTTGAGGACATGACCGATCTGCCAAAACAGCTTCGACAAGAGCTGGCTGCCGATTGGCGTGTCTGGACAATGACGATTGCCAAGCATTCCACCGCCGCCGACGGAACCGAAAAGCTGCTGCTGCAAACCGCCGATAATGAGCGAATCGAGTGTGTACTGCTGCGCGATGGGACCCGCCGGACTATCTGCATCAGTTCACAGGTCGGCTGTGCGATGGGCTGCGTCTTTTGCGCCAGCGGACTCGATGGCGTCATTCGCAACTTGACCAGTGGCGAAATTGTCGAGCAGATGCTCCATCTGGCCCGGCTGTTGCCGACGGAAGAACGGCTTAGCCATATCGTCGTCATGGGCATGGGGGAGCCTCTGGCCAACTTGAACAACTTGCTGCCGGCGCTGGACGAAGCGGCCAGCCCCACCGGGCTAGGAATCAGCCACCGGCGGATCACGATTTCGACGGTCGGCCTACCCCCGGCGATGGAGCGACTTTCGGCGCTGGATGCCCGCTATCAACTGGCAGTGTCGCTGCACGCACCGAACGACGAATTGCGAAACAAGCTGGTGCCGGTGAACAAGAGCATCGGCCTGCGCACAATTCTCAACGCGGCGGATCAGTACTTTCAAGTCTCTGGTCGACGGCTAACCTATGAGTATGTATTGCTCGGGGAGTTGAACGACAGGACGGAGCATGCACGCGAGTTGGCCGATTTGCTGCGTGGCAGGCTGGCGCTGTTGAACGTCATACCGTACAACCCTGTGCCCGGATTGCCGTACAAGAGTCCCTCGCGGAAGTCGCAAGAGCGGTTTCTGCAGATTTTGGAACAGGCCGGGGTCAATGTGCAGGTCCGGGAGCGAAAAGGGGATGAAATCAACGCCGCCTGTGGGCAGCTACGGCGGCTAAACGTCGATTCCTCGCCCGCTGTGGTGCAGTTGACCACCGGATAGCACAGGAAATTGCGACTCGGGCCTGGGAGTGAGCCGTTACCTTTTAACGGCACCGGGGTTTAATGTACAGGCGATTGTGGTGCGGGCTGCCAGCCTGCCGACCTCCGCAGTTGTACTGCTGACAGGCAAGATGCCTGCACCACAATGCTCCAACGCGAATCATATCAGCCTTGACGATTAGCGAATCCACCGCCGAGCGTTATACGCTGCACGACCCTGACGTGCGGTTGATGCTGGAGGTGCGCGACGACAGCGCGACCGCGTTTGAGGAACTGATGCGCCGCTATCAAGATCGCCTGGTCACGGTGCTGGAGCATTTGGTTGGGCATCGCGAACAGGCGGAAGACCTGGCCCAGGACGTTTTCTTGCGCGTTTATCGATCGCGAAAGAGCTACATCCCTGGCTCCAAGTTCTCGACCTGGCTGTTTACCATTGCCAATAACGCCGCTTCCAATTCGCGGCGCAGTCGCTCACGACGAAAAGAGGTTAACGTCGACTCCGGTGCCAGTCTGTCGACCGGTGCGTTTGGCATCGAACAAATGGCACAGGCGGCCAGCGGGTTCATGCCCGCTCGACTGGCTGATAAAGCCGAGATGCGAGACATTGTCCGTGAGGCGATTGCTACCCTTAGCGAACGACAACGGATGGCGGTTTTGCTCTGCAAGTTTGAATCGATGAGCTATGAAGAGATTGCCGAGGCGATGGAGATGACGCCGCAGGCGATCAAGTCGCTGCTTTCGCGTGCCCGGGGTAACTTGCGGGAAGTATTAGAGCCGTACTTGGATAGTGGCAGTCGTGAACGACTGCAATCGAACGAGGGGAACTGAGGGAATGCGTTAGGTGCAAATTAGATCTGTTTTAACTTCACGCGGAGCGTGAAGACTACATTCATGTCCGAACCAATTAACCACAGCACTGAACTACTCGACGACGATCTGGTCGCCTATTTAGATGGCCAGTTGGACGAAGCGACTGCGCGCAATGTCGAAGAATGGCTATCGCGCGATGAAGCGGCACGTCTGCGCCTCAGGCACCTTTCCAAATCGTGGGATCTGCTGGACCAGCTACCGCGCATTGCGGTGGATGAGACGTTTACGCGCACGACAATGGCGGTCGTCACAACTTCGGTGGCGAATGAACTTATGCAACAACAGGCGGCAGTTCCGAGTAGTCGTCGGCGGCGATGGATTGCGGTTGCTGCATCGGTCGTGCTGGCCGGCCTGTTGGGTTTTGTCGTGTCGCTGCTGATTCTGCCAAACCCAAACGAGCCGCTGCTGGTCGATCTGCCGGTGATCCAGAATCTGGACCAGTACCGCGACAGTGACAGCGTGGAGTTCTTGCAACTGCTGAAGCAGAAGGGGCGATTTACTGAGGAAGATGGTAATGCGCCTGAATAAAATCATACTCACAATCGCAATTGTAGTCGTCACCGGAGCCGTGGTGACGCTAGCAATTGCCTCCGGTCGCGCCGACCGGGCAGTGCTCGATCAGCGTCGAAATGTCGTTGAGCAATTGCCGGCTACTGAGAAGGAAGAACTGCGCAAGCAGTTTGAACGCTTTCAAAAGTTGCCGCCGGAAGAGCAGACAAAACTTCGCGAGTTCGATCGCAAGCTGGCCTCCACTTACGACGAAGCGGAGCTGCGTAAGGTGATGCAGCATTACCACGACTGGCTGGCAACACTTTCGCCACTGGATCGTGCCGACCTGTTGAAGCTGCCACCGCAGGAGCGTGTCGAGAAGATCAAGGAAATGAAGGACCAGGAACTGAGCCGACTGGCCGCACAGTTCAGCAGCCCGTTTGTCAGACTGGCCCCTGAGGACGTCCGCAGGATCTTGGAGTGGTTGGAAAAGAAGGTCGACGCGCGCAAGGATGCAATTATGGAGCAACTCACGCCATCGCAAAAGGCCTGGCTCGACAAACAGCCAGCGGACCGACAAGGTCGCGCTCTGCTAACCCTGATATACATGCATAGGCGGCAAGATGGCGAATCGCTGTTCGATGTTACGGCAGAAGAAACCGTCGAATTCGAGCAGGGGCTGTCCAAGGAACTAATTGCCGCGCTGCATGCGGCCAAATCCTCTTACGATCGCAAGGCGCTGCTGCGCTCGATCATGTTTTCGGCACTGCGCGCCCGCGACACGGTTCGTGGCAGTGTCAGCAACGATGAACTGCTGGCCCATTATCAGAAGCTGTCGCCGGAAAAGAGGAATGAGATTGCCGCCCAGCCCTCTTCCGAGTTCTGGAACCTGCTGCGGCGCGATTACTATCGCGAACGCAGCCCGTTCTTTGTCAAAGGAAGACGTGGACCTGGTCCGAACGGGCCAGATGGACCTCCCTTCCCACCTCCTGGCGAAGGCTTTGGAACCCCTCCCCCACTTCCGCCGTTCGAGGGCGAGAGATTCGGACCGCCGGGCGGTCGCGACGACGAACGGGGCAGCCCCCGAGGAGGCCGTCGCGACGATGACCATAAAGGACGTGGGCCAGACCGTGGACCAGGTGAACCAGGATTTGGTCGCGGATTTGGTGGGCCTGATTTTGAAGGCCCACCCCGCAAAGGTCCAGGTGGTGAACGTCCAGAGCCACGAGGGCCGAATAACGAAGGTCCGCTAGCGGATTGAGCAGTTCCCAAGACTCGCTGTCATTCTTCATAAAATAGCAGTAGGGACACTCGTATGGCAGACGTTCATAATCTCGCTCGCGTTGAAAGCTTCACCACCAAGGATGGATCGGAGATTCGCGAGTTGCTGGACCATCGCAACTCCTGCATTCGCAAGCAGTCCCTGGCCGAGGCACGAGTGGCACCTGGCCTGACCACAGTGCTGCATTATCACCCGGTGACGGAGGAGATTTATTATTTGCTCTCTGGCAGCGGGCAGATGCGTTTGGGTGACGAGCGGTTTGAAGTGGCCGTTGGCGACGCGATCGCCATCCCCCCTGGCCTGCCGCACCAGATCACGAATACCGGCAATGTGCCGCTGGTCTTTCTCTGCTGCTGTGCTCCAGGATACGAGCACACGGATACTGTGTTGCTAGAGCAATAGGATACAGCGTCAATATTGTGACGCATCAGAGCTCCGATTTCTTTGCTGGTCGCAGACTCAGAATCAGTTCAACCTCGCCGACTTGCATTCCGACCTGACTGGCAATGCGTGCTGAAGTAAAACCAGCATCGGCCAGGGCAAAGACTCGCTCGTAGCGAGGGTCGTCCTCCAAAGCGTCTGGCAAGTTCAGCTTTCCGGCGTAAACGCGACCGGCGGCGGTCGGTGCGTTTTGCCGCCGCGATTGGCCGGACCAGCTGGAGTTATGACTTTCTGATCGACTGGCGAGTCCTGCCACAGTGTCCTTAGTATCGCCAGTGGATTGCTCGACCAGTCCTAGCGATTCGGCGTGATCGATGGCTGCTTCCAGTCGCGACACGGCATCATCCGCCATGCGGATCAACTGCTGCAGTGCGATCATCTTGGAATCGATCTCCGCCTTGGACTGACGCACCAGATCGTGCAGTTCGACCTGCATCGCTTCGCTAATTGCCAACGGGTTAGAACTCTTGCGTACGGTTGTCGAGGAACTGGCCGTTGAGATTCCACTGCCGGTCGTTGAGCGAAGTGACGATGGCTCACTAGCCGCCTTGAACTGGCGACGTATGCGGATCGACAAAAAGAAAATAGCAATGCCGATGCCAAACAGGATGGCAATTTGTTGCGATGAGTATTCTGCCAATAAGTACGGCATCGTGGTTCCTTCCACACTTCGATAAACACAGGTTCAAAATTGATCGCTCCATTCACACTGGCAAAAGCCAGTGGCACACAGTTCCCCACGCCTTACTCGGCTGCACGAAATGCGCGCTGTGCGACCTCCATGACCTCACGAACTGGCACCTGAAACTGCTGCGCGATCCGTCGGCACGATTCATACTCAGGCGAGAACCGCGCCGTTTGACCACCACCTTCATTGTCAGGCGTCGAGATCAATTTACCCTCGATCGTTCCCCACGGCGTTTCGACCGAGTGTGCAGTGCGCGGTAGCGACCGCCGCGAGACCGGATAGCGGCGCACTCCCAATGTCGTCGTCTCGCGAAATAGCAGCGCCTCCAATACTTCGATCTGTGCCGGGCGACACAGCAGACTGAGCATCACGCCCGGGCGATTCTTTTTCATCTGAATCGCGGTGGTGAATGCATCCAGCGCACCCAGTTGCAAGGCTTGCTCCAGGCAATAGCCAACCACCTCGCCGGTCACGTCGTCCAGGTTGGTTTCCAGAACCCAGATAGTTTCTTCACCACTGGATGGCTGGTGACTGGCATCCTGCGTCGCTGCGGCAGCGACATTCAGGCCAACCACTTCGCTGGCGCTACCGACCAGGATTCGCAGCAGATTCGGTTGCAATTCCAAATCGCGCTGACCGGCTCCATAT
>JAWXCH010000210.1:0-2888 GCA_034440595.1 Planctomycetota bacterium | reverse complement strand
ATCGCGCTGATGCTGGCGAAACCAGCGTAGTAGCTGCCGACGGAAACGGGACAACCAATCGGCCGCAGGGAGCGACGGGATAGTAGCCACGGAATCAATTGTGCGAGGTGCAGCCCGGCGGTTTGCCCCCTTGCCGGTTGGGATGCTATCCTTACTGTTTGAGTCACCATCCGCCCGTTTGTTCTTTTGGAACTGATCGCCTGTCCGACTAGCGTGTCGAGTGCGCGATTTGCTGCCAGCCGTGGGGTGCGATCCAGACGAACGGGGCGATAATGTCACTTTTTGAACGACCATAGTCCAACAGTTTATCGGATTTCCGGGAGCTAGTCTTGGCGAAGCGTAAAGCGGAAAGTTCCGCAGGAAACAATCCAAAACGGCTTGGGCCACCGCCGTCGGAGAGGGAGTCTGCCAGGCGGCAACCGGTCAAGTGCCCGCCGGCGGTACAACTGCGTCAGCAAAGCGACGGCAATTGGGCATTTGTCCCTCCACGCTGTGCCAAGGAGCGCGAGGCCGACCTGCAAGAGGTCGAGGCGATGATCGAAGCGGGGGAGATCGAGATCGCTCGCGAGGAGCTACAGTGGCTGCTGCAGGATTGCCCGGAAAATATCGCCGTACACGAGCTGCTTGGCGAAATTGCCCTGTATGAAAGCGATCTGCCACTGGCTCGAGGGCACTTTGGCTTTGCCTGGCAGCTTGCTCAGCGTGCGATTGCTGCGGCAGGCAATCCGGCACCTATTCCATTCACGCTGCCGGATAATCAGCCATTCTTTGCCGCTGGAAAAGGTTTGGTCCATGTCCTGCAAGCACTAGAGATGCGCGATCGAGCGCTGGAGGTCTTCGAACTTTTACAGGCGTCTGATCCCACCGACCCATTAGGTGTCCGGGAAGTACTGTTTCCATCGCCGGATAGCGCGGCAGGGGGTTCCGCATGCGGGGCCAATGCCGGCCCGCAAATTGTAGAACTGCGGATTTTTCCGCGTGTGGAGAAAGGCGGCGAAGGGGCTTGAACGGTTTGGAGCGTACTGTTCCCTGAGAGTTGGCCGCTATGGTACCGCTTCGTACAGCCCACCAAAGTTGATTCTTCCCCATTCGGCAGTCGACTCATCAACGATTCGCAACTTGACCTTACGCCCCTGCAGTTTCTGGACATCCAGGAATTGCACATCCAGTGTGTTTCCTTGACGCTGCGACGATAGCCGTTGCAGAACTTCACCAGTGGTAGCATCGACAATTGCCACATACAGCTTGTCGGCATCGGTTCCGCCAGAGAGATGCGCCGCCAGCAATGGACTCTCGATCTTGAAGGCCGGAGACTCCACCACACCGGTTAACTGATCGTCCACCTGATTGGCTTCAAGCTCGCCCGTGCTGATAAAGTATTCCGTTTGCGGGGCAAACCAAGCGCGCTCGGAATTTGAAAAGACCGAGCCAAGCTGGCCGTCTACATTCCACCGCTTTTGTTCAGCCCGATCATCCAGGTTGAAGATCGCCTTGCCGATTTTTGGCAACTTTTTCCAGCCGAGCTTGGCGATCTGGATCCCTTGCAGATCGTCGCGCAATGCGACGATGTAATCTTGTCCGTCGTGCCGGACAATCTCCGGTGCGGCCAGCGGCAGCTCAGTCAAAAAGTGCTCGCGGTCCTGATTGATGCCAAACTTCAGCGGATCGGTCGACCAGTAGACGCTTGTTCGCGCGCCGTGCCCGTATATCTGAGTGCGGAACAGGTAGTAGATTCCGTCACGTTCGATGACCTGCGGGCACTCTGCGGCAAACTGCCCCGTCCCGGCGCGACCCCCAAAGGCAACGACCGTCGGCTCGCTCCATTTCCTAAGATCAGGAGACGTGCGGCAATAGACGGCACCTTGATGGTTGGGAAAAGCGGTGTAGTACCCGTACCATTGGTCGCCGATTTTCACAGCACAGATGTCGCGTGTGTTGGCCCCGTTTCCTTCGCTGAACAAACTCGTCTTGCCATTCGGCAAAACATGGCGACTGAATGTTTTTCCGTCGCGGCCCGTCGCCAGGCAGATGTTCTGCCAATCGCCATACAGCAGGGAGTATTTTCCGTCGTGCTGCACAACATGGGGTGCTTGTAAGCCGCCAGCCGTTTCGCCAAGTCTGGTGTCCGCCTCCATTTTGACGCCGACTGGTCGCCATTTTTCGTCGGTCAGTTGCTTCGCTTCCCAACCATACAGCAGGCGAGTCTTACCGCCGCAGTTGGTATGGCGGATACAACTCCAGAGTTGCCAGGTGCCATCCGCCGCTTGCCAGATCGCAAAATCGACCGGCTGCTGCAGCTTCGTCGAGAGTTTGCCCAGGTCGGGGTTGCTGGCAATCTGTTGCCATGCCCCGTCGATGAATGGCAAGTCAGTGTGTAGAGGCCTGTCTTTTTCAACGGCATTCGCCACCCCTTGCAACAGCAGCGCAGCGGCACCAATCAAAAAGTAACATAGCGGCGCTGGCGCAATTCTCCGAGCATTGGTGAACATACGAATCCCTCTCTTTCAACCTGAGATGAACCTGGTGGTTGGATCATTTCCAGGACGGGCCTGACTATTTGTCGCGCAGGATTGATTGCAACCTATCACACAGCTTGCCACAAAGTATGTCCTTGGTGAGCGAACTGGCCATGACGTTTTGCGCGGTCATGCCCATTTTCTGCAATTCCACTTCACTGCGTGCGGCCAGCTCCAGTATCGCAGCCTCTGCGCCGGCTGTATCGCCGTGACTGACATGCACACCAAACGGGTGCGCGTCGATCAGGTCCGACACGTGCGATGGTCGGGGACCAAGAAACAAAACCGGCCGCGCGACTGCCATCGAGCCATAGATCTTGCATGGGTGCACGATCCCTACCATGTTGTCACCGAGTGAAACGACATGGACGT
>JAWXCH010000209.1:0-6998 GCA_034440595.1 Planctomycetota bacterium | reverse complement strand
TCTGATGACAGACAATGCAGTTCTGGCTGAACAGCAAGTCCCCCTTGGTCGCATCTCCCTGCTGCGTACTTGCAGATTCATACTTTGCCACAACGGCGTCACGATTGGCCGTTTGCTCGTTGTGGAGCAAGTCGGCCGCACGCTTCTTCAAAGCGGGATCCTTCGACTGAGCGAGAGCCTCACGGTGGATCAGATCGATCTCAGCCGCGGCAATGGTCTCGTCTTCGATATTGTCAAGTAACACGACAGCCAGTTCTTTCTGCCGAATCAGCGAATTGAGCAGTTCGCGTCGAGTGTCGATAGAGAGTTTCCCCCAGCGCGTTAGAATTTCACGCGCCAGAGGTGCGTCGTTGAGTGTACCAATCCCATGAGCCGCGGCGCTTTGCAGCGACGGAGTTTCGTCGGACACCAACAACTCGTTAAGCAGCTTTATTGCGGCAGCTTTCTCACCATTGAGTGCCAGGCTCAGGCCGACCAACCGCGACGCCTCGTCCAGTTTGCGGTCCTTGGCCATCTGACTTGCTTTGGCCTGCAATTCCGAAAGCGTGCTGCGATGTTCCTTCTGGACAGCAGGGCTATTCAATAGTGCTGACAACGACTGGCCACGTCGCATCAGCCCCTGGCTATAGCCGGCCAATAGCGTCACACCGAGCGTCTCGTCCTGTTTGCTCAAACGCTGCAATGTATTCAAGAATTCCGTTTGCTCGTTTTCGCGGCCCCCCGCCGCGACAAGTGCGGAAATCTCTGCCAGAAATTGCGTCTCAACACCGGTTGGCTTTTGTTGGGTGGCAACATCAGCCAGGTACTGCTGCAAAAACTGGCCGGCATAGTTGTGCAGCCCACTCAGGATGGCGCGCTGCATCCACAAATCCTGTGCATCGCGGCGCGACAGTTTGACCATCGTATGAATCGCCAACTTTTGCTCAGGGAATGCTGGATTTGTTCCAGCGATATCACCAGCCAGCAGGGCAACCTGCAACCGAACTACCGGATCTGCATCGCTTTCCAACGATAGCAACTTGAGAAACAGCGTCTTGCGCTGCTCGCGACGCGCCAGTACGATCGCCTGTTCACGAACAGCGGGCGAGGGATCGGCGGCTGCCTGCAATAACAGTTCGTCACTGAGCGATTGCAACCCGGCCAGCGTCCAGAGCGCCTGCGCCCGGCTGGCCGGCAGTGGTGCCTTGGTCACCACTTCATTGATAGCTGCAATTGAGCTGTTGTCCTGACGCTCGACCAGCAGCCGCTGTGCCGTGTCGCGCGTCCAGCCATTGAGGGACTTTAACTGCGCGACAAGTTTTTCTGCGGAATCTGTACTTGTGGCTGGCTTGCCATACTTTGGCTGAAAATCGCGGTGTCGGATTCGCCAAATGCGACCATGATTGGAACCGACTCGAAAGTCGACCGACGTACGCAATGCTTCCGGGACAAATTGCGGGTGCTCGATCCATTCCCGATAAAAATCCGCCACGTACAGGCAACCATCCGGCCCCGTGGCAATAAACACAGGGTGGAACCAACTATCGGCAGACGCGAGAAACTCTCGTTCACGCTCGCCGTCGGCACGACCGGCGATGAAGAGCGGCCCCTGCTGTTTCAATACACGCCGACTGATGAGATTCGTCAACGGCTCCCCCACGAAGGCGCTGCCGCAATACGCCTTGCCAAGCCCGTCACCGCGGAAGATCATCGAACCGGCACTGGCATTAAAGAAGTCGGTTCGCTCGCGATTAAACGTTCGCGGTGGCTGGCTGATGGGAAAGATACGCCCGGTGTCGTTTGGTTCGGCAATGGTGGCGATCGACTCGCCGCTGGTCAGTAGCGGGTTACGGTTGAGATCCTGCTCTTCGATCACGACCTGGCGAAATGGAATGGTATTCCACGATAGAAACCGGTGCTGAAAGTCATCGCGGGCCAGCCCAAACTGACTGATACCGGCGATTGCTTCAAATTTCATCGTCCGCGGATCGAAGCGAAAGTCATGACGACGCAGCGCTACCGGCACCGCCATTGGCTGATCCGCAGGACGGACTTCTCCACCAGAGCGGCCGTTCGCACCGTAAATCAGGTTGTCCAGACCAAAAAACAAGCCATTCACGCGCAGTTGCTGATTCCCTGGCGTAAAGCCCGTGAAGAGCACCTTTCGTTCGTCCGCCTTACCGTCACCGTTCGTATCCTTGAAGTACAAAATATCCGGTGCTGCCGTTACCAGCAGGCCACCGTTGTATGGCATTGCTCCGCTCGGAAACGACAGGCCCTCGGCAAAGGTTGTCACCTTTTCAAATACGCCGTCCGCGTCCTCATCGACCAGGCGCTTCACTTTGCCACCAGATTCCGCAGTCGGGTAGTCGCTCATTTCGACCACGTACATCGCCCCGTCTGCGTCCCAGCAGACTGAGACTGGGCTGTTGATGGCCGGTTCGGCACAAACCAATTCGACTACCAGTTCGGGGTCAGCTAACTGAATCAGTTTTTTTGAAACTGCAGGAGAACGCGGAGAACTGTTTTCCGCAGCCGATAGCGGACACAATGTACCCAAAACCAGCAAACAAACAATCTGACACAAGCCAATCACACGCATGAAACTCTCCAGAGTTGTCGAACCAAGCCACGACCGCCAGACATTGATAGCGTAATGCCACTAGTGAGTATTAGCCTTTTTGTGCAACTCGTTGAGCATGGAAACCGTCTCGTCAACAATGCGTTCTCCGGTGCCCGGTTCGGCGTAGCTGTGCAGGCCGGTCCAGGTTTGATAGCCGCCGAGTTCGTGCCCACGTTTATCCGGCAGATAGCCGATCCAATCGTTGGCCAGTTCGGCGACATACGTATAGCGGAATGGGGAGCGACGCTTGATGTCCTGGCCCAGCACCGTGAAGTACTCGGCCGGAACGCCGACGATGGCGACGTCGCCGATGAGCATGGTCTGGAGAACTGTCGTCCGTTCTTGGCCTTGTTGCGGTGCCAGAACGGCGCGTTGGTTGCGGAAGACTCCAATGATCGAATCCGCGTGCTTGCCGTTGTACTTTGTGCAGTAGTCAACACATTTTTTATCTTCGACCGCGTCGTCAAACGTGCGAACCTTGAACGTGAACGGCTTCTTAATTGAGAGGAGCGCATTTACTGGATGCGGTTCTGCTTTTTCCAGCGCGGACTTCACGGCGGCCTTCATGCGCGTGATTCCTTCATCCGCCTTCAGATACAGGTTGTGCGTGGAACCAGAAGCTCCTTCCAAAAACAGGAATGTTCCCCCAAGTTCATCCTCCAACTCTTGCGTTGTGAACCCATAGACCGACGGGGAGCGCACGCCCGGCTTGCGCGAGCCGATGGTGTGCGTCGAGTGGTTGAAGATGACCGCTTGCAGCTTCTTTTGATCATTCTCAAAAGCCAGCACCGGTAACTGTGGATCGAATGGTCCTGTCGGGCGAACAAAACCGTCCTGTGGGCCAGTCCAGTAGACTCGCCCGTCGTTGAGTAGCAGTCGACTGTTCTGGCCAAACGAAGATTCTTCTCCCAGACAGAATTTGAACTCACACGGTTTTTCAGAGAGCTTGGCGTTGGCTTCGGTGACTGCCTTCACAATTCCCTGCTGCACTCGTTTACAAAACTCCTCTTCGCGTTTGTAACCATGCACGGTCGCGGTAGTCGGCGCGTGATGCGTATGGGTGGCATTGACCAGAATATTGTCGGCGGGAATGCCGATTGTCTTCTCGATCTCTTTCAATGCCGCATCGACAAAGTCCTTGCTGACAAACAGCACATCGGCTGCCACAATGGCGACCTTTGGGCTACCAGGCTTTTCTAGAACGACTGCGATCACGCGCAGTTTTCCTTCTTGCTCGGTCATGTGGGCACCGAGGATACCGCCGCCGATTACCATTTCCGGATCGCAGATTAACTCGGATGACGCAGCGCCAACTTTTACCTGTGCGTGAAGCAGTTGCGGATCCATCAAACTGCCGAAAAGCATCACTACTAAAAACAGGATCGATGCAACTCTTGAAGCGTTGGCAAATCGACAGAACGGGCGTCGGCACATGAAGCTGTATCCTTGGTCAAGGGAGGTTAGTCGAGGCAGGCAAACTACTGGTCTCGCACGGGCCTATTGTCGTCGCACGCAACGCGAGAGGCAAGCTATGCGCCAGATTTTAAGCAACTTAATGCCGCGGCGGCGATAGTTTTTGAGTCAGCTTGAATGCACATTGACGCAAGGCCAGCTCACAACCAGGTGACAGGTACGACCAGCCACCAAAGCCGGTTTCGTATCCCCCTAGTGCAAATGCCTCATCCGTGGGGATGTAGCCGATTGTGGCCTCGCTATAGCCGACAACCGCCTGAAATGCGAAAGGACTTTGTTGACGAATTGCCAGGCCGGTTTCTACAAACGGCTCGCCGGGCAGAAAGGCAATCGCACCATCCCCTATTTGCAGTAACGCGACATCGGCCTCTGCCGTTACGCCGACATCGCGGCCGTCGGGCAATCGTGTCGGCAAAATAAGCCGGTCACGACGAATGGAAACGATGGTTGAAGCAGACCTCGACGATTGGTCAATCGCATTGTGAACGGCCGCGGCCAGTCGAGCTGCATGCTGTTGTGCAGCCAACGGGCCACTGGAAACGGTGGTCGGATTGATATCACCAGCAGCACCGTTGAGAAAGAGCGCGGTGGCACTTGGAAATTTTTTCTCCAGCAGCAGTGTCAGTTCACCAGGATAATCTGGCGACACGTGCGGCATGCACATTTCATAGACAGGGTGGCAGGTGGCATTCACGGCCATCGCGACCACTTGCTCCTGCGGATCAACAAACGTGGCGACCAGAACCGCGTCGTCCACCGGTCCCTCGCGCGAGATAATCGACTCCGCCGCCGGTTCTGGGTGAGACATCTCAATGCCGCTAGTCGTTTGCCAGCGACGATAGATGCCCAGCCCCGGCGCTTTGGCCGTTCCCAGTCGCAAACTGCACGGCTGTCTTTTTGAAAATGCAGCGGCGATGGCGCGACCAATCTGCACGGCGAGATAATCAATCCAGCCAGCGAAGTCTGCTGTTTGCTGAAGATCGCTCAATGAGCCGGACTCGGGTGCCGAATGCGTGTGTGTACAGGCGAGAATCACTTCGTCTGGCCGCACCACATTGCCAGCAACTTGGCAAATTGCCGCTTTGAACCGTGCAAATCCTCGGACAGCCGCGTCGGATAGAAATAGCAAATCCAGCGACACAATGGCCGCACGGGCTGTACCTTCTACAATCAAGACCCTGGCATACAGCGGCAGGCGAACAGTCTCAAACGGCTGCCAACGTCGATCGACACTCGACATGAGCAACCCGACCGACAACGGAGGTGTGATCTCTTCCTTGGCGGCACCGACTAAGAACGAGTCGGAAGGTTGTTCACGCGGTGTGCCACTGGCTCCGCCAGTGCTCGAAAGTGACGGGCGTATTGGCATTGTTTTGAGTTCAGCAAATCGTCCACCAGTAGTGTGTCTTAGCATCAGCAACGTTCGCACTGGCAGAACCAGTGGCACACTAACGATCAGTCCTCGCGGCTGACCCACTTGCGCATGCCAGTCCAAAACTGGTCATAGCCTTCCCACAGTTCGAAATTGATTCCCCAATGAGGGGCAGGGTCCGAGGCATAAATCGCCACGCGACCCTGACCATATTTGCCGGCAACCACCAACGGGTGGCCTGTCTCGCGCACGCGGACAACGACTTCAGCATCCGCACGAGGAATCAATTCGTTATAGCCAAAGATCGGTGGAAAGGATGCCCAGGGAAGTCCCTTCGCCAGTGGATGATCTGGCAGCAACACTTCGGCAGTGTAGCCGGCCGACGACTCGACCAGATCCTCACCAACCAGACATTCCACCGGCAAAGCCGCGGCGAGTGTGCTGCGCCGCCATCCTCCCATTTCCTTGGCACCGGAGAACGACAGCCAGCCACCGAGCATCATCAGCCCGCCGCCGCCGTGAACCCAATTTTTGATGAACTCGAGCCGGTCGGGAAAAGTGACAATCGTTTTTTCTCGACGCGCGCGGTCAAAAAACGTGGGGTAGAGATGGAAACACTTCGCCTCGACATCGCTGATCACTAATGCCGCGGAGCGATTGATCGACTCTTCTAGCTTGCCTGGTTCCAGTCGATACAACGTCCAATTGGCCAGCGTCGTAACATTGGCTTCCAAGCGAAAAGCATCTGCCAGCCGCTGGCCATAGAAATGCAAGTCGCAATCCTTGGTCTCAAGAGCGAAGGGTGTCTCGATAAAGACCGGCCCGACGTGGAAGACCCAATCGCCGAGATAGAGTACGTGGGGACGCCCGGCAATCGCGACACCATCGGAATGTGCAGAGTCGGTAAGCAAGATTCAACCTCATGGCAAAAATGGAAAATGGGAATCGCAGCGTCTAAGGAACCTGCGGGGTGTCCGCCGATTGTTGCCGCAACGGGTCTAAAGGTTCAAGATACTGTTCATTCGTAACTTCCGCCGCATCTCGCAACTCAAGCGAGATCAGAAAGGGGTCCAACGTCTTTGAAAAACAAATGCCCCCTGCCACAGCGGCGATCATGGTTCCCGCCCCAAGCATCCATTGCGCGGTGTAGAAAGCTGACAGACTTACGACCAGCATTGAGCAAGCCACCGCACCGACTGACGCAATCAGCCCGCCGCGGACGATTGGTCGCCATTCAATGTCGGGAAGCTCACTATTATTAGAATTCATTTCTCAGTTTCCACCGGTGATTGGCTTCGCATGGATTTCATCCCCCGTATGCAGCGATATTCGCACCGGCCCCCAGTATCCTAATGGATGCGCTCGTCGATAAAAACTCTGAAGCACCGCGTCAGGTTCTGGTTTTGTAAGTAGGGCCACGGTGACCCAAATTGCGGTCGTACAGCCCATCACAAGGAGAGTCTGCCACAGCATGGAAATTTCTGCCAGTTCTCCCCCCACTCGGTTGTTCTGTTTGAGAAACTGTGGAAGTATGACGACCAAGGTGAATAC
>JAWXCH010000208.1:0-8963 GCA_034440595.1 Planctomycetota bacterium | reverse complement strand
TGGCACCAGGATTACGGCTATTGGTACCACTATGGTTATCCATACCCAGATATGTTGAGCTGCTTGATTGCCGTCGATCGTGCAACGAAAGATAACGGATGCTTGCAAGTCTTAGCGGGCTCGCATAAGATGGGACGCGTCGAGCACAAATTAACGGGCGAACAAGCCGGTGCCGCTCCTGATCGAATAGAGCTAGCCAAAGAGTTGTTCCCACTCGTGCATTGCGAGATGCAACCCGGCGCCGCCCTATTCTTTCACAGCAACCTGCTCCACGCTTCGGCTCAGAATAAAAGCGCAAATCCGCGCTGGTCGTTAATCTGCTGCTATACCGCTAAGAACAATATTCCAAAGCACGATCCTAACCATCCGGGTTACGAACACCCCTTCGAAAAAGTAGCTGATTCGGCTATTCGAGCTACCGGTAAGCGCACGTTGGCGGGCAGTGCTGCCTTTTTAGGAAAAAGTGTGGAGACGTACGCTGCAAAAGATGATAACGCGGCCACTGCAACTTCAGAGAAGTAGGCCCGCGCTGTGAAGCGACCACTTTTCTGAACAATTCGTTGAGCGGTTGTTTGTGCGATTACTGGCGTAGACGTCCTCAAGTTTCGTCTTGCAGGACAATTCACTCATGGTGGCCGACGCGCGTGTGGCCACTAACAAGGTTCTCGACGGATGCTATTTCCTAATCAAACTTCTGCAGTAGGTATCTGGCTCGTTTTCCTTCTTCCGCAGTTCGGAAGTGCAGAGCCTGTCGTTTCTTCAGCCGCAGCTGCACCCAAGTACCTCACCGCGGCAGATTTCACAATCGAAGGAATGCCACAGCAGCAATACAACTTGAACGCGACGTTCGAGCAAGGCGTTTTACAGCGGATAGATTTTGCCGGTTCTGTAGGTTACATCATTGTTCCGAAAGGCAAAGTTGATGAACGGCGCCGGTGGGTATGGGTGGTACCACTGTGGCTCGCTGTGCCATCACATTATGGCGATGTCCTGGCGAGATACTACGTTGAAGACTTACTGGCAAAGGGTTTCCACGTCGTGGGATTCGATGTCGGTGCGACATTAGGTAGTCCCAAAGGCGCGGAGCTTTTCGCGCGATTTCACGAACATGTTATTCGGGAATATAAACTGGCGCCGAAAGCTCGGATGCTTGCCGTCTCTAATGGCGGTTTGATCACTTATGGCTATGGGTTCCGTTACCCCGATCGAATCGATCGCATTTGCGCAATCTATCCGGCTCTCGATTTCCGCAGCTGGCCAAAGTTTGAGCTCGTCGTAGGGCCAGGCGCGATCACTCCAAAAGGTCTTGCTTACGAGTTGACCCCCGACGAAATGAAGAGCAGAACGTCCGAATTTAATCCGATCGACAATTTGAAGCCGTTGGCGGACGCCCGAGTTCCCTTATTCCATCTCCATGGGGACGCGGACGAGCTCGTACCGCTTGAACCTAATTCGGGTGTTGCGGCCAATCGTTATCGCCAGTTTGGTGGTAATCTCAAATTGAAAATCCTGCCCGGAACCGGACATGGTGGGACGGAGTGTTTTAAAAACGACGACGCATTGGAGTTTCTCCGTGACAAGTCGCCTGCCCTGCCCGACAAACAACCTTTGTGAGGTGTTCTGTGATATCTTCTGGACAAGCATGTGTGCTGGGAATCGTAATCAGCTTGGGCTTCACTTTTGGATCCTCGTTGGCCGTCGAAACGAATTTCAAAATTCGTCGCGATATGATTACGCCGAAGGGGCAATATTATGAGGCCAGCGTTCCGGATACCCTCGACTTGGCAGAGCGGGGCAAGTTAGCGGTTCACGGCCTAACGAACTTTCTGAACGAAAAAAAGAACTATGAACCGTATGGCCACGGTTTCTTCAACACGCAGCCTGTTTACCTAACAACGCGATTTGGCGGGGGACCTGAAGGCGGCGGCGCGCCGAACTGGGGAAAGATATATGACGCCCTGGTACTCACACGAATGATGTCGGGCAGTCAAGAGTATTTAGACGTCGAGGAGAAGACGTTTAATGGAATGATTCAATATATTCGCGGCGGCAATTCCGTGCCGACTGCTCGTGTGATGATGGCTTTAATGTCTCTCAATCAACAGAGCCCCGATCCGGAACTTGAGAAGCTGACAAGTGACTTGGCGAATAGCCTTCGGGATGCCGCAAAAGTAAAAGACGAGATGGCTTGGTACTATGACTTCGAAGAAATGCCAGCACGCATGGAGGATAGCAAGCTAGGTGTACTGGGACATGGCTGGCAGGCGTTCATCCATGGCTCCGTTCTCCGCGCGTTTTCGCGATGGGCGCAAAAAACGGGTGATAAGGAGTATTATGAGCTCGCTGGAAAAATGAACAACTTTTTGATGCAGCCACAGATTTGGGAGTCTGAGTCTGCGCCGAAGGCAATCGTTGGTCACGAGCACGGTCAGTTCATGGGACACCACCATTCCTATACGTCTGCATTAATGGGAATTCTGTGGTATGCCGAGGCAACTGGTGATGTGCGACTGATGCAATTCGTACGCGATGGATATGAATATTTGCGCACTTTTGGAATCGCAGCGGTTGGTCTGTTCGGTGAGATGTGTACGGTTGGGGATATGACCTATCTCGCCGTCAAGTTGAGCGAGCTCGGTGTAGGCGATTATTGGGACGATGTTGACCGCTATACGCGCAATCAGTTAGTGGAAGGCCAGGTAACCGATGCCAACAAGCTTGCTCGCGCAGCTGCGGCCGCACCGGTCCTCGGAAGAATCGACCCCAAAGACCCTAGCGACCCCGTGCAACGGCCGCTGACGCCGGGACAGAAACAGGTCGAACTTGTTCCGCTCGAGGAAACGACGGACAACGTTTGCGAGCGCTTTGTGGGCGCTTACCTTTCTGAATGTGGCTGGCCGACAGTCATCCCGAAGCACAGATTCATGATGGTTATCTGTTGCAGCGGCAATGCTACCATGGGCTTGTACGCTGCCTGGGATGGAATCGTGCAGTGCCAGGATGGTGCGGCGAAGGTTAATCTCCTATTGAACCGGGCGTCCAAATGGCTCGATGTCGATAGCTTTCTGCCCTTTGAGGGCAAAGTCGTTGTAACAAATAAGACTGCCAAGTCGATTTCGGTCCGCATGCCCTTGTGGGTTGATCTCGCCGCTGTCCAATGCGAAATAAACAGCAGAGAAACGAAGCCAGCAACATTAGGGCGATATCTTGTTTTTCAATCCACAGAGCCGAACGACAAGATCACGATTACGTTCCCAGTCGTGGAGCGGCAGGAATCATACACGCTCAAATGGAAGAAGGATAACTTTTGGCAAGAGTCGACCAACCCGGGACATAACTGGGTTCCCGATTCTCCAACCAGGTTTACGTTCACGTTTCGCGGCAATACAGTTGTCGATGTTTCTCCCCGCGAGAATACCGACGAATACAAGCTCTACGACCGCGATGATCTTAAGGCGGGCAAGGCGCAAATGCACAAAGTTACCCGCTTTGTTTCCGATCGTCACATTGATTGGTAATTGACGACCAGGAGGTCCGATTAGATCCCAATCCTCTGCCTAGGACTTTGTTGTGAATGTTTGCTAAATCGTGTTAGTTCGCTATATAATAGCCTCCCGGAGCGATCTGGGTTAGATCCATCAGATTCAAAAGTAAGGCGCGAAAGCAGTGTCTGTTGCAATTAAAATCCCGGATCTTGGAGCAGCAGACGACAACGTGACGCTCGTCCATTGGCTGGTCGAAGTAGGCGACGAAATTGCGAGAGGGCAAAAGTTAGCAGCCATCGAAACGGATAAGGCGGTCGTCGAGTTGGAATCGGTGGCCGCTGGAGTGCTACTGAAAAAGTGCGCTGCTGAGGGCGATGACGCGACCGTTGGCGATGTGATTGCCTACATTGGTAAGGCCGGCGAATCAGTGACCGAAGCACACTCAGGTTCACCGTCCGATAGGAAAGATGCGTTCAATCAATCGACTGCGCCCGTGATTATCCGAGCGTGCAATTCCGACACACAACCCAAAGCGCGGGTGTCACCTTTGGTTCGCAATTTTGCCAAGCAGCAAGGTGTAGACTTGGACAAAGTGGCAGGAACAGGTCCAGGCGGCATCATCACCAGGCAGGATGTCCTTGCGGCGGCAAATCGCAGCGTTGAATGAGTACGAAGTTGGGGCATATGTAGATTTCGAGCCGTGGAGATTGCATTGAGCGAGACGTATTCGAAACAACAACTGCTAGAGTTTTTTCGCGGCATGCTTCTCATCCGCAAACTGGAAGAGCGTATCGGCTACTTATTCTTGGAAGGAGCGATTCCGGGTACGCTCCATCAGTCGCTTGGCCAAGAGGCAATTGCGGTCGGCGTTTGCGCGGCGCTCAACAAGGATGACGTAATTACAAGCGGTCATCGACCGCATGCCCACGCGATCGCAAAAGGTGTCGAATTAACGGCCTTCATGCTTGAGCTTTTCGGCAAGCCCGGCGGATGTTGCGAAGGGCGCGGAGGTTCGATGCATGTCGGTGACATCCGGGTTGGCATGATTCCATCGATCGCAATTGTGGCAGCGAATATCCCGGTCGCTGCTGGAGCAGCTCTTTCTTTCAAGTTGCGTAAACAGCCTCGGGTCGCTGTCGCCTTTACTGGTGACGGCGGTGTTGCCGAGGGTGCATTTCACGAAGGCCTGAATCTGGCTGCCGTTTGGAATTTGCCATTCGTCTGCATAATTGAGAACAATCGGTATGCGGCGTCGACGCACTATTCCAGAAACACGAAGCTCGAGAAACTTTCGGATCTGGCAAAAGCGTATGGAATTCCTGGCCTAACAATCGACGGAAATGATGTCCTTCAGGTTTATCAATCCGCAAAGGAAGCGATTGAGCGAGCCCGTGGTGGCGGCGGCCCGACGATCTTAGAGGCAATGACTTACAGGCTGACGGGGCATAACCGGCGAGACCCATGCAACTACATGCCTGAGGAAGAGCGTGACCAAGCTTACGCCGATGATCCTCTGCTGCGTTTTCAGAAGTTCCTCCTCGCATCCAATTACATCGACGAGTCGACCGCTAAAAGCTTTGGCGACGAGTTGGAAGCGATTGTCGAACAGGCAGTTGAAACAGCTGTTGCTGCTGACGAGGCCACTCCAGAAGATGCGATGAAGCACGTTTTTGCATGACAAGTAGCGGTGGGAAACAATGACTCAACGGCGGACAATTCTGCAAGCACTACGCGATGGCCTGGCCGAAGAAATGGCCCGGGATCCCGACGTGTTCTGTATGGGTGAAGACATTAGCATCGCGGGCGGATGGGGCGGCGTATTCACCGTCACATTGGGACTCGAGGAGCGCTTTCGCGGTCAGTTACTAGATACACCCATCTCAGAATTAGGGTACTTCGGGCTTGCTGTGGGCGCCGCAATTATGGGAATGCGCCCGATCGTTGACGTGCAATACGGCGATTTTCTTTTCTTGGCCATGGACCAAGTGGTTAATCAAGCTGCCAAAATGAGATATATGTCCGGCGGCAAAGTGAACGTGCCGATGGTGATTCGAGCACCAATCGGCGCTACCGGCCGCGGCGCGCAGCACGCACAAAGTTTGGAACGGTTTTTTTTCGGTGTGCCCGGCTTGAAGGTTGTCTGCCCATCGACGGCTTACGATGCTAAGGGCCTGCTGAAGTCGGCCATACGTGATAACAATCCTGTCATCATGTTCGAGCACAAACTGCTATATGGATCGAAGGGACTGGGACAGGCAACAGGCGCCGTCGACGCTTCGGACGATATTCCCGATGAAGACTATACAGTTCCCATCGGCAAAGGGGTGATTCGCCGTGAGGGGACGGATGTCACGATCATCGCCACACTGTTGATGATGCATGTGGCGATGAACGCCGCCGAGGAATTAGAAGCGGCGGGGGTGAGCGTCGAAGTGATCGATCCTCGCTCGCTCAATCCTTTTGATTGGGCACTGGTAGAGGAGTCGGTGAAGAAAACGACGCGGGCGATGGTGCTTGAGGAAGGTCCGAAGTTCGGCGGATGGAGCGGAGAAATTGCCGCGACTCTGGCCGAGAAAATGGCCGAATATCTTACGGCGCCCGTCCAGCGTGTCGCTTCACCGGATATTCCGGTGCCTTTCTCGCCAACGATGGAGCAGTATTATCGCCCCGGTCGGCAGGACGTCACACAAGCAGTTATGAGCCTCCTTCAATACGCGTAGTTAGCGCTCAAGTGAATCTTTTTCCACTCTTCTGCGGAGCGTAACCAATGGAAGTTGAATCGTTGCGACAGGTTGCCGGAAAGATTGCGATTGTAACAGGAGCGGCGCGTGGCCTCGGCAGAGGCACGGCGGAAGCACTAGCTGATGCCGGCATTCACGTTGTCGTGTCCGACGTGCTTCCAGAGGTGGAGGAGACGATCGCACAAATCAAGAATAAGTATCCCGAGAATAAAGGGTACGCGCAGATTACGGATGTGTCCCAGGAAGACCAGGTTAGAGACCTCGTGCAAGGAGTTGCGCAGAAACTAGGGCGGCTCGACATCATGGTTAACAACGCGGGGATGCATCTCAAAGAAGGCCCCATCGCAACCATGGAGAAAGAGACGGTTGACCGGATTTTCGGGGTCAACTTCTACGGTGAGTTTTTTGGGTGCAAATATGCGGCCCAGCAAATGATGAAGCAGAAATCAGGGAGCATTATCAATCTTGGTTCGTACGGCGGTAAGGTCGGATTTCCAGAGTATGCCGCGTACTGTGCATCTAAAGGTGCCGTGCACACGATGACGACGGCCCTAGCGCGCGAGCTTGCTCCCCACAAGATTAACGTCAACGCTATTTGCCCTGGTTTGGCGGCGAGCGAGATGCACTGGAGCTTTATGCGGGCCGAAGCTGCGGCGCGAGGCATAACCTTCGAGGAATTGCGTGACGAGGAGTTTAGGACCATCCCCCTGGCCCGCTACGCGGAGGGACGAGATTCGGCTGGAGTGATCCTGTGGCTCTCATCAGAATCGGGCTCCTATATCACCGGGCAACTTATCAACGTGAATGGCGGCTTGTATTTTGCATAGCCGTGCCGCACCGACATTTTCAAACCAGATTATAGCTCAGTGGAGATTCGACGATGACACTCGGAATGATGGCAAAAGATTGCGAAATTCGCATCGATTATGACAAGTTGCGGAAAGATCGCCTGCGAAAAACCAAGGAGCAAATGAAGAAGGACAAGGTGGCGTCGCTCCTTGTGTTCGACCAAGACTGGATTCGATACATCACTAGCACCAAGGTCAACGATTGGGCAAACAACAAGCTGCTTCGATGCACGTTGCTCGCTGCGGATAGTGACCCGGTTCTTTACGAACTTGGCAGCGCTATAGCCGCCAAGAAGGCACTTTGCCCGTGGATTGCTGATCGAATGCATCCCTCGATCGGTACTTGGCGCGGCGCCTTTCCGAAGGACGTTGTAATGGACAACGCCAAGAAATTTGCGGCAATGATCAAGAGCCAGCTGATCGAGCTAGGAGTAGCGAATGAGCCAGTTGGGTTAGATGTTGCCGAAATCCCGATCATTCGCGCACTGGAAGCCGAGGGGATTAAAGTCGTTGATGGCCAGCAAACCATGTTGGAAGCCTCAAAGATTAAAACGAAAGAAGAGATCGACCTCGTCGAGACCTCGATCGCTATCGTTGAATCGGCATTTTGGGAGGTGGTTAGTACGACCAAGCCCGGGGTGCGGGAGGTAGATATAGCCGGCATGATGCGTGAAGTCATGTACCGCAATGGCGCCGAAGAGATGCAGAACATCAACGTCATTTCGGGAAACCGCTCGAATCCTCATCCGCACGATTTTTCGGACCGCATGTTACGCATGGGTGACATGCTGTTTATTGACGTGGTGAGCGTCTTCAATGGCTACAAGACCTGTTACTACCAAACATTCTGCGTCGGCAAGCCATCGCAAAAGCAGCTCGATGTTTACAAAAAGGCTTATGACTGGCTGTTTGACGCAATCAACATGGTCAAACCCGGTGTTAGCACCGCCGAAGTAGCTGAGATCTGGCCATCGGCAGAAGAACTTGGTTTGTCCAATGAAGCAGAAGCGTTCGCTCTGCAGGTCGGGCACGGGATTGGCATCACGCACTGGGGCAAACCCGTCACCAGCCGTTTCTTCTCCTTCGACAAACCAGAGATTTATGAAGAAGGAATGGTAATGGCATTTGAGACCTACTGCGGTCAGGGCAACGATGGAGCTCGTATCGAAGAGCAATTCGTCGTCACCGACAAGGGGATCCGAATGCTTAGCGTGTTCCCATCCGAGCGGTTGATATCTTGCCCGTGCGTCGGGCATTTGATGCCGTAGCGCAGCGGACGCTAAGTATGCGGCCCTGTAAGTGATAGCCGTATCCAAAACCGGATTGCCATACCGCCGGGTATTTGCCGACTGGTTCCTGTTTCGCGCGCTTGCGACAGGTCATCGGCCATGCTACTTGTGGGCTCCAGCGCTAGCAGCGTTGACTTGCCGTCCTTTCCAAGCGGAGCGAAACCCGGCCCCAGTAGAACGCCCAAGTACGGCAGCTCGTCGGTGCCAAATTCGATGGTTAGCTGTTCATGACCATCGCAATGCGTAACGCACGTCGAGCCTTCGTTCAGTTTCGGCGAAAACAGTTTTGCCAGCGTATTGTGCTCGGCGAGCAAGGGTTCCTTAAGAAAAGTGGACTCATCCGGTGGCCAACTCGCCCACGTTTTCTGTCGCAGTACCGGGTTGTCGATGACGACCGAAACATATGCTTGGCTCATTTCAACCGGATAAACGATTCGCGTCGTCGGATAAGTCTGAAGCATCAAGTGCGCTGCATACAGATATTCAAATGGTGCCGCGCCGAGGTTAGCAACTATGTACTCTAACAGCAGAGATCTTGGACCGAGTTGTGCGGTGCGTTCAAAGCGAATGGGCACAGCTTCCAGTCGCACACTCGTGATT
>JAWXCH010000207.1:0-7618 GCA_034440595.1 Planctomycetota bacterium | reverse complement strand
TGTCGCCGTCACTGAGAATTTGTTGCCCGACGGCATCAATCCAACTTCGCAAGACTTCGTTGATGCGTACATAGCCCACTTGCGACTTTTCGTCGGCTGTATTGAAAAAGACGATTGGCTTTGGAATGTCAATCAGCCGTCGTTCGGGACGCTCGCCCGCAGCATTGGGTAGGATCTGCTTGCGGAGCGATTGCAACTCTTGAGCAAACGTCGGGGGAAAGTAGATCACTACTTCGACTTGCTCGTCGCGCATGGCGGCCTGCGCGGCAGCCTTGATCGCGGCTTCGCTGGTGGAATCTGTCAGGTTCAGGGCCTTTTGCTTGACGCGCAGCAGGCCGCGACCGGCTGTGTCACCGGTCCATTTTTTTGAGATCTGATCCTCGCTGACCAGCGGCGGAAAGTCGGCCAACTCTGGCAAGCCAACGATCAACACATTGGTTGGGTGCTCGCGCATGAACTGCGCCACCTGAAAGAAACTGATCCCCAGCAGCGGATACAGTAGCAGTGGCAAGACAAAGATCATGAACAGCGTGCGGCGATCGCGTAATTGATCGCGCAACTCACGCATCATGATCAGCTTGACGTTACCCAGGTTCATGAATCGATTGGTTTAAAGGCAAATACTCTAGGCCGGTTGGATCAGCTCACCGCTACGAGTTAACTCTTCATCATGACGCGAGATCAATTGAAAGAAAAGTTCTTCCAGCTCTTCTTGATGATAGCAATCGCGCAACTCCCCGAGTGTCCCCTCGGCCAGAATCTTTCCACGGTGAATGATCGCAATCTGATCGCACAGCTTTTCGGCCTCGCGCATGATGTGCGTACTGAAGACAATGCACTTCCCTTGCTCGCGCAGTTCGGCCACGGTTTTGAGCAGCGCACGTGCCACCAGCACATCCAGGCCAGAGGTTGCTTCGTCAAAAATCAATACCGGCGGATCGTGGACGATGGCCCGTGCGATGGAGACCTTCTGTTTCATACCGGTCGACATCTTGGCACCGAGGACGTCGCGGATTTCATTCATTTGCAGGCGAGCAAAAAGTCCCTCCATTCGCTCACGCAGTTCTTCTTTTTGCAGCCCGTACAGGCGGCCAAAGTACTCGACCATTTCCCAGGCGGTCATCCGGTCATAGACGGCGGTGTTGGCCGACATAAACCCGAGCCGATGCCGCACCTGCGATGCTTGCGTTACGACATCGTAGCCGTCGATGGTGGCAGTGCCGCCGGTTGGCCGAAGGACCGTACTGAGAATTCGCAGCGCAGTGGTCTTGCCGGCGCCGTTGGGTCCGAGCAGGCCGTAGATTTGTCCTGGCCGCGCTTGAAAACTGATTCCACCCAGTGCCACTGACGTTCCGCGCCGCAGGTCCGCGTAATGCTTCGTCAGATCGCGGACATGAATCATCAGAACTATGCCTTCCTGGAAGTTCGCCGCGGATTGGCGATTGCAAAGCGAAGAAATCCGCTCTGTTCAACCATGCCAGTGAATATCGCCCAGATCGATATCTCAAAATCGACCGATAATTCAGTATAGCGGCTGAGCCAATTATACGTCCCGCCGGGCCGGCACGGGTCCGCTTGCCGCGCAGAACAGTCGCTGGCACAATCGGCAAAACTGACCCAATACGCATCTCGGGCTTTTCGCAGCTAACAGTATTCAGCTTAGCTTATTTCGCCAGTGCTGAAAGCGCTGCGTTTCTGAAGCGTGTTCAGTCCTTGGCGCCAGAAAGAATTGGTAACAGCGACGACTCGACGGGCGCAACCGCCTCTGCTGTGGTGCCAGAACCGCACGATCCTGCGGCAGGAGCAACCGCAGTGGCAGTTTCCACAACTGGCTGCTCAGATCGCTTCTTGGCCAGCCACTCTCGATTGGCCAGAATCGCCTGCTGCTGATGCTCAATTGGCAGCAATTGATAGAAGACATTTCGCTGCCGTGGTTCGTAGCCAATTTCACTAATCGAGTCGCAAATTTGATCGAGCGTCAGATAATGCACCGTACCCGCTTCGGCGACGACATTCTCTTCGATCATCAGGCTCCCCATGTCGTTGGCACCATACAGGAGCGCAAGCTGGCCAATCTTGAGGCCCTGGGTAACCCAGCTTGACTGAATGCTGGGAAAGTTATCCAAGAACAGCCGACCAACCGCCTGCGTCTTCAGATACTCAAACGCACCGGCCGGCGGGATATCCGCCATCTCGGTATGTTCGGGCTGAAACGACCAACAAATGAACGCTGTAAAACCGCCAGTCTCATCCTGTACTTGACGTAAACGGTCCAGATGCTCCACGCGCTCCGCCAAAGTTTCGATGTGCCCGTACATCATCGTTGCTGTACTAATACCGCCAAGGCGGTGCCAGACACGATGCACCTCTAGCCAATCATCGGTCATCACCTTTCCGCGCGTCATAGCGCTGCGGACGCGATCGACCAGGATTTCACCGCCGCCGCCGGGCAGGCTACCCAGGCCAGCCTCTTTCAATCGCTGAAGCACCGTCTGCAACGGCAGCTTGTTGACCTTGGTAAAGTGATAGATCTCTGGCGGGCTGAACCCATGCACATTGACCTGCGGAAAACGGGACTTGATATCGTGCAGCAACTCTTCGTACCAGTCGAGCTTAAAATCTGGATGCAGGCCCCCTTGCATCAGAATCTGGTCGCCGCCTAGCTCGACAGTCTCAGCGATCTTTTGCAGCAACTCTTCTCGTTCCAGCACGTACCCTTCGGCATGTTTTGGCTTGCGATAGAACGCACAGAAATCACAGACCGCCGTGCAGATGTTCGTGTAGTTGATATTCCGGTCGATGTTAAAAGTGCGATATGGCTCAGGATGCAGCCGTCGCGTCACCGCATCGGCAGCGCGACCGATCGCCGCCAGATCGTGCGATTGCAGCAATCGCAGCGCTTCGTCGGCAGAAATCCGCTCTCCGGCAACTGCTTTTTCAAGCGTTGGTGCAATGGCTAAGTCCAAGATCCACTCCTACGGGTGCTAAACCTAATTCGGCGGCGTGCTGATAAAATAGTGCCAGCCCCTGCTGCTCGCGCTGGCCAAGATAGAAATACAAATTGTCGCGCAAATACGCCAGGCACTGCGGCACGGTCAGTCCAAGTTGCGGTGCTTCCTTAGCGGCGATTTCTGCCAGATTGGCCAGCCCAGCGTCGCGCGATTCGCCCAACGCCACATCAACCCCCTGCAGATCGACTCCGGCACGGGCTGTCCACATCGCAAACACAAACGGCAGTTCCGACCAGCGGCACCACTCGTCACCTAGGTCCCAAATCTCAGCAAACTGCCCCGCTGGGGAGTGAATCGCACGATCACCGATCAACAGTACGGCGTCGGCGTTAGTCTGGTCGATGGTCGCGCCAATCGGAAGTGCTTCCAACTGCGGCTGTAGCCCAAAACGCTGTTTTAGCAGTATCTGCACCAGCGCTGCACTGGTCCGCGATCCCTCATCGAGAGCCAGCGTCCGAATCGCTTGCATTGGCACGCGGCTGAAAAGCTTTACACTCAGCACCGGTCCACGGCAGCCGATGCAAACGTCCGACAATATTGAATAGCTGGGATCCTGAAAGAACTCAATCGAGGGGATCAGCGCCACGTCCAATTCGGCACTGGCCAGGCGATCCGCCAGTCGACTCGGCAGATCAAAAATCAGTTCTGCGTGCGGTGCAAACTTCTCAAACTGGTAGACTAGTGGCTTGGTATTGAGGTAATTGACCGCACCGACACGGATCGGCCGTGCTGGCTGGGTAACCGGGTGAATGCGGCCGTTGGTGGTCATTGCGATATCTTCCTTTTGCCTCGTCACGCTGGTGACAGTCTCCGGCAGGTGCAAGGCAGGATGCCCGCACATTTTAGTTCTGCCGTTTTCCGGCGAATAGGGGGCCGCCGGTCGTCTACTAAACGCTTGCTACCAATGGAACCGGTGAGATGGTGCCCAATTAACACCCGGGCAGTGCTATTCACGGCATTTTCAGCGAATCGGGGATCCGTCGCACACGTCCCTGCCGGTCAACACAGGCGATCACGGTCTTGCCGGTGGCCAGCAGCTCCAGCCCGCGAAAGATTTCGTACCCATGCTCGATCTTGGCACCTTTGGCCGAGATCAATTTGGTGCGCAGCAGCAGCTCCTCGTCGTACGTGGCCGGTAGCAAATAGCGACAATTCACCTCGGCAACCACCAGAAACAGGCCATCCTGCTCGATCTGCGCGTAGCTCAGGCCCTTGGCACGCAGCAGCTCAGTCCGACCCATCTCAAAGTAGGTTATATAGTTCGCATGGTGGACGCGTTGCATGGCGTCGGTCTCTTGGTAGCGCACGCGAATTAATAAGTCATGTTCGGTAATCAACCTTTTTCTCCGAATAACACCATTCTGCCGGGCTAGCCAGTTGGCTTGCAGATCCCTATTCAATCAGATTAGCCAAGTTGACGGAACTACTCAATCGCCATATACTTCGGGCATGCTAGCGGTTCAAACGGCCTCAGGTCCGAGACGGTCGCATTGATGGGAAAAAATTGATATGAGCTATGGCAGCGAAGGATCGTCCGGCGTTGGTTTCTCCACCATGCGTGGCCGTGGCTACCCCAGCATTCGTCAATTTACCGTCTTTTTAGAGAACCGCGTCGGCCAGCTCTTAGAAGTGGTCCGCCGTTTTGAGGGGAGCCGCGTCCGCATCGTGGCGCTGTCGATTGCCGACGCCAGCGAATGCTCCTTCGTTCGCTTCTTGCTCAGTCACCCCGAGCAAGGCCGCGAGATTCTCGAACGTGCCGGGCTGGCACTCATCGAAACGGACCTGATCGGCGTTGAATTGCCGGAAGGTGATCAGCCGTTTTTGCGCATCTGTACAGCGCTGCTTCAGGCTGAGGTGAATATTGTGCAGGCCTACCCGCTCATCGTCCGTCCGCACGGGCGTCCGGCCGTGGCGCTCATGGTCGACAATATCGAGATGGGGATGGAGACCCTGGCCGCCAAGAAGTTCACCATGATCAGTGAGACGGATCTGCAAGACGAAGAGTAATGCAGAACCGCCCGCGCCGGCCTACTCGAACATGCCATCCGGCAAGCCGACCACCCCGCGCACAACTACGCGCGTGATTGTTTCCCACGGAACCACTGTCATGGTCACGGTTCCATCTGCGGCGTGTGTGGCAAACAGCCCATGCGTCTGCCGCGAGAGGTTTTCATCGAACCAATCCGGAGCCAGCATGACTCCGCCACTGAGATACAGCTCGATGACGCCGCCATGCTCGCGCTCGACCCACAATCGCGTTACGAGTTCGGCTAGTGGGTGCCGTGGGCCACGGTAGTTATCGCTTTCGTAGTAGCCGCCGGATTCCTGTCCTGTCGAACTCTGTGAGAACGGACGAACACTGCGACCCGCATCCGATCCAGTGTCGGATCGCTCGGTAGTATGCGCGCCGTACTTGGTATGGCCACCGGTGAACAAATCGGTCAAGTCCGCCGGGACAGCAATCGCATCATCGTCGTCGTCATGAACCGGTCGCGAGGCAACATCTGCGGCAGAGATTTCTTCCGTTGTGGGAATCTGAAAGCGAGTACCGCAGTGGGGACACTGCCCCACCTTCCCCGCCATACGCCTTGGACCATTGAGCTTGTGCCCATTGGGACAAAGAAAGACGAACGAATCGTCCGCCACCCCTTTGGCCCCGCCTGCTGCATTCGCAGGGGATGACTTGGAAGTCGATGCTGGCTGTACAACCGGGCTGGTCCCACCTGTATTCGGTTTGGAAGTCGGTTGATTCATCAGTATTCCCTGGTCATGGTGTGGGTGCAGAGTGCCACGGACCTCAATATTGATCGTAGTTGACAAACCGGCTGACAACAACCAATACCCGCTTTCTTCGTAACAAACGGCCCGTGCTATCTGGAAATCGCTCGCCGATCCTGCGAGACAGTCCCGTTCAGCCTGATTCTAACGAATATTCCGCTTTCGCGCCCACCGTGTGTGGCACAGTTTTTGGATCGGCAAACGGGCGGCGTACTGTCGAGATTGGTTGGCTCGTATGCTCAGGCAGACTACTCGACCTATTCGCTCAATCCTTCGCTCCTTGACTTGTCGGACGGGTGAGTTGAAACTAAGGTTTTGGCACCTCTCACGCGAACCGCGAAAAATCCACCGACTCCCTTCCCTATGGCAATTCTGGTAGTTTGCACCGCCTGCAAGACGCGCTTTCAAGTCAGCGAGAAATTCGCCGGCAAGCAAGGCCCTTGCCCAAAATGCAAGACCGTTCTTTCCGTCCCCAAGTTGGAAGATCAGGTCAAGATCCATGCCCCGGAAGAATACTCGGGGGGAGCGGCCGTCGCCGCCAAAGATGCCAAAGGTCGCGCCGTTCTCAAGCCGTTGGCCCGCGAAAAGACCAAAGTCCAGCCGATCATGATTGTTGGCGTGGCCGCCGGTGTCGTGGTCACGCTGCTGATTGCCATTGTTATCGGAATTTCTACTCAACCAGACGGCCCTAGCCCGTGGATTCTCGGTGCCGGGGCTGCGCTGTTGGCACCACCCCTCGTCATCGCGGGCTACACCTTTTTGCGCGATCAAGAGATGGAAGCGTATCGTGGCGTGCAGTTGCTATTGCGTGCTGCGATCGTGTCGTCGGTCTATGCCGCACTCTGGGGACTGTATGCGTACTACGGCTCCTACTACCCTTTCGTAAACGGGACACGGGAGATGTGGATGGCAATTCCAATTGCCGGAGTGATGCTTGTGATCGGCTCATTGACTGCCTTAGGAGCACTTGACCTAGAACCGACGAATGCCTTTTTCCACTATGTGTTTTATCTGACAGTGACGGTCCTGTTGCGGTTGGTCATGCAACTTCCTCCACTTTAGGGGCGCAATGTGTCAGTCATTCGCGAAATTCCCGAAATTGCCGGTCTCGATGCTCGGCAATCGCTCTTGCGCATCCCGCAGGAACTGGATGTTCCGCTCACCCCGCGCGTGCGGAGCCTGATCGATACGGCCGAGTTCCGCCGCTTGAGCAAGGTCAGTCAACTTGGTCTGGTGACCCTGGTTTATCCCGGCGCCACACACACCCGGTTTGAACATTCGCTCGGCGTCTATCGGCTGGCATTGCTGTTTCTCAAACAGCTCTCCTACGACGAGCGCTTTGCAGCGACTGTGCAGCCCGAGGAGGCCGAGGCACTCATTGCCGCGGCGCTGCTACATGACCTGGGGCACTGGCCTTACTGCCACCCGATCGAGGATTTGCAACTTCCGGGCGTACCACGGCATGAGCGACTGGCAGAACGGTACCTGTTAACCAGCCAGGTTGGTGAGATTCTACAGCGCGAGTGGAGAATATCGCCTGAAAAGGTATTGTCGCTACTGAATGACAAGGGGGAAAGCCCTAGTTCGCGGATCTTGAGCAGCATTCTTTCTTGCCCGATCGATATCGACAAGATGGACTACCTTTCGCGCGACAGTCTGCATGCGGGTGTCCCGTATGGGCGGCACTTTGACCAGCAGCGGCTCATCGGCAGCCTCTGTCTAAATGAGGCGGGCGACAATCTGGCCATCACCGACAAAGGTCGCACCGCCGCCGAGATGATGGTCTTTGCCCGGTATGTGATGTTCAGCGAGGTCTACTGGCACCACAC
>JAWXCH010000206.1:0-7858 GCA_034440595.1 Planctomycetota bacterium | reverse complement strand
GTCACATTATGCGTGATTTTGGTCCACAGCGTGCTGCCTAGTGCCAAAAAAAGCAATGGGTAAATGATCCATCGTTCACGATCGGACATGCAAAAGTACTCCCGGCCGAGGGTCTGAAGTTCTTGATCAAGTTCAGGATGGTTTTGATCCATCTGGTGCAAGACAGTGCTAAGTATAGCCGTTTTCGGCCAGTGACAGCAGTCAGATGCTAGCGGTCAGCCGGAAACAAAACTGTCCCACGCCCCCAAGGGTTGTTTGTCCCCACGCCGTGGGCTATTTTCAAAGTACTTGACCGAACGTCGTACAGGCGGTTGGCCTTCTATTTTATTTCCAAAGCAAGCTCGTTTTCGCATGCTCGACACCCAACCGCAAACATCGGCCGGAGGAGTTGTCTTTCGACGCACTGCCGCCGAGACGATCGAGATTGCGCTGATCGCCGTCGGCCGTCGCGGTCGCTGGCAACTCCCTAAGGGAACGATCGAAGCGAATGAGACTCCTGAACAGGCGGCGGTGCGCGAAGTACGCGAGGAGACCGGCCTGCACGCTGAGTTGCTGGAGCGGCTAGCAACTATCGAGTACTGGTACATCGGTGACTATGCCGGTGGCAAGACTCGCTTCCATAAGCAGGTGCATTTCTTTCTGATGCGCTACACTGCCGGCGACGTAAGCGATCACGACGACGAAGTCCTTGAAGCGCGCTGGACCGATATCGGCGCGGCCTTGGAGATTCTCGCCTTCAAGAACGAACACAACGTCACGGAATTAGCCCGTACGCGAATTCAGTCCCTGAACGAGAGCAATTGAAGCGGCGTTCATTTCGCTGATTGGCGGTTACTCGTCACCTCTCCCACTCGTGGGAGAGGTCGCCGCCCAAGCGGCGGGTGAGGGAGAGTCAGAAAGTAGAGATGTGAAACTGGAAAGTAGTGAAACGCAATCTCGCCGAATCCAACTCCTCTACTCGCTGCTGTTCTCCTTCACTAATCTCTGGCCCACCCTCACCCGCGGCTGATACCGCGACCTCTCCCGCAAGCGGGAGAGGTTAAATGCTGCTACTTTTGAACGACTCTTTGTCGCCTACGCCTGCCCCGAGTACTCCTTCAGGAATCCCTTGAACAGGATCAAATGCCCTTCTTCATCAGCCAACAGTCGGACGCACATATCCTGCGTGACGTAATCCTCTCCCTCGACCGCTTTGATGATCTTCTTGTACTGCGCACAGGCCGTTTCTTCGGCGGCAATGACCGCCTTGATCACCGCTTGTACATCGGTGGTGGTTTTGCTCGGTTGCACTTGGGAACCGAACTTTAACGCCGCCGATCCTTCGACAAAGCCGCCCAGTTGCTTGATGCGGTTGGCCAACTGCTGAGCGTGCCCCAGTTCTTCGATGATATCAGCCGCCAACGATTTCTTGATTTCCTCGGCCCGCACACCGTCAGGATTGGTGCTGTTGGCAATGTAATTCAGAACCGTCTCCAGTTCCATGTTGTACGAGGCCTTCAACATCTCAATCACTTCTTCATTACTGATCGCCATAATAAATCTCCTATTAGATTAAGGGGCAGCACTCGGTTTGGATCGGTCCAGTTGCAAGTGAGCTTGCAAGGCAACCGCCGTATCGCGCACCTCGCGCGAGGAATCATCGGTCAACACTGCAACTGCCGCTTCCAGCTTGGGTTGCTTTTCTTTCGGATTGAACGACATCAGTTTCTTGGTCGCACGCATCCCATTGACCAGAATCATGGTTCGTTTGAATTCAATATTGCTGCCCGTTTCGTTCTTGGTCGCTTGCTTTTGCTCCGGTTCGAGCATGTCCAGCAGCACTGGCACGCAACGCATGTCCCCCTGCTCGGCCAGTCCAGTGGCCGCGTTATACCGCACATTCGGTTCGCCATCGTATAACAATGCTCGGAGTCGACTCGTGACTCGGTCAGACTTGTCCGTCGAACTTTTCTCAGTTGATGCTACGCCTTGCTCGGCAGTCGGCGGCATGGCCGCTACTGGAATCGTCCCCAGTGCAAACGTCGCAGCTTCGCGAACGCTCACTGCTTCGTCCTCCGAACCGATCAGCAAAACGTCGATCAGTTCCGGGTGGGAAAGTGGCGGCTGATTCAACGACTTCAACGTCGTGGATAGCATGGCAATCGACCTAAACGCTTCGCGACGAACAACATCGTCATCCGGCCGCTCTCTCTGCGATGCTGCCACCAGCAACACTGGAAGAACTTCGCGCGTATGAAAGTAACCGAGTGCCGTTGCCAAATAGGATCTTAGCGCCAAGTGCGCGTCGCGAATTCCCTCCGCATTCAACCCTTCGCTCTTGGAATTGTCGTTCAGCCGCGGCTCTTTGAGTGCCTTTGTCAGGATCGCCGCTAACCGATTCGCCGTGTTGACGTCTTGTTTCAACTTCAGACTGGCATCCCCGTCGGTTCGCAGCACGTGCGAAAGATTGTACGCCGCGTGCCAGCGATTGGCATTGTCCGCTTCCAACGCCTTAATGAATGCGTCACTGTCATTCCCCATCTGCGCCAGCCAGTGGAACATCATCCAGATCATCACGATGATCAGAACGATCATGCCCGGTATGACGAACAACTGCACTAGAAAGCGCGCATTGGGTGGTTGCACCGGTGGCAGCGCATCATTCCAAGGAGGCGCGTCGGGAAGCTTCGGTGGAGTCGACGGATATTCGGTGGACATCGGCAATCGCGTGGTGGGGCAGTCGGCCAGTAATCTCAAGTTTAGAGGGCCAATTTTCCGCGTCAACCCAACCCGAGTCGTTCCCATGACCCGTCGGGAACCGAAAATGCCACCAAAACATCGAAAAACGGCCGGCGGCCTCCCCCTTCTAACAGGTTACGTCCGAGAGTAACCTTGGCAGTGGCAAAAACTTTCACAACCTCTCCCGCCGGGCACACAATACCACGACAAAATGCTACGAATTGACGCTACGTTAAAAAGCACTGCTGAACACCTGGCACAGGACGAGTCGTTGTTGCTGCAGGCCGAAGAGGCGGCCAGTCCGCAAGAATACTGCCGTGTCTGGGAAGCGACTGCACTGGCAGTCGTACTCGGGTCATCCTCGCACTGGCAAACCGAGGCCAACGTGGCAAATTGCCAGGCCGATACTGTTCCTATCCTCCGCCGTCCAAGTGGTGGTGCGGCCATTCTCGCTGGCCCTGGCTGTCTAATGTACGCAGTCGTGCTCAGCCTGGAGCTCCGCCCACAACTCCACGCGATCGAGCAGATTCATCGCTTTGTGCTGGAAAGGCTGGTCGGTGCGCTGGACAGAATCGCGCCGGGGGTCTCACGTGCTGGCACCAGCGACCTGGTCTACCTCGGTCAGAAGTTCTCGGGCAATGCGCTGCGCTGCAAGCGGCGCCACGTGCTGTATCATGGCACGCTGCTCTACGACTTTCCATTGGCGAAGATCGAACAATACCTGGGCACTCCACCGCGCCAGCCCGACTATCGCCAAGGCCGTTCGCATGGCGACTTTGTGCGGAACCTGCCGGTCAACCGGCCAGAATTGGAAAACGCGATCTTCGCTGCGTTTGACGTCACCGGAGTTTCTAGCAATCTGCCAACCAGTCGCGTTCAGCAACTGCTCAGCGAGCGGTATCTACTGCCGGAATGGAACCAGCGCATTTAGTTGCAGGCGGTACAATGTCGGTTCCACAACATCTGTTAATTTAGATCGACTGCAACAACCATGGCAACATCGCCAGAAAAAACGCCGGACATTGAAGCACCGCGTGTGGCGGCCCTGATCGACCGCCTGATCCGCTGGCGGCTGCCGTTGCTCGTCATTGGTATCCTACTGGCGGTGCTAGCCTATGCACCATCCCGGCAAGTTCGCTTCGATCAATCGATCGAAAACATGTTTGCCGTCGATGATCCACTGCTGGTGCCGTATCGGCAAATGAACCGCACATTCGGCGGCAACGAGGTCGTCCTGGCAGCATATATTGACCCGCAGGTGCTCAGTGTCACGGGCATGGAACGACTGACTGCCGTCACCGAGCGCCTCTCCAAGGTGTCTGGCGTCCGTGCTGTTCAAAGCCTGAGCAACACTCCGCTTGGTAACTCGATTGCCAATCCGAACAATCCGCTCTCGGGAAAGCTGCTGTCACTGTTTGAAGGCTATGCGATCGGCACCGATCGACAGACTGTGGCGATCGTCTGTCTGCTCAAGCGACAAGGCGAAACGGTACCAAGCACTGAAACGGTCGATCAACTTCGCACCATTATCCAAGAGCAGCCTTCCGGCATGCTGGCCGGCGAACCAGTGATGATTGTCGATGGCTTTCGATATCTGGAAGCCGATGGCCGTTTGCTGATGACCATCTCCACCGCGCTATTGATCCTGACGATATTGCTTTGCTTTCGCAGTTTCCGCTGGGTGTTAATCCCGCTGGCTGTCGTGCAACTCACACTCTGGCTGACGTTAGCCTCGCTCTCTTGGTTGGATCTGAAACTGACGTTGGTCAGCTCGATGCTTTCGGCCATTGTCACCATCGTCGGGATCGCCACCGTTATGCATCTGGTAGTCCGGTTTCGCGATGAACGTGCCCGTGGGAATACTCCAAAACAATCGCTGCGGATTGCCGGAATCGTGCTGGCTGGCCCAATTGTTTCGGCCTGTGTGACGGATACGGTCGGTTGCGGCTCCTTGCTACTCGCACGCGTTGGTCCGGTGCAAGATTTCGGTGCCATGACCGCTATTGGGCTAACTCTGATCCTCTTGAGCTCAATACTCCTGGTGCCAGGACTCGCACTGCTGGGTCGTTGGGACACCGATCCGAAACGCTCCTGGGGGGAAGACCGGCTAGACCTGGGGCTGTACCGTGCGATCGATTCGGTCGAACGTCACCCGTGGCTGTATGGCGGCGTGGCTTTATTGCTGGCCGTGCTGGCTTTGATCGGCACGACTCGGCTGGATATCGAGAGCGACTTTACCAAGAACTTTCGCGCGGGCAGCCCGTTGGTGCGATCCTATGAAATGGTCGAAACGCGGCTCGGCGGAGCGGGTGTGTGGGAGCTGATTATACCTGCTCCACAACAGTTAAATGCGGAGTTCCTACTGCGCGTCTCCCAGTTAGAGTCGCGCCTGCGCAGTGAGGCAACTGTCGAGAACGCCGAGGGCCAGCAAGTCTCCGGCCTGACCAAAGTCTTCAGTCTGGCGGATGTCGTGCAGGCAGTCTCGCCGTTGTCGCTAGAGACACTTTCACAGATGCCGGCTGGTGTGTCGACATCTGCGCTGAATGTACTGGGCGACTGGATGCCGCAAACCATTTCAGCCATGCACGCCAATGACCCAGAGAATCCAACACAGTATTACTTCCGCATCATGCTCAGGTCCAACGAACGTCAATCGGCGGCGCAGAAAAAACAACTGATCGCCACCGTCGAGCGAATCGGTCTGGAAACATTCGGACCTGTCCAACTCCCTGACGGAACCGTGCAGAGCGGCGCGAAGGTGACTGGCTTTTTTGTTCTATTGACACACCTGATCGACAGTTTGTTGCGCGATCAATGGTTGACATTTCTGGTCGCTACTGCCGGCATGTGGCTGGTGATGCTGGTTGTCTTTCGCAGCATGGTCCTAGCCACCATTGGCCTGGTTCCCAATGTGCTGCCGGTCTTTATGATGACCGGCCTGATGGGCTGGCTCGGCCTGCAACTGAATATGGGGGCCGCCGTGATCGCGGCCTTCTCAATGGGACTATCGGTCGATTCCACCGTGCATTACATCGTAGATTTTCGCCGCGCGCGCCAGGCCGGCGGCTCGATGCGTGCCGCACTGGATGCCGCACAGCAAAGCGCAGGCCGCGCGGCCGTGTTTGCCACGCTGGCACTTGTCGTTGGCTTCAGCGCGCTCTGCTTCAGCGAGTTTGTGCCGACAATCTACTTCGGTGCGCTAACCAGCCTGACCATGCTCGGCGGCCTAGCCGGTAATCTGCTCCTCTTGCCGCTGTTGTTGCGCCTGCTGAGTAGAGAGGGGTAAATGTGTGCCACTGGCTCCGCCAGTGCAAACGCAAGAAGTTAACCCCAGGTGCGCTGCGCGACCTGGGGCTGTGGAATGCAACGCCTTCGGCGTAGGACTCGTCAAGGCGACATTTCAACCCGAAGCGCCAGCGAGGAAATTCGTCAAACGGACTGCGCCTCACTGGCGCGTCGGGTTAGTGTGTGAGGTCAACTCACCAAGAGCACTGGCAAAGCCAGTGGCACACTTCACAACGTAATATCGCTCACCCTACGACGCCGGAAATCGGTGCCCCATCTTGTCGCGCTTGGTCGCCAGATAGCGTTCGTTGTGTTTATGAACCGTTGGCAAGATCGGCACCTGATCGACCACTTGCAGGTCAAAGCCGCCGTAGATAAACGCATCGGTCTTTTTGGGATTGTTCGTCAGCAGCCGGACCTTGCTCAGACCTAGATCCTTGAGCAGTTGAATCCCGACCCCGTAATCGCGCGCGTCGGCTTTGTACCCAAGCGCGACATTCGCCTCGACCGTATCCATTCCCTGATCCTGCAGCGCATACGCCTTTATCTTCTCAATCAGGCCGATACCGCGACCTTCTTGCGGCAAGTAGACCAGCACGCCGCGCCCTTCCTGACCGATCATCTCCAGCGCCATGTGCAACTGGTCACCGCAATCGCAGCGCAGGGACTCGATCAGATCGCCGGTAAAGCAGGACGAATGCAAGCGAACGAGTGGCGCGCCTTCGGTGCTAAGATCTCCCATCGCCAAAACGATCGGCTGCTGTTGTTCGTACTTGACTCCATAAGCAATGATCGAAAACTGTCCGTAATGCGTCGGCAATTGTGCCTCGGCAACTCGATAGACCAGCTTCTCGCGCACGCGGCGGTAGCGGATCAGCTCTTCAATCGAGATCATAGGCAGTTGATGCTGCCGTGCCAGTTCGTACAACTCATCGCGCGTCGCACGGTTACCATCCGCGCCAAGAATCTCACACAGCACCCCGGCAGGAGTCAGTTCGGCCAGTCGCGCCAAGTCAACTGCCGCTTCGGTATGCCCCGCACGGCGAAGCACTCCGCCCTCCTTCGCCATCAGCGGAAACATATGACCGGGCCGGACAAAGTCCGTCGGCTTGCTAGCCGGATCGACAATGGCCAGAATCGTCTGCGCACGTTCCTGCGCGGTGATACCCGTCCTGGCATTGCGATGATCGATCGGCACCGTAAAGCAGGTCTGCAGCGGGGCCGTGTTGGACTCCACCATCAGCGGCAGGTCCAGCTTCTGGCACAGTTCCGGCAAAATGGGGACACAGACCTGGCCACGCCCGTACTGGAGCATGAAATTGACAATCTCGGGCGTGACTTTCTCTGCGGCGCAGACAAAGTCTCCTTCGTTCTCGCGATCTTCGGCATCGACCACGATGATGACCTCGCCGCGGCGGATGGCGGCGATTGCATCGTCAGTCGAAGAAAACTGGTTGGTCATGGAGTTATGCACTAAGTGAAACTAGCGGCTGGCCGAACTGATCGGCCGGGCTGCGATTAGGACAATCGGCAGTCAGACTCTATTATAGGGGGGAACCGCCAACTCACCACCTCATTGCTCAGTTTAAGAGTAGCTCAAGATGCTGGACCGCGAAGAGTACATCGAACAAGCACACTTGTTTCGCATGCTGAACGAGCGGATGAAGGCCGAGATTGCCACGCAGGAACTGCTGGACATGGTCAAGGACGAGATTCTGGCCACCACCAAGCTGCCGATGGCGGTGGACTATCTGTCCAGCGAGCTGAAGCTGACCGGCGTCTTTGCAACCGCCATGGCCAAACTGGCACACTACTTCACGTCGTTTCAGACGTTCATCGTGGCCGAGGCAGAGAG
>JAWXCH010000205.1:0-13968 GCA_034440595.1 Planctomycetota bacterium | reverse complement strand
CGCTACGAGACACCCAATGGTCACAGCCCAGATCAAATAGTGATTCTTATGCGTATTCATGACGTCATTCCTCAATCGTTGGGGGCGTTATTTGCTGACAGCCGGCGGACGTCGCGCGACGGTGATTTCGAAATCTTCTTCTCGATCGTCGCCGACGATCCGGTCTGTGCCCTCAATCGAGTAATGGTCTTTATCTTTGACGACGATGTTCAACGTAGCGCTTGCGGTCGTGCCGTCGGGATTGACCGACGAGGATTTGATGACAATCGCATCGTCGATGAGCGTCCAAGTCGCCTCGGCGAATCCGCCGTCGGAGTCGAACAGCCAGGATCGAATCTTATTGACGGACGGATCCCAACCGATGCGCTGCGACGATTTCCGCGGCGCGTCCTCGGCGGAGTTGATCTGGAATTCGCCGAGCAGAAAATTCTTGTCGTCCGACCAGCGATAGGAGATCGCAACCTTGCCGTCCGCGCCTTCGTTGATCCAATCGCCGATGAGCCACGCGAGCGGTTCGAGGCTGTCGTGCGGCGTGGGGCCCGGGTCATCCGAAAAATCGCGTAACGATGCCAACTGCCAGCCTTTGTCGGCCTTGGCCCACACCGCGATGTAGCGGAATTGAGTTTTGAGCTTGCTGTCGGCAGTCGTCAGAGTGCGAGTGCCCTCATCGATCGCGATTGGGCCTACCAGCCGGATCGACTCGGTCGTGATCGCCAATTTTGCTCCCGCGAATTGTTTGAAAAACGCGTTGAGGAGCTCCTTGATCTCTTGCTGTCCCTGATAAACGGTTCCCGCTTCGTCGATCAACTCACCTTTGGGCAAGAACATCGCGGCGAGCACGTCGGCTTTGCCGGCATTGAAGGCGGCCATCAGTTGTTCTTCGCTCTTGCGAATCGCTGACATCGCGGCTTCGTCGGGACTCTCGGCCGCGCGAACCACATCAATCGCGAGCAATCCGCTCGCGGCAGCAAAAAGCGTAGCAAGAATTCGAAGCCTCATCGGAATATCCTCCTTCATGTCGTTCGTCGGAATTATTTGATGTGAGTGATCGGTCGACGCAATTCTTGCCTGGCGTCGGCCCGTGCAATAGCAAGGCTTCTCGCGACTTTTCTCAGCGCCCCGAGATCGCCAGTCGGCAACCGAGCGCAGAGCCCGTCGATAGCAAGGTGGAGTTGCGCAAAGTGCGCGCCCGTCCCTCTAACCAACAGGAGCCGACTGCCGCGAGTTGTTACCGAATGGCTTTGGAACTGTTTCCGCTCGTGAGTAAGTTTCTCAGACTTATCCGTGCGCTGTCCAGCAACCGAGGGCAAAAATATGCAAATAATGCAGCGGTGACATGCGGCGGCCTTCATGTGTTGGGATTGCCGATCGCTACGGCGGCGCCGCGAGCGATGAAGGGAAGCAGTGCGACCAGCCGTCAGCAATTGGGGCGATACAGTGCCGGCGAAATCTGGCTTGGTCAATTGAGTTTGCCAGCAAAAAAAGCCCTTCCGAAGTGCCTGTTAAGCAAGCACTTCGGAAGGGCCCATCGATTAGAGCGGAGAGGACAGGATTCGTTCGGGAGCATTTTACAACTCCCGTGTTATCAGTACGTTGTGACGCAAACCATTTTGCTGGTAACGCGTTGCAGCTTATCACCTGTTGTCACCCGTAGTCACGTCCTCTCACCTTTTGGCGGTTCGTTTGTCCCAGTGGGACAAACGACTAGGCCGTTGCTGACGCTTTCCCCACAGGAGGTGTCAGATGATGTCACGCCGCAAGCAACCCTTCAACCCTCGAAACGGTCACACACTCATGGTCTGCATCGTGGCGCGCATCAGCGGCTGCCAAGGCCAGAAGGAGATGAGTTTAGACGATCAATTAGATCATGGCAAGGAAGTGGTCAAGGATGAATACGACGGTCCTGTCGAGTATTGCACGATTAGTACCAAAGGCAAAGGCGAAGCCCTCGACAGGCCCGAGCTTCTCAAGATCGAGACGGCACTTCGATCGCGCAATTTCGACCTGCTGGTCATTGAAGATTTGGGACGCCTCGTGCGAGGTGCCGAGGCTACACGACTCTTAGGCGTCGGCGTGGACCATGGCACGCATACGCTTGTGGCCAACGATTTTATTGATACGCGCGACGACAACTGGGAGCAGGACGCTTTGGAGGCTTGCAGTGGGCACGTGGGTCACAATGCCCATACATCGCGACGTCTGAAAAAGAAACTCATGAATCGGTTCAAAAAATTCGGCGGATCGACGGCTGTGCCGATCCACGGCTACATAGTGCCTGACAATGCGAAAACGTACGACGACTGGCATAAAGATCCAGAAGCCGAGCACTCTATAACTGAAGGCAAAAAGCGACTGTGGGAAACGCTTAACTGTTCGTTCGTTGCTGATTGGTTTAACGCGCAACACGTCCCGACGGGGCCGTTCTGCCGGAGTCACAAATGGGACGGCCACATGGTCCGGCGCTTCTATAAAAACTCGCTTTTGAAAGGGCAAGCACGACGAGGCGACAAGCACACAGTCAAGCATCACGAAACGGGCCGGCGAGTCTCGGTCAATAATCCAGATGGGGCGGAGATCTACAGTGTACCCCATCTGGCATTCATGGAAGAAGCAGAGTTCGACGCCTTGAACGCACTGCTGGCTGAGAACAATGCCTTTCGCACGCGTCGCCGTGAGAAGGGCGATCCGCTTCTTGGCGTGCCCACTAAACGCACGAGGTTTCCCGGTCAGCATGCTCGCTGTTGGTATTGTGGTCGCAAGCTGTATTGGGGGGCAAACGGTTTGGCTCACAACCTATCATGCTGCGGCTCCCGCGAATGGCGCTGTTGGAACGCCGTGGGAATCAACGGCGCTTTGGCGACCGAGAAGGTAATCGCCGCGGTCTGTCAGGAACTCAATCAGCTTGATGGGTTCAATGAGCAGTTCAGGCGAATGATTGAATCAGCCTGCGACGACGTTGTTCACTCCAGCGATTCCGATTGGGATCGCCTGAAAAACGACGAACAAAAGCTGGCAACTCAAAAATCCAATCTAATGGCGGCGATTGCGCAATACGGCCCCCGTCCGTCCATCGAGGAGCAGCTCGATGAACTTGAAGCTAAACAGCGAAATGCAAATCTGCTCAGGTACAGAATGGAGAATCGCCAGAAAAACCGCTTAGTTCTTCCGGGTTCTACGGCAGAGGTTCGTGCAGTGTGCTTGGAGCAGTTTAGCATCCTTGCAACCCACTCGGCCGAAATGGCTGCATTTTTACGGCTGCTTGTCCCCGACTTCTTCGTGTACCTCGTGCGGCTGTGTGACGGCGGACATTTGTTGCCACGCGCCAAGATCGGACTTAATTTGGCAGGCAGTTTCCCTGACCTGAACCTAATACCTGGTGCGGCAAATCTCCTGACTCGGCAATTGACAATCGATTTATTTGTTCCTCCGCAGCGAGAGTTGATCAGAACCGACGCGGTAGGACTCAGCGAGACAGGTATGAAGCAGCGGGACATGTCGTCCCTACTGCCTAGTCAACCAACTCAAGCCGCGATCAGCAAGGCTATCTTGCTGCAGCGCAAGATGGAGTCGTTGGGATTGGCGACGCCCTATGAGGTAGTACTTAGCCCGCCGGAGGATTATCGAAAACTCGCGCGCCATAAACACCAGCGTTACGCGTTTGAGCCACTGCAAGATTACGAGCGCCCTGTGCTATAATCCTCAACGGAAAAGCGCAACTATCTTTCTCGACCCTCGGCAGTTTCCTGTCGAGGGTTTTTTCATTCTTGGAGACCGAACTTGCTTGATCGATTTAGGATGTCCGTCGAAGTTGGTGCTAATGAAAAAGGACCCGTTGTGTCGGGTTCGATTCTACACCGTGCCCTAAAGCTTGTGGCCCACGCGATCGCGCAAGGACTTGCCGATCAGGCTACTGAACGTAACGACAAATCACTATCACGAGACTTCAAATGAGTTGGAGGCATAACCTACAAAGCACGTCCTCAAGGTTCTCATCGAGCAACCTCGCCATTTCTATAGTTCTAGCAATTTGCCTGCTTTCATTGGGGGTCAAGTGCCCGAGCTTGTCACTTTTCAGGATAGACCAGTAAAGCGCCGTCGACGTGTCGGCAATCTACTTAGATTGACCTTCGTCAATCTCGTCCCAGGCCAACGCGGCGACGTTCTCGTCGTCAGCGACGAAGAGTGGATCCGGTACGGTCGGATCCGCTTTTACCCTCGAAACGAAATGCCAAACGTGCGCGCCATGGCGCGTCGAGTCCGAAAAAACCTTTCTTTGTCACAAGGAAACCTTCTATGATTTCTGCCATTGCCAACCGGCACACTTTACAATCCGCGACCAAGTTAGTCCGCAAGCATCATTTTCAAATCATTCAGGAATCAAGGCGTCCGGAGCTAGAGGATGTCTTCGCGATTACGTTCCGCCCAGGCGACAAAACCAGTTCATTCGATGGCAGGACGCTAAGGCGACTCGGTTCGACGGTGATGATCGTCCTGTCCTGCAATCGTGATCTGAGGGTCGAAAACCACTGGTCCCTGCCGATTCGTGGGTTTCGCGCCAGGGCACATCACGACGGTGCAGTCGAGTACGGCAGCGCGATCTTTTCCCACGATGGCGCCCTTTCTCCGCGCCCGAACGCCAAGCGTTCCGCAATTAATGCCTTGCGAAATCCGAGTCTCTGCCGCTTGCTGATCAAGATGGATCGTGCGTGCAAGCGTCAGGTCAGCCGCCACACGCGACTACCGCAAATCCCTCAGTTTCCGAGAATCTGGCTGGGTTTTTCGCCTAGTGATCCACCGGTATTTGAAGACACGCCGGCGTTGCGCCGAGTGGCGGCGCGAGAGCTCGGTATTTCTGAAGAGCGTCTGGGGACGAACTCAAAAGTGCTACTGGACTTGTTACTCCAGGATCTTTGGGAAAGGAATCTAATGCTGCCCGGGAACCCAGAGAATTCGACCGGGCAAATCCTGGTCGACGCAGAGTTTTGCACTCAAACCCACGGGCTTCTTCAGGTTCACGAAGACTTTTCCCAACTCCTTGGCGTGGCGACTTGGAATCCTGCACGTGAAGTTGAGCCGCTAACAGTGGAAAATCCAGCTCGCGACATTTTGCGGAAGTTCGACGTCGACCTTAGTCAGAACCTTAACCAGTTTTTCCCGGACCACCTGATTGAACAATTTGAACTCGCTCTGCGCCAAGCGGTTGGCCCAGTGCATGATGAATTCACAACGGAGGAAATCCTCGACGCTTTCACCAATCCTGACCAGGCCTTGATTGGCTATTCCGCCAGCTTGCCGCAATTGCGAGCGAAGCTGGTCGACGACGTTTCCCAAAACTGCACGGACGACGACCTACTGCGTGCAGCTCGACAGCCAGATGAACCGCTTTGGGCCAGCCGTGCTTGTCGGATTCAAGTGCTGGCGAAACGGAATGTGGCTCACTTGGATCCGCTGCAATTCACCGCGGATGACCTTGGCCGGCGAATTGAAGCAGACCTTGGAGTCGGCGGCGATTGCCAGGGCTTCGGATTTCAGAATCGGATTCCACAGGGAACTCGGCGGCGTTCGACGGGCACCCGTGTAACTACCTGAATTCAGAGCCATATTTTTTCAATTGCCATCTGCTAAACGACCCGTCACGACAGGATGGCCGTTTGGCTTTTTCAAATGACCTGAAGGGATATCGGGAATTGCGGTCATGCTCGATTGGCCAAGAACTTCGTCGCGATGGATTTTAAGCTGGCAAGACCGGCCCAAATTCAGCCTGTTGCCACTTCGGGCGACTGGCAGCGACGTTGGGCGAAGCATGCTCTTTTTTCGACGCTCAACGCCAGCTACACTTGAGGTCTGTTTCAACCAATCAATGGAGATAAAAACCCGGCCGAAGTAGGCCATCACAAAAAACTGAAATGACGCGCGAGCGTCAAGTAACTGCTTCCTCCGAAACCGCCAACTTGAGCCTTCGGGCTCTCGCATCAGAAGCAGCACTTGGACCGCGCTCCCGAAAGGGAGCGTCGGCCGGTGCTGTTCTGATGCGCCCCTTGGCGGGGGCAGGAGGAGCGGTCCGGTTCGGCGCTCCTTTTTTGTTGCGCCGTGATTGAATCCTGTCACTTGAGGAAATTCTATGGCGCTAAAACTATGCCTGGAAAGCAACAGCGCGGTGAGTCGTAAAGCAGCAGCTTGCCCAGGGGATCGTACGTTTTGTAGGGAGATCTAACTCATGCGGGTGTTCGGAAAACTGGTCGGTGGTTTGTCCTTAATTGTCTTCGGAGGTTTGCTGTGGTTTCTCGCCAGCACCCCAGTGCGTCTGTCAACCATTGCAAACGAACTGCTGGCCAATCCGACGTTCTTTAACATCTTGTTTTACGGCATAAGGCTCAGCGGAATGGCCTGCTTATTTGCTGGCTGGAGACGTATCCGGCCAATGCTGGATGTCACGATCTGGTGAGCCGCGTTCAACGTTCTTCCGAGTTACTCGAAACTTGTTTCGACCTGAAATTTTCCAAGGAGAGCCGCTACGACCTATCGAGACATAGCTGCGTTTACTGGGCTGTTCATATTGGTAGCTGCCTTAGTGATGCAATCCTCTAGGGGACCGAAGAAGCGACCTGATACTGGCTCTCCCTTTTTTGCGCGAAGTTCTGAGAAATCACTGTTGGAGGCTTTATGGCACTCAAACAATGCCCTGAATGCAACCGCGCGGTAAGCAGCGTCGCGGCTGTGTGTCCTGGGTGCGGTTACCCACTGATTCCTTCCCCACCGCCCCTAGTCATTTCATCGCAAGACCAAGTCATTCAAAGGCGGAGGCCTTGGGGATTGATCGCAGCAGGTCTCGTCGGTCTGGGCATGACGTGTCTTGCTTTGGGATCGATGTTGCATCCCCTGCCAATATCCAAAGTCATGGAGCCAATTGGCGGTTTGCTCGTGTTTCCGGCGTTGGGTTGCTTTGCCTACTGGCTGTTCATTCAATTCTTCAAAAAAGAAAAACCTCCCCATCGGCATCCATGGTTGACCATCGGAGCGGCCGGGTTGATTCTCTTCTCCGTCATTGGAATTAATCTTCCGGGATTTAGAGCGGCTCGCAACGCTGCAACCCTTAATTACGAAGCACAGGTTGACCAGCAAGCTGCTCGAACGGCAAGGAACTTCGACAGCTGGATCGACGACACAATCGTCGGTCCACGAATCGAACAGATCGCGAGAGCACGAGACCTGGAAATTGATCGGCTCCCGATCGAGCAACAGAATTCAGCACAATCACTTTATGGTCTTGATTGGTCCCAGCAAATGAAGCTAATCAATCGCGCCGCCCTACCAACGATCTCAGAATACGCCGCTCAACTCGCGCGGGAAATATATCAGCCAGCAGATTTGCATGCCGATCTTGAAACCTTTGTCAATAAGCGATCCGAAATGGATCGCCGGTTCAACGAGCCGGTGCCGATCGCGGTCGAACAAGCGGCGCTGGCAGCCACCGAGTCTGTGCGGAACCGCGCTTTAAAAGCAAGTCACTCGAAATAGCCGAAATCAGTTGATGGAGGACCGAATGGCCCTTGTTTCGTGTGGGACCTGCTCGCACTCAATTAGCGAGCACGCCGCGAGATGTCCGCAATGTGGAACTACCGTCGCGCGAGCATTTCCATCCGAGCCGCCACCAGTGGCTCTTGAGACAAATGCGTCGCAACCAGTACGTGGCCAGGCCAGTAATAATGTGCCGATCCAGCGATGGTGGATATATCGAGGCAAAGCATCCGAAGGACCATTCAGTTCGGAACAAATTACGCGGCTACTTAATTCCGGTAAATGCCTGGCATCCACACTTTGTTGTTTGGAAGGAGATACGGCGTGGCGCCCGCTTACCGCGTGGCCGGCTCTTCTGAACCAAGCCAATCTTCACTTGTCGGCGCCAAGCAACGCATCGGCAACGAACCGGGATGCACCTTTCCGCTCCACGACAGCACAAAATGCCTTGGGACTGAAATTCCATCGCGTGATGGAAATGTGCCAAGGCTTCTGGACCGTGGACTTCAAAGCAGAAGTGTTCCCGATCACCAGCGCAGCATTGTCGGTACTTGCCAAAGACACCGTCTTCTGGTTGACGCTTGGGCTTGGCGTCTGTCCGCTGCTGATTGGTACTTTAGAAGATCCAAATCACCAAATCGTAGTATTTGCACTACTGTTCGCGGTGATTTGGGGTGTGATCTTCAAACTATTTGTCGCACGGGTTCCCAATGGCTGGACTCTGCCGGTTTGCGCGCTGCTCTTCACGGCGACGATCGGAAGCCCAGTATTCCTGGCGATCTGTTTATGGTTGGTTCCATTGGTTTACCAAGGATCGAATTTGCTAATTCTCCTCCCGGCGTTTCTATTTCAGGTTGGCATTCCCGAGGAGCTGTGCAAGATCGCTCCCGTGGTTGCCTACATGTGTTGGAAGGGCCATAAGTGCGACCCGATTCAAATTCTATTGATTGGAATATTCTCGGGGCTGGGGTTTGCCGCCTTTGAGAACGTCATCTATTTCGACAAGGCCTGGAGGGTAGCACCCGATCTCGTTGCTCAGTTTGGAACCGACCCCGACACGGCACTCGACCTCGGCACAAAGCTGGCAATGACCAATGCACTCTTACGTTCGATGTCCCTGGTCTTTGGTCATGCCGTGTGGTCAGGGATATTCGCTTATTTGCTGGCAAACGCAGTTCGTCTTGGGCGCCCGATGGGGGTGCCATTTGTTGTGGGAGCCGGTCTCGCAGGCACATTGCATGGTTTCTATGACTGGCTGTGCATAGTCCAGCCAACCATGGCAGCACTGGTTTCAGCGTTTAGCTATGTTCTCTTTTACAGTTACGTCACCAAGCTCAGGGATGCCTGTGGCCCGTCTGTCTCGGACGACGATCTGCTGCGCGAAGATACGTGAGCGACATGCCAAATGCCGATTAAAATCCACTGCCCAACTTGTGGTCGGACATATCAGCTCAAAGACGAGTTCTACAGTCGCGCTGTGGTGTGCAATCAATGTAAAACACGATTGGCCATTCCAATCGCTCCTCCCTCCGAGCTGGCAACCAATTCGATAATTGCAATGGCGCCGGAACGAGCGACGTCAGCAATCAATGCGATCACACCCCGCGCGACGACACACTCCGAACCAGCGACACCAGAAGACGCGAATAAAGGATCCTCGGAACAACTTCAGCTGGAAATCAAGAAACTCCGGGCAGAAAACACTCGATTGAAAGCGAGACCGCCTGTTTGGTTGACGATTGCAATCTATTTGGCGCTTTACAAAGGATGCCAGCATCAATCGTGGTCGCCATTTACGTACGATCCTTCAAAAACGACTACACCATCTAACAATCGAGCTTTCGAGAAAGCGCAAAGCAATCCGCATCTATTCCTGCCTCACACACGGCTAGAGGACGATCGACGGTAAACTGCGGCGACCTATTCGATCAAGACGAGTCGACGAAATCGGCCAATCATTGCCAGGCCGCGTATCGCATGACAAGGCGACGCAGCCTTATTGTCATCTGTGCACCCGTCACTGCCAGCGTGCCGGGCTCCTGCACGTCGGGCAGGATTGCCACACTCGGATTGGAAAGCATCGGCAGGTAAAGCTTGATCTCCAGTCGGCCGATTGTAAAACGCTCTGTCTTGTGCAGGAGAAAGTGCTCCACGGTAAACCTTGAGTCTTATCTTCCAATCAATGAAGAATTGACTATGAACACTGCGAAAGAGTCGCTTGAACGACTATTAGAATTGCAAAACGTAGGTTGGCGGAGCGATGCTGACCCATAGAGAGTTCTGGAGAAAGTGCGCGTCCGAATTCTTCCCGATCCAGCTTAGCCCGTTTGGAATTCGACTGCCACGTCCGGTATAATGCGAGAAACACTTTCCGGAACAATTTGGAGTTGATTTTAATGAGCGAAGATGACTTTACGCCGGGAGAGCGTACGGAGATCAGGGCGATGATGCGGAAACACAAAGCCGAAAGCACGGTCAAGGTTGCGGCGAATGTTCCCGAGGGGAGCAACTATTGCGGCAGGGTTGGCCGGTTCGCAGTGTACTTCGTCAATCGCGTCTTCTGGCTTGTGGGTGTGTTATCGTTCCAGAACGACGTGCAAGACGCCGTGGTCAACGCTCCAGCGTATGTCGAAGTTGCATTCGCCACACTGGATGCCATGGCGCCTGAACCCGCGCCACCGGTGAATTACGGCCTTTATCCGCCGGAAAATGCCTTCAGTGGGACCAGTGGGCCGCCTGACGGAGAAACGGTTATCAGCACGGTAATGGTATCGGGCAGCACTGGGTCGATTGGTCCAGGGCCAACGTCAACCTCAACCTCAATATCGACGACAAGCACGACAACGCCGCCACCTTGGATTCGGCCGCCTGGCTTGACCTAGCCTACTTCTCGTCTCAAACCATTGGCGCGGCACAATGCGCCTCAGTTTGCGTATCGCCTGATAGTTGTCCCGGCTAATAACGGGCATAGAGAAGCATCGGATGAAGCTCACGGGAAGGTTGACCGATGTCAGTGACCTTTCCAGGTCCGCGCGAGATCAGATGTTCGCCTTGATGGAGAGGCACTATCACAACGTGTCGCGCGCCATGTTCGACGCCGATCTGGCTGAAAAGCAGTGGGTCATTCAGATCGAGGATCAAGAAACAACTGAGCTGTGCGGGTTTTCAACGCAAATGATGCTGGACATTCGGGTTGGTGCTCGCCCGACCAAAGCTTTATTTTCCGGCGACACGATTATCGACCGCCGGTACTGGGGTGACCAGGCATTGACTCACGTCTGGGGCCAATTGGCCTTATCGCTTGTCGACGAGTGGCCGCGAACCGAACTGTTCTGGTTTTTGATCTCGCAGGGCTATAAAACCTATCGGTTTTTGCCGATCTTCTTCCACGAATTCTATCCCCGCCACGACGTGCCAACGCCCGATCGGATTCAAGATGTGCTTCATGCGCTCGCACGTCAGAAATTCTCAGATGACTACGATCCCGCGTCTGGCATTGTGCGATCCAACACAAAGCAATATCGCTTGCGCGAAGGATTGGCAGATATCACCCCGGAGCGACTTCGGGATCCGCACGTAAAGTTCTTCAACGAGGTCAACCCGGGCCACGTCATCGGCGATGAATTATGTTGTCTCGCGCCGCTTTCACGTCAGAACTTCACCGATGCCGCCTATCGAGTCATCGGCCTGGAGCCATAAAGGTGTTGTCGACCTTTCAGAAGTGGCCCTATCGGCAAGCGGCCTATGAGACTTCCGAAATGAAGTCTTCAAATTTGCCGGTGCGACTGCGTGGAATTGCTTCCACAACATGGACGGTAATCTCAAAGGAATGCCCTAGCGTTTGTTGCATATACCGCCGAACCGTCGCTTCTTCGAGCGGGCTAAAGGGCTTGTCGCGTACGACCAGCACATCAATTTGCTCCGTGCTGCGTTGAATGACTTGAAACTGAAAGAACGGTGGCAGCTCTTCCGGCCACTCGCCAGCATTGAACAGCGGCCATCGGCGCTGGCCATCCGGCATCGTGAGAAGATTGCGTTGCCGGCCGAGAATACGTTTCAGCACGGGCAGCCCTCGTCCACATGGGCAGGGCTCGCCCACTTCTGCATAGTCGCCGATATCATAGCGCAACAGCGGCATTGCAAAGTTGTGCAAGGTCGTGATGACAACTCTGCCGGTTTGTCCCGCTTGGCATTGCTGGCCAGCTTCATCTAAGATTTCGACGAGCAGATTTTCGGACTGAATGTGATAGTGCTCGTGCTCAGGACATTGCAATGCGATGTAGCCCACTTCCTGTGAACTGTACATATCGACGATTTTCACGTTTAGAATTTTTTGGCAGATCGCACGGCACTCGGGCTCAAGAATTTCGCCGAAAGTGCGCAGCCCTTGCAAAGCAGGCAGTTTCTCGTTCTGTTTCTCCAGGGATCGCGCAATGGCCAATAGCGCCGACGGATAACTTAACAGATAGCCTGGATTCGTCCGCAACAGCCAACGGACTTGCTCTTCGATTGTGCTTTGGATGCTCAGTAGGAACGCCGGACCAGTCGTGAGCACTCCTTGCGTTGCTGGGCCCCAATTCTCTTTTCGCATTTCGTTGGAAGATTTGGCTGTTTGGACGTATCGGATCGCGGCAAGCGACTGGCTGAAGTCGCGACGGTGCCAAAAATGGTCGCGCAAAGTCAGCACCCGCCAAAACAGCTCTGTCAGACCGGTACTGATAGTTGTCACCGGCTGATTGGTGGATCCGCTCGTCGTCGAGCGCTTGGTAGGACCATGCCCGGTGGGACTTTCCGTTGAATGCACGTCGGTTCCCGAAAGTTGTATGTCTCGTCGTGACAAGAGCGGCATATCCGCCCAGCGATTGGGTGATGCGACAGCGACTGGATCCAGCCTTAGTTCGTCGAATCTGCGTCGATAGAAGGGCACGGTACGATAGGCGTGCAGAACGACATGGTTCAGTTGTCGAAACTGTTGGGAGGCCAACTCTTCGGGTGTCCACCACTGCGAACGTTCGATCTGAAACAAAACCGACAGCAACCCGGCAGAATATGGAGGCGGCGTAGCTGGCCATTCGCAGTCAGCTAGTGAGCCAAAGAATTGATCCATTCGAGGCACTTCCCGCGCTTACGGCTTCACCCCATTCAGGCTGACCCGACAATCCGATTGAAGTTCAGCAACTCGAATCACTTCCATTTTGGCAAGCCAGCCGAATGTCCGCAAAACAGTTGCGTGCCGCTAGGCCGGAATCCGTTTAAGCAAATTCCCAATCACTAGCGGCCCCTCTTTGATCAATGGATTCGATCAGAGCATTCGGTTCTTGTCCCTGACAAAGAACTTTAAGAGCAAACGTATCCATCTGCATTGAGGAAATCCCGCACTGCAAAGCCGTCAAGGCGTTCGGGCCAAGATGCACGATGCAGTTGGCAGCTGAATGAATCTAGTGATTGCTTGGACTGGTGGCAATCGAGTGTCGCCCATGAGCTGCCGCACGCGCGCCAACCTTGTACATGAATCCTGGTTAAATCGGAGCTTTCTGCTGCTGTTTTTCGGCCGTGGTCTGCTGCTAAGGCGTAGACGAAGCTGCCTGTCGCGGCCGAGTCGCTTCCGAGGCCATCGGCATTTAAGCGATAGAATTCGATTCCGATGGCGGGAATGAAGACTCATCGGTGATTTATCTAGTAGATGTCACCAATCTCCATGCGGAATAGTGATCATCCCCAATGATCGCTGGTACGGACTTCATGAGCAATGGGGCGACGGTATTTGCGCTGCCTGTTGATGTTCAACCAATGCAAGTTGTGGGTTGTCGAACTACCAAATCGCACGCACATGCCACATAGAAGCAAAACCCTGCGCGCCTCGCCGTCACGGACCGGTCCTACCGATTGTAAATGGGAGGCGGCTCTTGTTTTGCTCGGTGATGCCGCTCACTACGCCGAAGAAGTCAGCCGCGATGCCTGGGAATTTGCGGTGGAAATCGACTCCTTGCTGACGGCCGGGCTCACGCGAAACGACCTGCGTTGGCTCGCTTATAAGGGCTTCGTGTCGCATGCGGTCGAGACCACCAGGCCGTCCGCGCGAAAGAAACGCACGTTTGTGCGGCGGGACACAATCATTTTTTCGCCGCGGACCTGCTTTGTGGCGACCGCGGGCGGACTCAAATTAGCCAAGCGACATTTGACAGCTTCATCAGCTTCGCATTCGACTGCTCCCTTTCCGGCAGTCGCCGGCGACAGCAGGCTTAACGGGCCACTCGCAGTACCGAACTGGAATCCAACAAGCCGCACCCTACATTTCGGCAACGTCCTCATCAAAGAGTTCAAAGTACCGGCCGCCAACCAGGAGCTGGTTCTTTCGGCATTTGAGGAAGAATCTTGGCCGCCGCATCTCGACGATCCGCTGCCCCCAGCCACTGGTCTCGATACCAAACGCCGCTTGCATCACACCAT
>JAWXCH010000204.1:0-15117 GCA_034440595.1 Planctomycetota bacterium | reverse complement strand
GTGGTGCGGGCACTGTCGCGAACGCGCAGTTGGGCACTGACCGGTACCCCGGTGGAAAATAGCCCTGAGGATCTGGTGGGGATTTTTGAATTCGTGGCACCCGGGCATCTGACGCGCGATATGAAGCCGCGAAGCATGGGCAAAGCGGCTGCCGACTATATCCTTCGCCGGACGAAGGACAAGGTACTGACTGAGCTGCCTCCCAAGCTGTTTCGCGACGCCGATATTGAGCTATCCAGCGAGCAGCGACAGACCTACACGATGGCCGAAGAGGATGGTGTGCTGCGACTCACGCAGCTTGGCGAAGGGGCCTCAATCCAGCATGTGTTTGAACTGGTCCTGCGGCTGAAGCAGATTTGCAATTTTGATCCGGCGACAGGGGAGAGCAGCAAATTTGAACGATTGGCCGCGGACCTGGAAGAGGTTGCTGCCAGCGGCCAGAAGGCGATCATCTTCAGTCAATGGGTCGACACGCTGGATAAACTGAAGCAGCGGCTCGGTCACCTGGGCGTCTTGGAGTATCACGGCAAGATTCCGCACAAGCAGCGCGAAGGGGTCATTCAGCAGTTCCGTGACGACAAGTCCAAGCATGTGATCTTGATGAGTTATGGTGCCGGTAGCGTGGGGCTGAACCTGCAGTTTTGTAGCTATGTGTTCTTGTTCGATCGCTGGTGGAACCCGGCGGTCGAGGATCAGGCGGTTAACCGTGCGCATCGCATTGGTGCGGCAGGTCCGGTGACCATTACGCGGTTTTTGGCACTCGATTCGATCGAAGAGCGGATCAATCAGGTCTTGGAGGAGAAACGGGAACTGTTTGACACCATCTTCAGCGGTGCCGATGCTCACCGCAGCATGGGGCTGACGCAGCAGGAGTTGTTCGGGCTGTTCAAGCTCCGCTCGCCGCAGGGGCCGATTCGGGTCGCGGCGTAAGGGGTCGAGGATAAGTGGTCGCCAGTCTTCTTGAAAAAAGGCCGGCCCAAAGAGTAATGTCGTAGGAGATAGTCTTGGGAAAGTCGGAAATTCCAGGTTTTCCAAATTAGCAACCTCTGGGAGGTGTTAGATGCCTGTTTTCATCCGCTTGTTTTCGATTTTCCGGTCGATAAAATAGGTAATGTCTGGCTTTCTGTCGGGGCTGTGAGTGAACTTGTGGGATCGGATAGGCATAGGAGCTATATACAATGTTAGATTTCCTCGCCTATAGAACGGCCCGAAGCCATATTCACGCCTTCACTGATGAAAGCGAAGGTATCTTTCCTGGTCCTCACCAAGCGATGGAATGCCATGAATGCGAAAACTTTCTCCAATTGGGGATTGATGCTTTCAATTGGCTCACTCGTGCTGACGCGGAAAATCGGAAGGCGATCTTCTCTGGTCGCATTGAACACGATTCCCAGGTGGATGATGCTATTGACGCGCTGTATCACGCATGGCTAAAGCCGTGCGGTGTAGCCGAAAAGTGGATCGCTTCGCAGATTGGCCGAGGTTTCGAGTTAGATAACCTTGAAGAATTCCGAAAGTGCGTTGCCGAAGTACGGGCAATTGTTTCCGAGGATAATGAAGAAGTGTCTGGCGAATTAGCAGATATGCGTGATCAGGCAATTGAATGCCACAAACGGGGCGAATCTCTTGAGTGGGAATCTGCATAATCGCCGTACACCGGGATTCAAGGCGCTCTTCGAGAAGCTGCCCAAGCATATCCAGGAATTGGGGGTCGAATCCTTCAAGATGTTCTGCGCCAATCCTGGCCACCCATCTCTAAGGCATCACCAATTAGGTGACAACAAGCGAGGCAGTCATCTCCCGGGAAGCTGGTCCGTTTCAATAACTCGACAATACCGCGCAGTCTACGTGGTAGTCGAGGACGTCAACGTATGGTACTGGGTTGGCACTCACGCTGATTACAATCGCTTTTCTGGCTCGTCCTAGCGAACCCAAACACGTCCACCGTGCCCGATTACTACATGGACAATGTCTCGATTAGGCGGTGTCATTTGCCTTTTTTTGCTGTTCCTGGCGTTCCCTGCTATAATAATCTTGCCACGACAATCGTCGGGGTACCGTCCTGCTCGTCGGGCCAACCGAGCCGGGAATCGTGTCTCATCCTTTGGAACAGGAGTTTGGCCATGCGCTGCATTCTGTCTTGCTCTCGGTCAGTTCGTTTTGAACGGTCGGTAAGTCGTCGTGGACTGAGCCTCGTTGAGATGCTGGTGGCGCTGACCGTCACCATGATCATGATGGGTGCCGTCATCACCGTCTTTGGTTTCATCGGCGATCGAATTTCCGGTAGTCGCGCGATGATCGAAACTAACGATCGACTCCGCAGTTCCACTAACCGACTGCGCGAAGACCTGGCCACATTGACCTGTGATGCAACCCCGTGGCAACGCCCGGAGATGGCCAACGGGTTTATCGAGATAATTGAAGGGCCTGTGACAGAGCGAGCGATTCTCAATTCTGGTACAGATACCATCACCGGCGACTGCGACGATATTTTGATGTTCACGATTCGCAGTCGTGGGCGACCTTTTGTGAGTCGGACCGGACGTGAATCGAGTGTAGCCGAGGTGATCTGGTATGCTCGGCCATCGGAGATGACGACGAATCCTCCGACTTTCACGCTTTGTCGCAGACAGCTTCTTGTCGATCCGACATTCACAGGAACCGGGAATCAGCAGGATGATGATATTTCGCGTTCTCCAGCATCAGGTAAAGCCAACTCGCTGGGCGATCTGACGATGCGCGAGAATCGGTATATGCACCAACCTGGTACCTTTCCGTTCCCGGTGGCGTTTGTTCCAGTGACCAGTGCCACGGGAATTCGCGCGCCGCTGACAGGAAGTTCAAATCAGCGTATTGGAGAAGAAGTCATTCTGACCAATGTGCTGTCGTTCGATGTAAAAGTGTTTGATCCAATGGCTCCGATGAAGACGGCGTCGAACGGTGCAACCACCATTGGCCTGACTCCGTCCGATCCAGGATACGCAAGCGCCACTGCGGCATCGGGTATTACCGGTGAATACGTCGACATGGGTGATCCGGCGTCGCCTCGCTTTAGCTCGATGCAAGCCAAGTCTGGCCTGACCGGTCAACCATTCACCTACGATACCTGGTCGTTTCATTACGAGCATGACGGTATCCAGCAGGGAACCGGGACTATGGATCCGGTGACTAACGACGCCATTGAACGTGAAACCTCACCGCCGTTCCCGTTTCCGTTGCGTGGAATCAAGGTGACGATTCGTATCTATGAGCCAAGCTCCAAGCAGGTCCGCGAGCAGACCGTGGTTGAGAGTTTTGTGCCAGAGTAAGCAAACCACCGTCCGCTGCTAATTTTTCACTACCGGCCCGCTCCCAATTTGCCGCATGGAAGTCCATTCGATTCGACTGCGCGGCCCGTGGGAGTATCAGGTTCTGGCCCGGTCGACGGACGATGAGGTCGGCAGCTTTGACGCCGTGCTACCCAGCGGCGAGTTGCCTGCAGGCAAGGTCCACATGCCGTGCGACTGGGGAGAATCCCTCGGGGCCGATTTTCGTGGAACCGTGTGCTATACGCGGCGGTTTGGCTGTCCAACGGGCGTGGAGACACACCAGCGCGTCTGGCTGATCCTGGATGGCGTGAGGGACCGGGCCAGTGTCTGCTTGAACGGCCAGCCGCTAGGGGACATAATCGAAAGCACGCAGCCGCTGGAGGTCGATGTGACCGGCCTGCTCAACGAGCGCAATATGCTGGAAGTTGAAGTCAGTGCCCCTGTGGACCCGGCTGAGTTGCCAATTCCCACCGATAGCCTGCCCGGTGGACTTGTTGGCGAAGTACGATTAGAGATTCGCGGCTAGCAGGCCAGCGTTTGTGCCCACCTTGATTTTGATTCCTGCCTCATCAGAAAGTGCCTTATGCCATACCGGTTCTCTACCGTTCTGACGCGTTGTTTTGCTTCAATGTGTCTTGCCCTGCTAATGCCATTAGGCGCAGTTCATGCCGCCGAGCCAAAGCACAACACGCTCACCGATAAGGAACTGGCCGACGGTTGGATTTTGCTATTCGATGGCGAGACGCTGTACGGCTGGAAACCGAACAAAGAGGCGGACTGGGAGGTTGTGGACGGAACGATCCGCGCGAGCAAAGGAAAGCCAACGCTGTTAACCTCCACCAGCGAGTACGCCAACTACGAACTGAAGGTCGATTTCAAGGCCTCCCCCAAGACCAACAGCGGCGTTTTCTTGCGCGTGCCGCAAACTGGCGGCGATATCGAAAAGAACATGTATGAACTCAACATCGCACCGGCGGATAACCCGTACCCGACCGGAAGCTTGGTCCGCCGCAAACGTGCGGCTGAAGTTCTGCCCGACGATGCCTGGCATACATTCGATGTGACTGCCGACGGAGGGCACGTTATCGTCAAGCTCGATGGTAAGCAGGTTCTGAGCTACTTCGATCCTATCCCGGCACCCGCTGGCCGGATCGCCCTGCAGTTCAACGAAGGCCCGATCCAGTTTCGAAGTATCAAACTCCGTCCGCTTGGGACAAAGTCGATCTTTAATGGCCGCGATCTGGCCGGCTGGAAGGTCTACCCGGAAGCTGAGAAGAAAAAGAGCGTCTACTCGGTCACCGACAATGGCGAGCTGAACGTCAAGAATGGCCCCGGCTCTTTAGAAAGCGAGGGAAAATACGCGGACTTTCTGCTCCAGTTCGAGGTCTTTTCCAATGGCAAGCACCTCAACTCTGGGGTCTTTTTTCGCAGTATTCCCGGCGAATTTACCAACGGCTACGAATGCCAGATCCATAATGGCTATAAGGACGGCGACCGGACCAAACCGCTCGACTACGGCACCGGCGGGTTCTATCGCCGGCAGCCGGCGCGGCTGGTCAATAGCGACGATTTCAAGTGGGTGCCAATCACGCTCAACGTCACCGGCAACCACATGGCGGCCTGGGTCAATGGCGTGCAGGTCAGTGATTGGACAGATACCCGCAAACCGGACTCGAATCCTCGAAAGGGGCTGCGTACCGAGGCGGGCACGCTGTCGATACAGGGACACGACCCGACGACCGATCTGTCGTTTCGGAAGCTGCGGATTGTGGAGTTTCCTACATTGAATGGCGGAAAGAGTGCAAAATAGCTTCCCTGCTGTTGCAATCGGCAGCGTCGACATCTGTGAAAAATTTCACGCCTTACTTTTTTCAATATTCGGCTATCTGCAAGGTAAATTTGTTTTGACGGTGACCAGAGTAGCGGTATGCTGAAGAAGTTACTGCCGGAACAGTGACCGAGGCTCTCGTCTTACCCGCTCGTCTTTTCTGCGGAGGTAATGCCATGCAGCTTCGTGACATTTTGGCCAACAAGGGGCACACAATCCATTCGATTCGTCCGTCGGCTTCGCTTGAGGAAGCCATTCAGACACTGGTCCGCAACAACTGCGGATCGTTGCTTGTTTGCGACGAGGCCGATTGCCGGCGGATGGTAGGTATTCTGACTGAGCGCGACGTTTTGCGCGCTTGCGCGGAGCACCGCGGTCCCCTCAATACGGTTGAAGTAGCCGACGTGATGACGATAGAGGTGATTACCGGAACACCGAACGATTCACTGGAAGAGACGATGGGTCTGATGACCGAAAACCGCATTCGCCATTTGCCAGTCCTCGAGGACGAACAACTGGTTGGAATGATCTCCATCGGTGACCTGGTCAAGGCGCACTACGACTTTTTGTCGCTCGAGAATCATTACCTGAAGTCGTACCTTCACGGGTAGGCAACGGCGTCTAAAAAAATACGCAGGTGCCACGGCTGGCTTGCCCAGCCGTGTTTGCTAATTTGCATTCGCATCGACAACGCACAGCGGAGCATGCCCAATGCTTCGCTGTGCGTTGTGGTGTTTTTGCCATCAATGATTCAACTGGTCTACCAACTCCTGAATAGTGATTTTCGTTCTTCGCTTTCCATATGTAACGTACAGGTGCGGTAAGTCCGCTTTGCGGCACTCTAATTGCCGAACCCAGAGATGCGTGGGACTGCGCCACATTTGGCCATAGATTTGCCCGATCTTGCCAGATCGAGTGATCGGATAGACATTGCCAGACAAATAAACCTCATATTCTGGAGCGACTGCGACCTCTGCCGACGAGCGGCCTGCCTGAACCAGCCAAATTGTTTGCAGTGGCTCTGCGGTGTCTGCTTTTTCAAACTTTGCGAGTGCTGCAACTCCTGCGGTACGCCAATGCCGAGGGGATTTCCGCCGAATCAATGGCTGCACTTCTCGCAGTTGACGAATCAATTCACCGTGTACGGTTTCTTCTCGGACCTCAAGACGCTGGCGCAACTCCTGTATTTGCTTTGTGCCATCCTTTACCGGCGGAGAATTTCCGACGCTGATCGCGTTGGGATATATTGCCAACGTCAGGTCTGGCTGATCGGATGCTTCGCAATACCGTAGGCGCCAGTTTGGTATCTGTTGAAGAATTCTCTGCTGAACAAACTCGATAAAGTCGGCAGTGAGTAGCGGTAGGGGGGAAATTACAGGTACCGTACGATCCCCGGTTGGATCCCCGATGCAATCAGAACTCCAAGTTGGCCAACGGAGTGGAGTGGGTTTTGGAAGTCTGCGGTCATTGACATACAGAGCCACGCGTCGCAGAACCAACTCGTGCGCGTATTCTGGTTCATATTCATCAAGCGGCTCCATCTTCTCAGTGTCAAATACATACGGAAGCGATTCCAGGTTAGAGCCTTCAAATAGCTCCCCAGGTCGAATGTTGTAAATCACTTCTTCAGAGGCGGCCGGATACTTGAACATAAACCGTTAATGCACTTGCCTTACTTTACCAACACCCGCAACTCCTTCGGCAGCGGGAAATACACCTCTTCCTCGCGGATGCTGCGGGATTCGACGGTGGCGGCGAAGCGATCCTTTAGAAAGTTCACGCACTCTTCGACGACAGACTCCGGGGCGCTGGCACCAGCCGTGACCAGGACCGTTTCATCCCCAGTGAACCAGTCGGTGTGAATATCCGCCGCGCCGTCGATCAGGTAGGCCTTTACATTGGTCTCGCGGGCTAGCTCTGCCAGCCGCTGGCTGTTGCTGCTGTTCTGACTGCCGAGTACGAGAACAACCGAGGCCTCACTGGCCAGCATGCGGACTGCCTCTTGCCGGTTTTGAGTGGCGTAGCAGATATCTTCCTTGGGCGGGCCGATGATCTGCGGAAAGCGCTCCTTCAAGCGATTGATGATTCGCGTGGCATCGTCGACCGAGAGCGTCGTTTGCGTGAGATAGGCCAAGCGATGGTCGCTGCCAAATTCCAGCTTGTCCACATCTTCGGTCGATTCGACCAGCACGAATGAGCCGGGTGCTTCACCCATCGTGCCAATCACTTCGTCGTGTCCTTCGTGGCCAATCAAGACAATTGTGTAGCCGAGCCTGGCAAACTTGATCGCCTCCAGGTGGACTTTGGTCACCAGTGGGCAGGTGGCGTCGATCGTTTTCAGATTCCGCGCGGCGGATATGTTGCGAATCTCGGGCGAGACCCCATGCGCCGAAAAGAGCAAATGTGAGCCAGGGGGGACATCCTCCAGATGATCGACAAAAACGGCCCCTTCCTTGCGGAAACGCTCGACCACGTAGCGATTGTGGACGATTTCGTGGTAGACATAGATCGGCGTGCCGAATAGCTTGATCGCCAGATCGAGCGTTTCGATCGCCATGTTCACGCCCGCACAAAAACCGCGTGGGCTAGCCAGTAGGATATGCATGAGCTATCAGCGTTGAATGAACGGGTTTAGAATCAGCGGTGCCGTGCAAACGGTACGTTTTATCATACAAGTTGTGAATTCGGTTGGGTAGGCAAGCGAGTTTGCCGTAATATCAGGGTTTAAAAGCTTTTACCGCAGGGGACGCAGAGCGGAACGCAGAGATGAAGCTTGCCCCTATCCCGTTCATCCCGTTCATCCTTGTTTATTCTTTTTCTTGTATTGTTTAACAAGGATGAACAGGATGCACAGGATGGTGTTTCACAATCTCTGCGCGTCACTCTGCGTTTCTTGGCGTCTCCGCGGTGAATTGACAAAGCGAAATTGGCTTGTCGATTCTGTATGGTTCAAATGAGTTTTTTCAGAAATTACTGTGACCAGCACATTTGTCGAACATGATCTGAGGTTATATGGCCCGGCGGCTGGGGTTACGGCAACGCCGACGCTGGCACAGGCCCGGCATTATTGCCAGCAGTTGGCGTCCAGTCACTATGAGAACTTCGCCGTAGCCAGTTGGTTATTGCCATCCGTGTTGCGGCCTCATTTTCATGCAATCTATGCCTACTGCCGCTGGTCGGACGATCTGGCGGACGAAGTACGTTCCGACGCGGAAAGTCTGGCACTGCTCGACTGGTGGGAGTCGGAGCTGCAAGCGTGCTATACGGGCAGCGCGACGCACCCGGTGTTTGTGGCACTGCGCGATACAATCGCGCAGTACAGCATCCCCATCGAGCCATTCGCTAATTTACTGACGGCCTTTCGTCAGGATCAGAACCGCAAGCGGTACGAGACGTTTAACGAGCTATTGGGGTATTGCGAGAATTCGGCCAACCCGGTGGGGCGGTTGGTGCTGTATCTCGGCCGCTGTCATACGCCAGAAACGGTCGCGCTTTCTGACTCCATCTGCACCGGTCTGCAACTGGCCAATTTTTGGCAGGATGTGGCGCGCGACTACGCCATTGGCAGGGTCTATCTGCCGCAGGCAGAGTGCCGTGCCAAAGGGTATACTGAAGAAATGTTTGCCCGGCAGGAGTACAACGCGGCCTTTCGCGAATTGCTGGGCGAGCAGGTCGATCGTGCCGAGGCGATGCTGCGGGCCGGTGAACCGCTGGTCGGGCTGGTGCCGCGCGAGTTGCGAATCGACATCGCCCTGTTTATTCGTGGTGGACTGGCCATCCTCGATTCGATTCGCCAGATCGACTATAACGTCTGGCAGCAGCGGCCGACGGTTGGACGCTGGCAGAAATTTAAGCTGCTGCTGAGCGCCTGGTGGCAGAGTCGCCGTTGATGGGGTATCAGAAACTGTCCGAGAAATAATGACAGAGTTTCAAAAAACACCGCCAGCTTTAGCGGTCCATCTGCCAGGAGGGTACTGATGGGCGCGCTAGAACGGAGCTATGCACATTGTGGGCGGGTCGCGCGGCTGGCGTCGTCGAACTTCTACTACTGCCTGTTCTTGCTGCCGGTTGAGAAGCGACAAGCGATGTACGCGCTGTATGCATTTCTGCGGCAGGTGGATGATATCGCCGATGGCCCTGCTGCCGAGACAAGCGACGGGCCGGTTCATTCGGACGCAGATTGCCAGCGAAGATTGGTTGAGCTAGCCACACTGCGCGAGAACTTGCATCGCTCGCTGACCAGCGAAGTGCATGACCCGATCTTGCCGGCGCTGGCCGATACGGTTCGGCGCTATGGAATTCCGACCACGTATCTCGATGCGGCGATTGATGGCGTGAGCATGGACCTGCATGGAGAACGATACGAAACCTTTGATGAGCTATCGATCTATTGTCAGCGCGTGGCCGGCGTGGTCGGGCAGGCCTGCATTCACATCTGGGGATTCAATGACCCACGGGCGCTGGAACTGGCCGTGCCGTGCGGGCTGGCGTTTCAACTCACGAATATCTTGCGCGACCTAAAGGATGACGCACTGCAAGGGAGGGTTTATCTACCGGCGGAAGATCTGCGGCGGTTTGAGTACACAGCAGACGAACTGCGGGCCGGAGTGCGCGACGCACGTTTCCGTCGGTTGATGCAGTTTCAGATTGCACGGGCCGAGCAGTTGTATGGTGCTTCGCAACATCTTGGCCAGATGCTGCATGCCGATGGTCGGCGGGTATTTTTGGCGATGTTCCGCACGTACCACCGACTGCTGGAGGAGATCTGCCTGGCACAGGGAGATGTGTTTTCGCGGCGCGTCTCGCTCAGTCTGTGGCAAAAGGCGACGATCGCGCTCGGTTCGATCTGGCCTCGGTCGGGGATGAGTTACACCCCGGTGGATGTGAAGGCTCCCTCGGCATGAGTGCGGATCCGCTACGGGTGGCGATTGTTGGTGGAGGCTTGGCGGGTTTAGCGGCGGCGGTCGCATTGGCAGGGGAGGGGGCTGCCGGTGTCCTTGGTCGTCGGCTGGAGATCCTGCTGTTCGAGAGCCGCAGGCAGATAGGGGGTCGTGCGACCAGTTTTCTAGACAAAGAGAGTGGCGAGGCGATCGATCATTGCCAGCATGTCAGTCTGGGCTGCTGCACGAATCTGGCGGACTTTTGCCAGCGGACGGGTCTTGCCGATCTCTTTCGCCGCGACCGGACAATGCACTTTGTCGGCTCCGATGGGAGAATTTCCCAACTGACCGGTAGTCGCTGGTTGCCGGCACCGTTACATCTCTTGCCGTCGCTGTTGTGTTTGAAACATCTGACATTCTCTGAGCGATTGCGGATTGTCTGGGGACTGCACCGTCTGGTGCGTGCGACGAAGGTCGATAGCGCAAACGGCCAGAACATGCAGCAGTGGTTAACCACGCATGGTCAAACGTCGCGGTGCATTGAGCTGTTCTGGCTACCCATTATTGTCAGCGCGCTGAGCGAAGTGCCGGATCGGGTCAGTGTGCCCGTGGCACGAAAAGTGTTTGTCGATGGCCTGATGCGGGCGCGAAGTGCCTATGAGATGCTGGTACCGCGGGTGCCGCTAAGTGAGTTGTATGGCGAGCGACTGACTGGTTGGTTGCAAGCGCATGGCGTGCAGGTGCAAGCCGGCAGCGCCGTGCGAACGATCCGTGCGGCAGAGCAGGGGGGATTGGAGTTGGAACTGGCCGGAAGTGTGCCAGGTGCAAACGATGATGCGCCGCAGCGCGAGTCGTACGACGCAGTGATTTGTGCATTGCCGTGGCGGGAGATTGGATCGATTTTCTCGCCCGATTTGGCGGCGCGATTGCCGTTTCATGGGAATCTGGAACGATTCAAAAGTGCCCCGATCAGTGGAGTGCATCTCTGGTTGGATCGAGCGCTAACGGATCTGCCGCATGCCGTCTTGCCAGGAAGGCTCAGCCAATGGGTCTTCAATCGCAGCAGCGGCAATACGTATTACTATCAGGTGGTGATCAGTGCGTCGCATGAGTTGGCAGGCCGAGCGAAAGAGGATGTTGTTGCCCAGGTATTCGCGGAATTGAGAGAGGCCTTTCCTGCCGCAACGGATGCACAGTTATTGCGTTGGCGCATTGTTACAGAACGAGCGGCCGTCTTTGCGCCGCTGCCGGGGATGGAGGAGCTGCGCCCGGCACAGGAGACGCCAGTACCCGGATTATTCCTGGCCGGTGATTGGACGGCGACTGGCTGGCCCGCGACGATGGAAGGAGCCGTGCGGAGTGGGTACCTAGCGGCGGAGGCGCTGCTAGCGCAGTTTGGATCCAGCAAATCCGTGGGCACGCGAATTCTGGCCGACGATTTGCCCGTGGCACGGTTGGCGAGGTGGTTGTTGGGGGTGCGGTGAGGGGAGCAATCGTGTGCCATTGGCTCTGCCAATGTGAATTAAGCTTGGCGCTGATTTGGTGAGTTCGGATTCGTTAGCCGCGTGGCGAAAGTGCAGACGACGTTGAACGTCCCTTTCAGGGCCGAGGTGCCTTTGTGCCAAATAACCCGGGGTTCCACCGCTGCGCTGCTCCACCCACGGGCTGACAGAGACGACCCTTCAGGCCGAAGAGCGTGACGGTGCAGCAAGACTGTTGGTATATAACGCGAATCGAATGCGCTCTTTCGACGGAGCGAAAGGCGACTGTGGCCGCATCTTACTTCGGCAACTGCTTAATCATCCCCTCCAAGAAGTGTGCCAGGCGCTCGGCGGAGACGACGGCCTGTTCGAGGACTTTCCCGAGGTCTTTGATACTCGCGCGTCGGCGGATGGCACCCCCCGCGGCGGCACCGACGTCCTGCGCTAGGCGCGGCTTGCGCAACAGTCGTTCGATGTCGCGCGGCAGTGTGTCTTCGACCGAGTCGCTGATCACGCGGATGGCGATGAACGGCTGCTTTTCCTGTTGGCAGACCTGTGCCACGGCATACGTCTCCATGTCGACGGCGAGCGCATGGTGCTGCTGTCCAAGCGATAGCTTTTCTGATGGTTGTGTCACCACGCGATCGACCGTCAGCAGCGAGCCGACGTGAACGTCCTTTCCAATTCCAGACTGATCGATCTTCAAATCGACGCTGAGTTGTCTGCCACTAGCATCGATCAGTTTATCCGGCAATAAGATGTCTCCGCGTTTCAACTCAGAATGCAGTCCTCCGGCAAAACCGGCGGAGAAAACCCAGCGTGGGTGGTGACCGGCGATGAGTGCTTCGGTCGCATACTGTGCGGCGCGTCGACCGGCTCCGGCAAGTACGATGGCAATGCCTTGACCGTGTAAGCTGCCGGTGTGGATTTTAAATCCGTGACCACGGACGGTGACGGTGCCAGTGAGGCGATCGAGTAGACTGCCAGTTTCGATTGGCAGTGCGACGACGATTCCGACAGAGCAGGGGGGGATATCAGCAGGGGGAAGGCCACCGGCAACGGGGTCTGAAGTTGCTGTCGTGCCTTGATTTCTTTCTGCGTAAGCAGCGTTGTCCTTCGGTGCCTGTTCCGGGACTTCCGGTGCCAGTCCCTTCCTCAGCAGATAGAGCAGCAGTTGAAGCACGTTTGGATCTCGCGCGGTGGCAACGGTGCAGACCAGTTGGGTACTTGATCGCAGCCATCGCCAATCAGTCACCGACAACGAGAGCCTCGCCGCGGCGGAAGTGATTCATAAGCACGGCGATTCCTTTCTCTTCGTCGCGTGCAGCTAGCGCCTCAACGATGGCACGATGCTCACGTTCTGTTTCTGCGTGGTCCGCAGCAGTATAGGTGATCAGTTCACTGCTGAAACTGGCGCGGCCAAGCTTCATATGAAACAGGGGGATATTGGAGCTATTGTAAGCGCGCAACAGGCGAGCATTGTGCGAGGCGGCGACAATTTGCTGGTGAAACGCGAGATCGGCCTCGCTGGAACCGGCCAGGTAGCCGCGGTGGACCATACTGGCATGGTCGTCACAAGTCGCTGCAATCGCATCGATTTCGTCCTGGGTCGCGCGCTCGCAGGCCAGACGAAAAGCGGAAGTTTCTATGATTTCGCGTAATTCGCGCAGTTGGGCCACATCGTCGGCGGTCATTTCCGCTACGAAAAATCCGCCACGTTCCCCCGCGTAAACCAGCCCTTCGCCTAGCAGCCGGGTCAGGCTCTCGCGGATGGCGGCTCTAGAAACACTGAAATTATTAGCCCACTCTTCTTCTTTGAGCCGTTGCCGGGGCTGCGCAGTAAGAGAGAGAATTCGGCGTTTAAGGCCTTCGTAGGCAATCTCAGCTTGAGTTTTCGTGCCCATTGGCGTATTGGTAGCAAAATCGAATTCAGAATGTTGACAAAAAGGCTCGAGCGAATAGACTCGTAACAATATGCTTTCGTACTATCGACGCGGTGTCCCAGGACAGGTGAATTGTCCTTACTTACTTAAGCAAGAGGTTCCTAATCAGGTATCTCTTAAACACCTGGTCAGAAACATTGTCTTAGAAAGCAACCATCAATTTGCAAATTCCTCGGTAGACCGACAGTCACGACAAATCGACCAACCCTGCCTAACACTAAAATATTGGTCGTATTTCATCTCAGCCAGTGAAGCAAAGTGCGATTATACTCAAGCAGAATGCGTAAGCTTTTCAATTCAAATGGCTTACGAATTTGAATCAGTTGTGGCTTGGAATTGCAGATGCTTTACGGCCACGCGATTCATGGTACTTTATGCAATTACGCATTTGCAGCATGTAGCGTAGTTTAGGCTCCCGAAGTAGCTTCGCACAAGCGAGTGTGGTGGAAATTACCAGCTTGTCAGCAAGTTGGTCTCGCCCTAACTCAAAGTATGCCGCGTGGATATGTTGGTTTTGTCCGTCAGAACGGCCTGCCCGCCTGATTATTTGTAGGAATTTCGCGTCGACGGTGGATTATGAAAATTGTTCGTATCGAAACGCATGTCTGCAATGCACGCATGCGAAATTGGGTTCTGGTCAAGGTTGTTTCCGACACCGATGGTCTGTTTGGTTGGGGAGAAGCGACCCTTGAATGGCACACCCGATCGGTGGTTGGAGCCGTGGAAGACATTGCCGAATTGCTAGTCGGCCAGGATCCACGGCGGATTGAACACCTCTGGCAGATGATGTTTCGACAGCACTTTTGGCATGGAACAGGGATTGTCCGCTCGACGGCGATTTCGGGAATCGATCTGGCGCTGTGGGACATTTTGGGCAAAATCGCCGGTGTCCCTTGCTCGACCCTCTGGGGGGGACGCGTCCGCGACTGGATTCGGACCTACTGCCATCTGGGCGGCGGCAATATGGAGAGCTTCTACGAGACTCCGGTTTCAGATGCCAAGGCTTTTGCCGATCTGGCGCATGCAGCCGTTGCAGAGGGATTCACAGCCTTTAAGTCGATGGCCGTGCCACCGACGATGCCGCTTGAGGGACTTGCGCCAGTGCGCCGCGCCGAGGCGGCCGTGGCTGCAATGCGAGAGGCGGTTGGACCATCAATCGATATCATGGTCGATTGCCATGCGCGTCCGTCGCCGACTATGGGAATGCTGTTTGCCAAGGCACTGGACCCGTACGGGCTGTATTTTCTAGAAGAACCCTGCTGGCCAGAGAATCCTGAGGGTCTGGCGGCAATCAACGCCGCGGTGGCTACCCCGATTGCAACGGGTGAGCGCGTGATTGCACTACCCGATTTCCGAGACCTGTTCAACCTGCGAGCCTGCGAGGTCTGCCAGTTGGATATCACGCACTGCGGAGGTTTGACCCAGGCGCGGCGGATTGCGGCCTTGGCCGAGGCGTCGCGCATTTCGCTGGCCCCGCATAATCCGCAGGGGCCGGTCAGTACGGCGGCCTCCATTGAGTTCGGCTTTTCACAACCGAGCTATGTGATCTGCGAGACGGTGCATTCCGACGTGCCGTGGCGCGAGGAAGTTGTTCAAACCGGCTACAAGCAGGAGACGAAGGGGCGTCTGGTTCGACCGAATGAGCAGCCAGGCCTCGGTGTGACGATCAACGAGGAC
>JAWXCH010000203.1:0-4410 GCA_034440595.1 Planctomycetota bacterium | reverse complement strand
CTAGCTTCTGGCTCTCGTGCGCTTCGGCGGCGACGCCCGCATGCAGCGAGAAACCGCCGACCTTGCCGGCATCGCCTTCGGGCGAGCCGTTATCGGCGGCGATCGTCTGCAGCGTCGCGACCTTGCGCCCTGCGTGCTTGCCGGTGGCAATGCGGTAGGCCGGCCTGACCGCCAGTGCGAGGGCGTGAGGCGGCAACACCGTTCTGGTCGGTGGAAACGCTAAGCGTCTGGCCATCCGCAGAGACGATGCCACCCTGCGCTGCCGATAACACAAAGTAGGCCTCGCCCTCCTCTACTTTGAACTCGACTGCGGCGTCCGGCACCGGGTTGTCGTGCGCATCGAGCACCTGAACCATCAACGCATCGACGGGTGCGCCGCCGGACTGGACGTATTGGGTGCCCGAGGATCCGTAGATCGAGATTCTAGCTGCCGGCCCAACCACCGCCGTCGCCGTAAAACCAACGTTCTCGGCCAGATCGTCGCGCGAAGCAATCACCTCGTCGCTGCCGGGTCTCGCATCGCTACCCAGTGTCAGCCAAACGCGGGCCACACCATCGGCATCGGTTCCGACCGCCACGTTGCGCGCCGGGTTTATGCCGTCGGGCAGTGTTGGCGAGGACTCCGCCCGAATCGAACCAGCCCCTCTGAGCACACTGAAACGAACCTCAACTCCGCGTGCCGGTAGGCCCTCGGCGTCCGTCGCCTGCACGCTTAGCGGCTGGGGCAGCTCGGTCCGCGCCGACGCTTGCTGGCGATTGCCCGATAACGCCGTCAGTCGTGCCGCCCCCACCGCAGTGCGCGCAACGTCGCGTGACATCGCTCGACTGCTTCCATGAGTGTCAGTCGCAGTTACCGTCAGTCGATTCGTCCCTACTTCAAGCTTGATACTCTCAGCGAGGTAGCCCAAATTCTGCACCGTCGCTTGAATCTGCTCGCCGTTGGTTTCGTTGAGCACGTTCACCAATGGCAGCGGCGCTCTGACGCTTGACTGCACCGCATCATTTACAACGCCGCGAACATCTATCGCTTGCAGCGATGTCACTGCGTCAACTGCGGGAGACTCAAACGTCAGCAGCGGGGCCGTTTGATCAACAAACACCGTAACGCTGGTGCCACCGGAACGACCATGCGCGTCCGTCGCCGTGGCGCTTATGTGGTTCGTACCTTCATGCAAAAAAAAATTCTCGAACACAAAGGACAGGCCGTCTTCGCCGACCTGTGCCTGCTGTTGATTCACCTCAACCGACACCACCGGTGTGTCGGTGGTGCCGCTCACCGTGATTGGGCGCTGCACAACGCCGGTGAGATTTGCCGATCCTCCCGGGCTAACGGGGCTGCGTGGATTGACCGGCCCAAATGATTGCCAATCCAAGGGCGCATCAACCTGAACCTGGGGAGGCGGGTGGAAATGCACGCGAAGCTGGCGACGCTCAATGTTCCCGCTACGAAACTCGACTTCGACCTCGATCAGGTTCTCGCCCGGCTGCAGCCGTACTTCATCGTTGTAATGGTGGAGGTAGGGCTTTGTTGCAGCGGACCGATCGCGTTGAACCCGCGCCTGTTCGCCAGCGATCTTGACTCTGGAAACATACCCGATGTGATCTGTAGCTACTACTTGCACCTCGATCACCTCCGAAGCGAAAACCGCATCGGGCGCGGGGGAGGTAATCTGCACCTGCTCTTGCCGATCAAAGTCGATCGTGAAGCAGCGCACGTCGGAATCCTTCAGGCCTATTTCGTTAACCGCTTGGAAATAAAAGCAGTAGCGGCCAGTTACCAAGCCGGGCGGAAGATAGGACAACTCATGCGTGCCATCATCAAGCACCTCTAGCGTCGCCGGTGCGGGATCAATGCCGTCAAAACTCAACTTGAAGTGGCGAAGCGGATAGGCGCCGGGCTTAAGCCGCGCTGTGATCCGGGGCTGAGCGCCAAAGGGCAGCACGACTTCATTCGGTCCAGGTTCCACGCTGAGCAATTCCGGGCCATCTCCGACCTGCAGCACTGATCGAATTTGCCCCAACGCACGATTGCCTGCAACATCCGTGAGATCCAATTCCACGTAATACACTCCGTCGCTCATCGGCTCCGCGAGTGTGTACTCGATCGTGCTCTCAGTGACTACCGCAAGTGCAGTCACATCGGTGGGCTCGGCGTCCTCGCTTTCCGAAATTGTGAGTCGAACACTCTGAGGATCGATGCCGGAGCCAACGTCGGAATAGCGCGCTGAAATAGTTGGCTGCGCACCTGTTGGAAGGTTGACGTCGAAGGGCTGCATGCTGTCAACCAGCGGCACCGTTGCCGTCCAGAATGACCAAGCATGGGAATCATCCCCCACGTACACTTGGATCTGCTGTCTACCCTCCGGCAATGCTTCATCAGGTGTATACGCGACCGAGCCCGAATCGATCTGCGCATCACCAGTGACGTCCACGTTGTTGACCAGAATTCGCACCGAACTTTGGGGCTGAGGGCCCAAAGTAAAATTCACCCCAATTCTTGGTCTGGCGTCTGCCGGCACACGGTCCGATTCTTTTGGCGTGATAGAGCTCGAATCGATAGCGGCAGCCCCAGCACTTTCAAAGCCGGATGCAAAAATCCTGCTGCTCGCTTGCGCGCTAGCCTCGGACGCTAGCATTGAAAACGTCGTTGACGTTGCCAGAAGCGCGGCCAGCAAAATTCCCCCGATGTTGATTCGACGGCACCCGAAGAATGAGGATCGATTGTACGGTCTATCACCCATGTGACTGGCCTTGTTGATGAATTTCATAATTGACATGCGACTCGAATGCCTGCACGCCGTTTGCGCACCTCAATAGCGACATGGCGTCCAAGCGCCAACCCATCGTCATTGTCATGCCGATAGTGAAGGCCGCCAAGCAATCGCGAGTACGCGGCCTCGAACGCCTACCGACCACGCTCGATCGCGACATCGACAGTCTGCTGCCGCAGAACTGGCGGCCAAAAAACTCATCAGAACAGCCGGCACGCAGCAAGGTGTCGTGAGCGGACGCTTACATTCGACGTTCTTCGAATAAATGTAGTTGCCATCCTCAAATCTCCGCGTTACTGCCCGGCTACCCCCAATGGTGATCTGGCTGGGCGCACCTGAAGTCGAGTTGACTCTTAGTTCCATTGGGGCTTGCGGGCTAAGCAAGACGCTGCCGTCGGACGGGGATACAAGTTCGAGCAGATACGTTCGTTCGATATCCACATTGAAGAGACGCTCGCCGAAACCGACACGACCTCCGACAGCGGTCACCTCTGCGTAAAGGCTGTAACTGCCGTTCTCAAGCGCTGTATTGGGCTGGAATTCGAGCAGCAACGAGTTGGCCGATTGGATGCTGATGGTCGCCTGTTCGGACAGATTTTGGTCATTGAGAAAGAGGACAACGGAATCCGGATCGAGCTCGCCTCGAGTGACCTCCAGCATCGCTGACACTTCAGGCCTCGCTGAGTAAGGCAAGAGCTGACCATCCACTGGATACTGAAATGTGATCTGCGGCACAGGCCCCATCAGAAAACTCCAAGCGGCAACGCTGATATTTCCTGCCAAGTCACCAACACGCACGGAAATAAATCGTTCCCCATCCGGAAGTTCCGTCGCGGGCGTGAAGCGGACAGCGTCAGCTGTGATTTGCGCGCTGCTGGCTACGTTGACTCCGTCCACCGTAATCTCTACTGATGCCGGGTCAATTCCCGCACCGATGTCCGAGTAACTGGCCGATATTTCGGGTCTCCTGATCTCCTCGGGTACGCTGTTCAAAGGGGTAGTCTGGGCGATTTCGGGCGGAGTCCGGGAAATGAAATTCCAGCTCACAGAATCGTCGCCGACGCTCACTCGCACCGAATGCGATGCTTCGGACAGCGCCTCAGTGGGGACGAAGATCACTTCAGTGGCTGTTCTCTGACTCAGTCCGGTGACATCGAGGCCATCGATCTCGATGCGCCATGTATCCGGATTGATCGTGGCTTGGGTTAGGCGGACGCCGATCGAAGGGCGGGCATCGGCCGCCAACACTGCATCGCGCATTGGCAACAGCTCGGCCAGGCCCAATGGGCCCAATGGTTCGAAACCGGAGCGGAAAATTTCGCTGGCAAACGCCGCATTGGGAGCTACGAGTAGCGGCAAGCACACGACAAAAAGTACAGCGGCCTGGATTGTAAGACCAGCTATCCACTTGAGCATGTGCTGAGTGGTTGGGCGCTTGGTTTTCATTGGGCTCGCTTATTGGAGAGAACCGGTGGGACACACCCATCGGAAACATTGCAAAACAACCAGTGATCGGTGGAGACATCGGCTGCGTCCTTCATTGCCGACGCTCCCTACTTTTGCTGTTGCCCCGAAGAACCGCACTGGCGGTCTCCCTGCCCAACACAAGGCCGTCATCGTTGTCGTGTCGATAGTGAAT
>JAWXCH010000202.1:0-4048 GCA_034440595.1 Planctomycetota bacterium | reverse complement strand
CCGTTAATGGTGGTCGGCTTGGCCACAGCGCAGTTTGCCAGCACACGTTCGGGGCGCTCGGCCAGATAGAGTTGCGAACCGCGTACGATCCAAGCGTAAAGATCTGCCGTCCGTGCGTAAACATGCGTCAATGGCAGCCAGGCGAGTTTTCGCGAATGGTGCTGTGCATCCGCAGCCGCTTCGACCGCAAGGGCATTGCTAGTGAGATTGCCGTGCGAAAGCATCACCCCACGTGGCTCGCCGGTGGTGCCAGAGGAGTAGAGAATCGTGGCGAGTTCGTCGGGAGAGACTTTTGCTGAGTAGTCGGTCCAGAGTGAAACGACTGAGGGCGTATTGATTTCTGCTGAGCAACTACTTGATGGAGTTATTTTGTCATGCGTGAACAATTGCATGTTCGCTGGCCTGCGATCGCGGAGCTGCTGAATCTCGTTGTTCAAGCGCTGCGTGATTGCGTCGTTACCGACAATGACCAGCCGCGAGTCCGTGTCGAGTATTTGAAACGCGATCTGACCTCCAGACAGGCCGGGGTGAATGGCCACATGCACCGCGCCGAGTAGGTGAGTCGCGAGATCAACCAATATCCAGAGGTAGCAGTTCTCGGCAATTTGTGCGACACGGTCGCCATGCTGTACGCCCGCGTTTTGCAACACTGCGGCAAGCTGTAGGACATCGCGTGCGATTTCGTTCCAGGTTTTACTGATGTACTGGGTGCGCTGCTCGTCAATGGGTATCGGCAGAAAGATCGCCGGTGCATCGCCACTTGCTTCCACGCGCCGCCAAAAGAGTTCGACCAGTGTTGTCGGTGGTTGGATGTCCACTTAACCAAGATCCTTGATGTTGCGCAGTTTAATTTTACCGCAGAGGACGCTGAGGAATGACGCAGAGAAGCGGTCATCGTCCAGCATAGTTCAACCTCAATTTCGTTCGATAGCCTTCTACAAAATCAAGATGTCACTCAGGATGGAACAGGGATAGACTTGATAAATAAGATAATGGGTGACTCACATTCTCTGCGCGTCACTTTGCGCTCTTGGCGTTCTCTGCGGTGAATCAAAAAGCACAAATTCAAAACTGGCGCGTCGGGTTAATATGCAAATCGCGATCTCTTTGACCGCATTGCTCTTTCACGGAGTGAAAGGCAACAGAAAATTCACACCCGTTCAAAAACCGTGGCAATGCCCTGGCCGACGCCGATGCACATCGTGGCCAGGCCGAGTTTTGCATCGCGCGAGATCATGTTATGTAGTAGTGTCGTCGTGATGCGCGCGCCGCTGGCGCCCAGCGGGTGGCCGATGGCAATCGCGCCGCCACGGACATTCACCTTGCTCTCATCCAGCTTCAGCATCCGCATGCAGGCGATGGCCTGCGCGGCAAAGGCCTCGTTCAGTTCGATGAGGTCGATGTCGGATAGCTTCAACCCGGCGCGCTTCAGTGCCTTCAATGTCGCGGGCACTGGACCGGTCCCCATTACGCTTGGCTCGACGCCTACTACGGCAGTCGAGAGCACACGCGCAATTGGTTTGAGGCCTAAGGCGTTTGCTTTCTCTTCCGACATGATGAGCAGCGCCGCAGCGCCGTCGTTGAGTGGCGAGCTGTTTCCGGCGGTGACAGTTCCCATCGGTGGTGGCATGAAGGCCGGTTTCAATGCCGCCAATGCTTCGGCGCTAGTATCCGGTCGCACGCACTGATCGCGATCGACCAGCCAGCGGTTGCCCGCTTCGTCGCGCCCCCAGACTGGAATGATCTCGGCGGCGAATTCACCGTTCGCCTGCGCTGCAGCAGCTAGTTGATGCGAACGCAGTGCAAAGGCGTCTTGCTGCTCGCGAGAGATATCCTGCGTCTGTGCTAAAAATTCAGCGGTGATTCCCATGTGCAACGCGGCTTTGCTGGTGCGCTGAAACAGCCGCGGGTTAATGTCCAGGTCCGCATCCATCGGAATGTGGTGCATATGCTCCAGGCCACCGACGATCTGCACGTCCTCGGCACCAGCGATGATCGAATGCGCGGCCTGATTGATGGCTTGCAGGCTGGATCCACAGAGTCGGTTGATGGTCGCTCCGCCAGTATGCATCGGCAGTTTGGCCAACAGCGCGACCGAACGGGCAACATTAAAGCCTTGCTCAGCCTGCTGCTGTGTATTGCCGAGCAGCACGTCTTCGATTTCTTCCGGGTCGATGCCGGTGCGCGCGACCAGGGCTTCGATCACGATCGTTGCCAGATCGTCGCTGCGTACGTCGCGAAAGAAGCCTTTTTCTTTGTGAGCGCGCCCGATCGGTGTGCGGACTGCGTCGACGATGACTGCTCGTTTCATATTCTCACTCCCTGTGAGGTGACTATTCTTGGCATTGTGGTGCGGGCATCTTGCCTGCAATGCTTACTTGCGGGATCTTTGCAGGCTGGAAGCCCGCACCACAAATTCGCTGACTGGAGGCCAGCACCACAAATCAAATTTTCAACTCATAAAACTTCTTGCCACTCTTGGCCATTTCCAGTAGCAGCGGCGTTGGTGTTGCTCGCGGGCCTAGCTCTGCAAACGGCTTGAGCATCTCGACAATCTTGGCCGCACCTAGCGTATCTGCCCAGAAGAGCAGGCCTCCTTTGAAAGGGGGGAAACCCAGCCCGTAGATCAGGCCAAGGTCGACATCACGCACGTCGCGAACAATCTTTTCTTCCAGGATTCGCGTAGCCTCCAGCACCATTGGCAGAAAGAGTCGCGAGGTCAGCTCTTCATCGCTGAATTTTCGCTTTTCGCGCATCAGCGGTGCCAACAGTTGGTCCACTTCTGGATCAGGGACACCCTTTTCCGCACCGCGCGGGTACTGAAAGAACCCCGCACCGTTCTTCTGACCCAGCCGGCCTTTTTTCAATAGTGTGAGCGGAATCGGATTGGCGACGGTTCGTTCGGGGAACGCCTCAACCATTACGCGGCCTGCCAATACGCAGGTGTCGATACCGACCACGTCGTACAGTGCGATCGGACCAAGCGGCATGCCGAACTGTTTGGCCACGCGGTCAATATCTTTGATCGGCGCACCTTCCAGAATCAGCTCCAGTGATTCATTCATATAGGGTAACAACAGCCGATTAACTAAAAAACCTGGTCCGTCGTTCACGACTATGGGGGACTTGCCGATGCTCTTGGCGTAGGCAACCACCGTGGCGACCGTTTCGTCATTGGTATGCTCGCCACGGATCACTTCAACCAGCGGCATCTTACGCACCGGGTTGAAAAAGTGCAGCCCACAAAAACGCTCTGGTCGGGCCAGCCCGGCGGCTAGTTGCGTGATTGGAATGGTCGATGTGTTCGATCCGAGAATCGCCTCGGGGCGGAGGAGCCGCTCGATCCGAGCGTAGAGCTTTCGTTTGACTTCGAGGTTTTCGACAATCTCTTCCACCACCAGATCCGCACGCGCGATCTCTTCGTCGCTCGTCGCGCTGTTCAGCATCGCCGCCAACTGCACCGTGCGAACTGGGTCTGGTCCCTTGAGTTGCTTGTTATACGAAGCTTCTTCCAGAACGCTGGTTACACCTTTGGCCAGCGCCGGTGCGGAAGCATCGGCCAGCGCAACAGGAATGCCCCGTTTCAGATTGGCCGCCGCGATGCCCGCCCCCATGATACCGGCACCGACCACACTGACCGAACTGATCTTGCGCGGTTGAACGTCCTCTTCATCAATCCCGCGATCTTTTTTATTCCGATCGCCTAGCAGGAAGACATTAATCAGCGCGCGGTTGACCGGCGTGCCGAACAGCTGCGACATCTGTTCGACTTCAATCGCGGCTGCTGCATCGGCATCGACACCAGCCGCTCCCAGCAGTGCCTCCAGTGCAACTAACGGAGCGGGGTATTGCCCCTTCGTCTGTTGCTGGATGTAGCCCGACGCGGTTGCACCCAGAAAGCCCAGCTCGGTTTCATCCATGCCGATCGGTTGTTTCCAGGCTTCTCGGTCTCGCAAGTAGTCCTTTGAAGTTTGCTCCGCACGAACCAGGGCAATTGCAGCCGGAAGCAGATTTTCGACCGCGACGGTATCGCTAGTCAGTTCCATTG
>JAWXCH010000201.1:0-46734 GCA_034440595.1 Planctomycetota bacterium | reverse complement strand
ATCCACAACAGAACCAACTACGACTCCGTCCAAGTCGGCCGAGAGCATATCGCAGGAGCCTGCGCCTCGAGTTCCGTCGTTACCGCCCGAAGAGATCCCCAATCTGGCGTCCAATCCGGTTTTTACTCGCAAAGACGATCCACCAAGCCAACCGTCTGATCAAGATCGGTAGTAAACATATCGCCGTTTTGCCACGTTCACATTGACTGCATGATTCAGGATCCAACACCACCGCCGCAGATTGTTGCTCAGGCACCGCGCGCCAACGCTGCCGCGCCGCACGGCGACCACGCGGTCGGCATGGGGCAGGTGCTGGATCATGTGCGGAAGCCGAGTGAAATGCCGGTTCCGCCGGTGGTCGAGTTTCGCAACGTCAGTAAGACGTACAACTACGGCCAGAGCAACGCCTACACGGCGATCAAGAACATCAACTTTGTGGTCCCTGACCTGCCGAACAAAGGGGAGTTCGTTTGCATCCTTGGTCCGAGCGGGTGTGGCAAAAGCACCATTCTGCGACTGATTGCCGGGCTGGAGCCGCAATTTCCGGCCACGACCGGGGAAGTGTTGATTCTGGACAAGCCGGTGCATGGGCCTGGCTCGGATCGCGGGATGGTGTTTCAAGATTACACCAGCTTTGATAACCGCTCGGTGTTGGACAACATCGTGTTTGGCCTGGAGTGTCAGGGGGTATCGCGGAAGGAGCGGTACGAGCTGGGGCGGCACTGGATCAAGCAGGTCGGCCTGAATGTGGATACTGATGCTGAAAAGTACCCGCACGAGCTTTCCGGCGGCATGCGGCAGCGCGTGGCAATTGCAAGGACGTTGATTTTACGCCCGCGAATTATCCTGATGGATGAGCCGTTTGGAGCGCTCGATCCGATCACACGCATGAATATGCAGGACCAATTGACGGCGCTCTGGAAAGAGGTGCAGGCGACGGTGTTTTTCATCACGCACAGCATCGATGAGGCGGTTTTCCTGGGGGATCGCGTCTACATTATGAGCAATGCCCCAGGGACAATTCTGGAAGAAATCGAGATCCAGCCGGCAGATCGCCCGGCAAAATTGATGCAAAAGGAGCCTCGCTTTCAGGAGACGGTATACTATATTCGCGATGTGATCAGCCGGCTGGAAGAAGAGAAGCGGTCGGAGTAAACTGCGCGTGATGATTGCCGTGTGTCGGGCAACGTCGATTTTTTGTGTACCACTCAACCCCGTTGCTGCTGTGCGATTTGGCAAATACATCAAGACGGCGTTCACCAATCATTGGAACCTGCTGGTATTCCTTGGCGCTGCTACGTTTGGTGCCATCAGCGGGCAGCCGGACGTGGTCATTCCGTTGGTCGTCGCTGGTGAAGTCGCATACCTCGGCATGCTAAGCACGCATCCGAAATTTCAAAAATACGTTGATGCACAAGAGGCAAAACAGACACGCAGTGCCTCGTCCGTCGATGCACAACGCACTCTCGAACGGATAGCCGGTTCGCTGCCGCGAGAGTCGATGGATCGCTTTGAGGCCCTGCGCACGCGGTGCCTAGAATTGCAGCATATTGCGAGCGAGCTTAAAAGCCCTGGCGGACGAAATACCGCCGAGCTTCCTTTAGAAAGCTTTCAGACGGACGGGCTGGATCGGCTGCTGTGGATCCACCTGCGACTGCTGTACACGGAATACGCACTTCAGCGGTTCTTGCAGAAGACCAGCGAGCAACAGATTCGGCAGGACATTCAAAATAGCGAAAAGCGCCTCGCCACGATTCCGACCGGTGACCTTAGCCCGCAACAGCAGCGGATTCGTCGTGCGATTGAGGACAATATCGCTACTTGTAAGGATCGGCTGGCCAATTTATTGAAGGCGCGCGACAACTACGAGTTGGTGAAACTGGAGATCGAACGGCTGGAGAACAAGATTCGTTCGCTGAGCGAACTGGCGGTCAACCGTCAGGAGCCGGACTATATCTCTGGTCAGGTCGATCAGGTCGCTGCCAGTATGCTGGACACGGAAAAGACGATGAACGAATTGCAGTTCGCCACCGGGCTGGATTTGGTGGAAGAGACCCCGGATCTGCTGCGTAGCAAGAGCTTGCAGACGCAGTAGCTGCTTTTCTGCCTACCCGACGAAGGCAATTAACAAGGATGGACAGGATAGACAGGATAAGTCAAAAACAATCCTGTGTATCCTTTCCATACTTGTTCTTTCTATCCGGTTCTCTCTAACCTTGCAGGTGGCTAAAACGCGAACCGCACTTCTACTTCGCGGTGGACCAGCTCTGGAATGGGCAGTGCCTGAATGAGTGGCTGCTGATTCATTACGCATTCTTCCCAGGGTGGAATCGTATCGTTCTCATAATACCGTTCGACGTACTTCCAGTCGGTCGCCACGAAGTCACTGTACCAGGCGTCCAAGTGGTGAATGCCCGCGTCGTGCAGAAGCTGCATGCCAAAGCCGGCCGCTTCGTACTCGTAGTCATGCAGTACCTGCATGAACTCTTGCTTGTCCGGCGTACTCTGCAAGGCATGCAGTTTGTGTTCGATCGATGGTGCCACCCACTGCACGCTGTGGCCAAACAGGTGTAACAGGATAAAGCACTGCATCTCAAAGCCGACATCCGGATCAACGACCAGGCGCAGGCCGTCAAAGATGCCTGTACGCGGTGGCTCCAGATCGCGGTATTCGATCAAAAAGCCACGTTTGACAATCTGAGACGTAACAGTCAGCCAGAGGTCGACCAATGTTTCTGCCGGCATCTGGCCTACCAGTCGGTGCGTTTCGGCGGCGCGATCGCGAAGTCGCTGGCCAATGATTTCATGTCCTTCGATTATTTTCATAATACCTCTGCTGGATTGTGTCTGCGGCAAGCTTTCGTATCTTAGTCCTCCCAATGGAGGGGACGCAACTCGGCCGGGCTGGCTGCCACGCCTTTTTTTGTCACGACTCGTGAGTTAGGCTAAGAAGTACCTGATCATTCGGTTTTCGCACAGCTTTATTGGAATTTGTCTAATGCCATTGGTCCTCGCTCCACGCCGCTCGGTCTGTTCTGCGCTGCAACTTGCACAGTTGACAAGTTGGTTCACTCCCCTGCCCCGTCTCGCAAATTTGTTTGCCTGCATCGCCTTGATAACCGGGCTGCCGCAATGGACCTCGCATGTCCAAGCAGCACCGCCCAATATCATCATCGTGATGCCCGATGATGTTGGGTACGGTGATTTCGCCTGCAATGGCAACCCGATTATTAAGACGCCGGCGGTTGACGCCTTCAGCAAGCAGAGTGTTCGCTTCACCGATTTTCAGGTCAGCCCGACCTGTGCTCCCACACGTGCAGCATTGCTGACCGGCCGGCATGAGTTCAAGAACGGCGTGACGCACTCTATTTGGGAACGAGAACGGTTGGCGCTGGATTCGGTGACACTGGCCGATGCTCTCAAATCCGCGGGCTACACCACCGGCATTTTTGGAAAGTGGCATCTGGGGGATGAAGCGGAGTACCAGCCGAACCGCCGCGGATTCGACGAAGTGTACATCCACGGGGCAGGTGGCATTGGGCAGACGTACCCCGGTAGCTGCGGCGATGCGCCCGACAACACGAACAACAAGCCGGCGATCCTGCACAATGGTAAGTTTATAAAGACGGACGGCTATTGTACGGACCTGTTTTTCAATCAGGCGGAGAAGTGGATCGCAGCGCAGAAGCCTAGCCAACCGTTTTTTGCCGTGATCACGCCGAATGCTGCACACACGCCGCATGTGATTCCGGAAGGTGCCAAGCTCAACTATACCGGTAAGATTCCTGCAAATGCCGAAAAGTTCTACTGGATGATCGAAAACATTGACGACAACTTTGGCCAGTTGCTCGCGTTCCTGGAGAAGCAAGGCCTGGCGGAGAACACGCTCGTGATTTTCATGACCGACAACGGCGGCACGGCCGGAGTACCGATCTTCAACGCTGGCATGCGCGGTTCCAAGGGGACTGAGTGTCAAGGGGGCGTGCGCGTGCCATCATTTTGGCGATGGCCCGCGGGCTTTGCTGGAAATAAGGAGACTGCGGCACTCGCGACGCACATCGATATCTTTCCGACGCTGGCTGAGATCGCCGGAGTAAAATCGTCAGACAAAGTGAAGTCGCAGGTCGAAGGGCGTAGCCTGATGCCGCTGCTCAAGAACCCCAATGCCGATTGGCCGAATCGGACGCTGGTCACGCATCGCGGACGCTGGGAGCATGGCGAGATTGCGGATGCCAAGCATAAGAACTTCTCGATTCGTGATCAGCAGTACGCGCTGGTCAACAACAAACAACTCTATGACTTGAAAGCGGACCCTGGTCAAAAGGTGGACGTCATTGGTCAGCATCCTGAGGTCGTCGCTCGGCTGCGAAAGGATTATGACAAGTGGTGGAATGAGATTCAGCCGCTGCTGGTGAATGAAAATGCGGAAGGTCCGATGGTAAATCCCTACAAGGAATTGTACTGGAAGCAGTTTGGAGGGAGGCCGAGCGAAGAGCAATTAAAAGCCGAGGATGCGCGGTTGAAGGCCTATAAGAAACAACTCGGCAAGCAGAAAAAAAAGTCCAGGGCAAAGCCCAAATGACGGCCATCGACGTGCTTTGGAGGGTTGAATTGGCCGATTTGTAGCGACCGGCCGGCGGGCATGCTACATTTGAAATGGGCATTTTACGTTGAAAACTCGCAAACGAATCGTACCCGGCTATGAAATACTTTATTGGTTTTGGTTTACTGTTGCTGATCGTAGTGGCAGTGGTAACTTCGTCCAGCAATTGGCGAAGTGTGCAAGCTTATCCAGAAACGCTATCTTCAGAAAAGAGCGCCGCAGCGCCTGCCGCAAAAGACCCGAGCAAAGCGCCGGCGGGAAAACCACCGGAAGGGATGGCCTGGATCCCTGGGGGGGAGTTCATGATGGGGACCAATGCCGCAGTCGGCTGGGCCGAAGAAAAACCGGCGCACCCTGTCTACGTCGATGGCTTCTGGATGGAAACGCACGAAGTCACCAACGCCGAATTCCGGAAGTTCGTCGATGCCACCGAATACAAAACAACTGCCGAGCGCGCGCCCACTGTCGAGGAAATTCTGGCGCAGTCGCCTCCAGGAACACCTCCACCGCCAAAAGAATCGCTGGTCCCTGGTTCGCTGGTCTTCACTCCACCGAAGTCACCAGTCCCTTTGAATAACTTTGCACGGTGGTGGAGCTGGACACCTGGCGCCGACTGGCGTCATCCAACTGGCCCCAAGAGCAACATCGACGGCTTGGATAATCACCCGGTCGTGCATGTCGCGTGGGATGACGCAATGGCCTATGCCAAGTGGGCTGGCAAACGCCTGCCAACCGAGGCGGAATGGGAATTTGCCGCACGCGGCGGCCTGAAAGAACGCACCTATGTCTGGGGCGACCAGCCCCCGAGTGATGAGGATATCCGGGCCAATATCTGGCAGGGCAAATTTCCTTACAAGAACTCCAAAGCGGACGGCTATGATTGGACCGCGCCGGTTGGAAAATATCCGGCCAACGGTTATGGACTGCACGATATGGCCGGCAATGTTTGGGAATGGTGTTCGGATTGGTACGACGCCGAGCTGTACGAAAAGCGTCCGTTCAATTCAGTTACGCGGAATCCAACTGGTCCGGCGCGCAGCAATAACCCTCGGGAGCCGCATTCGATTGCACGGGTGCAAAAAGGGGGATCGTTCTTGTGTGACGACTCGTACTGTTTGCGTTATCGGCCCAGTTCGCGGCAGCCGGGGAGCTTCGATTCCAGCATGTCGCATGTCGGATTTCGCTGTGCTAAATCGGCAGAGACTCCTCCGCAGACCGCTAAATAGATTCCTGGAGTGCCGAATATTCTTGGAGTAAATGATGAACCGAACTGTGGCGGCAGTGATTGCCTGGCTGTTTGTAATCGCGACGGCACAGGCCGACGATCCCCTCCCCTCTTGGAACGACGGGCCGGCCAAGCAGGCGATCCTTAATTTTGTTGGCCGGGCCACGTCAAAAGACAGTGAGAGTTTTGTGCCGCCCGCAGAGAGGATCGCCGTGTTTGATAACGACGGCACGCTGTGGTGCGAGCAGCCGATGTATGTGCAGGCGGCGTTTACTTTTGATCGCATCCATACGCTGGCCGCGCAGCATCCCGAATGGAAAACGACGCAGCCGTTCAAGTCGGTATTGGAAGCGGATCATAGGGCGCTGGCCGATCTGGGAGAGCGTGGCCTGGCCGAGCTGGTCATGACCACGCATGCCAGCATGACGACGGCGGAGTTTGAGCAGATTGTACTGGATTGGATTAAGACCGCGCGTCATCCGAAGTTTAAGCGGCCCTATACCGAGCTAGTCTATCAGCCGATGCTGGAGGTTATCAACCTGCTACAAGCCAAGGGGTTTAAGACATACATTGTCTCGGGAGGTGGAATCGAGTTCATGCGTCCCTGGACGAGCAAGGTCTACAACATTCCGCCGGAACAAGTGATCGGGAGCAGCATTAAAACCAAGTACGAGATGCGACCAACTGGGCCGGTGCTGATGCGGCTGCCTGAGATCAACTTTATCGATGACAAGGGAGGCAAGCCGGTCGGAATTGGTCAATTTATTGGCCGCCCCCCGCTGGCCGCGTTTGGTAACTCCACCGGCGACCAGCAAATGCTGGAATGGACGCAAGTAACGCCGGGGGCACACCTGATGATGCTGGTCCATCACGATGACGCGGAACGCGAGTACGCTTATGGCAAGGATTCGATCATCGGTACGTTCAGCGATGAGCTGATGGCCGAGGTGAGAAAACGAAAATGGACGGTGATTAGTATGCGAAGGGATTGGAAGAAGATTTTTGCGTTTCAGCCGTAGCAGTGGGCTGCGCGCAGTGGTAGACGGTTGGCGCGCAGGGGTAGCGCAGACGGGCAAACAGTTCTCGCGAAAAAGCCCGCTGACTTTGGATGGGGGTTGGACGATTGGAATGCACCCGCAGGTTCCTGGTACACCCTTGCGTCCGGTATCAACAGCCATCTGTTGTCACGGCCGGCAGCCCTACCTGATGCCAAAGCAGGCGTGCTTAGTGTCCCGGAGTTGTTCCCATTCGCGACGTCTCTGACTTGTTGGTCTGAGGTTATCCCTAGCGAGCGACGCTCCGTTCAGAGGTCTCTGGTCAGCCGTGCAACCTTCGAGGGCGAACAAGAGTGCGCTAGCCACTTGACTGGTAAAACTATCGGCACTTTCTGCGGTTCGGTGATTCTCGCGCTGTCCACGCCAACCATCTGTTGTCACTTACCGAATAGCCATACCCGGTGCCACACCAAGTGTGTTTACTGCCCGAAGTTGTTCCCATTCGCGACGGCTCTGATTGTTAGATCAGAGGTTATCTCTAGCGGGCGACGCTCCTGACAGAGGTCTCTAGTCGATAGTGCAACCTTCACGTGCGAAACGGGGTCGAACTGCGATACCACAAAACATGGCGTATTTCGGGCATCTTTTGTTGCAGTTTGATTATCTTGTTTCCACGCTACGCTTTGGCATGCCAGAGCTCGACTGACAGGCCAACGTCTCGGGCCGTGAGAAAGCGAACTTTTGGGATATAGAGAGTAGCTGACAGCAAATGAGCGATTTGTCGGTCTATTTTCTACGGTTCTGCCCCCACACGGCTTGACACCCCCACCCACGCTTCGCGATTGTTGAACAGTGAATCAGCAGAGCATCGCTGTTGTCAGTCGCTTAGCATCTCCGCCTATCCCTGGTCACTTTTCGTGAAGCAAGCGACCTACCGGTCGGTAAGTCACTAAGCTAGCGGGAAGGATTGTTTGTAGGACTGCCCCGCGCCGATCGAACACGGGGAAGAGTCACGTCTTAAAGCTCTGTAATTCAGCTGCGCATTGCAGAGGCCTCGTTGGCGGTGATTCGGTTCTAGCAGAGGTGCTGGCTTTTTTTCAAGCGCGAAAATGGAAATATTTTGGTGCGGGGATTTATTGAGAAGTTGGCTTGGTATTGGTGTTGACGCGAGGATTGCCTTTGCCTGCGGTACTATACGTGGTCGACCAAGATGTTATGACTTCGGTCGTCGGCAGGGAAGTGCGTAATTTTTTTGCGCCCTCGTTGGTGTTCCCGGATAGCTGAAACTCAAGATATTCCATGTGAGCTGCACCCAAGAATGACAGCACACCAACGTCAGTGGCAAGCCTAGCCCCGTACACCTTCAATGCTTTGAGTTTAGGAAGCTTTGCAAATACCATCAGATCCTCATCAGTGAGATGGTCGTAAAACTCAAGTGTTAATTTTTCGAGCGACATCGGAATGACAGATCCGATTGAGGCCATTTTATCGCTGTACTTTTTGTCCTCATGTTTGCAGTCCCATGAAAGATAAATTCCCAATTGTTGTAGATTCGTCGGCTTAGGCAAGCAATCGATCAACGCTTGCCGGGTTGGTACATCTAGGAGAACAGAAAGCGATCTCAATTGTCGTAATTCCGTTAAGAATGCCAACGGATTTTGCGATCCAGATAGATCGATAACCGGTAGCGTCCGATCCCGACGCGAGTAGTAGGCTCTATTTTCCTCCCTTACTCTGCGAAATCGGAGCGAAGTTAATGGCGAACCGCTCAAATCCCCTCTCCAATTGAGGCTGGCATATTTGGGAAGACACAGGGTTAGCGAATTCAAACTCGTTAACTGGACAGTCTTCGCAAGAATGGCCGGGGATACCTCGTGACAACGCCCCAGTTCCAATGTCTCCAATTGCGTCAAAGAGCAGATTTCATTGAATTGAGAGTCATCCAGTGAAACAAGGCGATCAATAGACGGCCTGAGCCTCGGATTGCAAACGGAAAGCGATCTCAACGGCTGCACGTTACGCAGTTCACGAAAGTCTTCGGCGCTACAGGGACGGTCGGGATTCAGCACTATCACCAACGTGTCAAGTTTCGGTAGTTTGGAGAGGGAGCTTAGATGCCCATGCGCATCGTTTGTCGCAATCCTAGTGACCGAACGAAAATGATGGTGATCGAAAAGCCCCTGAAGGAACGCTGGCACCGGTGATGGATCTTTATCCGGATCGTAATCACCAGAGTAATGAACCTTGACAATACCCGGACCAGAAGCGATTGATCGTTGCAATCGCGCGGACTGATCCCAATTGACGAACACGCAGGCCACGGCAGCGGCCACAACCGTCAATAGTAGCAACGTCCGTATGCCAAAATGAAAGCGAGTGCGGCCTAGAAAGAGATACCTCATGTTTTGCGATCCTTCTGCAACATGCGAATTTAAGATGCAGTGTCCCAATAATACGTGTCGAGGCGCTTAGCGTACGTTCCTGTGATAATCGGCTTACTTCCCTCTGTAACAGCGGTCCAACCAGCGGGGACAATAACTCCGCCAAGCGGATCACAGTGGCGGATTTGGCGTCTTTACCGGTGCCTCAAACGACTTCGCCCCCTGCACTTTTAGCTTTCGCTTGAAGACACGGTCACCGGCGGTGACGTAGAGCGTGTCAAAGTTCGGCCCGCCGAAGCAAACATTCGTGGCGCGTTTGTTAGGAAACGGGAGGGGCAGCATGCAGGTCACGCGGCCGATTGGATCGCAGACCTGAATTCCCATCCGCGTGGCCACATACAGCCGCCCATCGCGATCGGCGCGGATGCCATCGGCACCGCTCTCATCAAGATCATCGGGTACGTGGAGGTGGTAGTAGCGCTGTTTGTACTTCAGTGAGCCGTCGGGCTGAATCTGGTAGCTATAGATTAGGTGCGTTCGGCTATCGGCCACATAGAGAAGCGTCTGGTCGGGCGACAGGGTGACGCCGTTCGGAAAGGTCAGTCCCGTATCAACCACCTTCTTCTCCCCTTTCGGACTGATGTACCAGACCTTGCTGTCTGCTGGCTTCTCGCGCACCGGACTGGTCACATACATTCCCCCGTTGTGCATGACACACAGATCATTACCGCGAAAGCCGTCCGCGATCACGCTTTCCTTTCCATCCGCATCGTAAGCCAGAATTTGTTCTGTCCCGGTGGCCACTACGTAACGTTTTCCATCAGGGCCATAGGCCATGCCGTTGGCTCGCTTGGAATCGGGCACAACGACCTGTGGCTTGCCATCCTTGTCGATCTTGTACGTCTTTGAGGCGGGTATATCGTTGAAGAACACTTCACCTTGCGGATTCGCGGTCGGCCCTTCGGTGAATTGGTATCCTTCTCCGACAAGCTCCCAGTCTTCGCCAGGAATCAGCACCTCTTGCAATTGCTTTGAGCCGAGGCCGCGTTTGATTGGCGTCGGCCAGTCCTTCCAGAGCCAGCGCATGGCATCAGGAAATACCTCCGTGGCCTGGATCTCGTTGTGCCCGCCAGTGCCCCAGACGTGCTTTACTTCGTAGCCCGCGAATTCCAGTGCACGTTGCATTTCCTGGTTCACCATCCACCAGTCGCCAGCAAAGATGTTCAGGTCGCTGCTGCCACCTTGCATGAAGATGCGGAGCGGTTTTGGTTCCACCTTGCGAATGAGAGTCGGAAATTCATTCGCCCCGCGCAGGCCGACGTAGGTTCCGACGGAACTGAAAATACGACTAAAGGAATCGGGGCGTTCCCAGGCAGCATTGAAGGCGCAGATCGCACCGCTACTGGAGCCGGCGATGGCTCGGTCGTTGCCATCTTTGGAGAGGCTGATTTTTCGGCCATCGGCGGTGGAGCGTGACTCAACGTCTGGCAGAATCTCTTCGTTGATGAACCGAACGTAGTCGTCTCCCAGGCCATCGTATTCAAAACTGCGATTAAAACGGTCGGTGCCGTTTTTTGTCGGAGCGGGCACGCGACCCGGCATGACAAAGACGCCGATCGTGACCGGCATTTCTCCTTTGGCAATCAGTTCATCAAACACCGTCGGCGCGTCGTAACGAATGCCGTCCTGACTGACAAAAAGACAGGCGGGCTTCTTGCCATCGTATTGTTTTGGCACATAAACCCAGTAGTCGCGCACTGTGCCGGGGTAGATTTTACTGGTGTTAAACGCATGCTTGGTGATTTTCCCTTCCGGATAACTGGCCTTCTTTTGGGCTTGATCCGGTTTATCGGCCGTGGGTGTCTGCTTTACTGCTGCCTTCAATGCGGCGGCCTGAAACTCAGCTCGTAGCTGGGATGCATCGCCGTTTGGATAGTTCGTTCGCTGGACCATCAGGATATAGATCAGCTTTTTCTCCGGATCGATCCAGGCCTGGGTGCCGAAAGCACCTCCGTGCCCATAGGTGCCGGGGGAGAGACTTGCGGTCGGCCCTTGCGGGTTGCGAACAATGCCGCAGCCGAGGCCCCAGCAGTTGCCGTCGGTGAACCCGGTGCGCAAGTCGCCGGTCTGGTTCGACGAAAACAGTTTTACAGTTTCTGGCTTCAAATACTGCTTGCCATCCAGCGTTCCGTTGTTGAGCAACATTTGAGCGAAGCGCAGGTAGTCGCCTGCGGTCGAATAAAGTCCGCCGTTTGCGGCAGGGAATCGGTTCGTGTCGAACGGTTGCATTCCGAGGAGAATGAAGTTGCCGGACGGGGCAAATTTGCCCTCTTTAGTCAGTTGATAAGGTTGTGCCAGGCGCTTTTCAGTGTTCTCCTTCGTGAGGTAAAAGGTGGTGTCCTTCATTCCCAACGGCCCAAACAACCGCTGGTCCAGAAAATCGACCAGATTCTTTCCTGAGACAACTTCGATGAGCCGGCCCATCGTGTTAATGCCCGATTGGCAATAGGCCCATTGTGTGCCGGGTTTAAAGTGAACTGGCTTGGCTGTGTAGATTGGGATCAATTCGGCCAGCGTGGTTATTGGCGCCGCTTCTTCTTTGGAGATATCTGACATGCCCGAGGTATGCGTCATAAGCTGCTTAATGGTGACGTTTGCTGGCTTGCCGTCAGCGGTCTTGAGATCGGCAAATTCGGGAATGTACTTAGAGACCGGATCGTCGATTGACAATTTGCCATCGTCTTGCAGCATTAGCAGAGCCGCACCGATGACCGGTTTGGTCATGGACATGATTGCAAAGATGCTGTCCTTTTTGACGAGCGCGTCAGGCCGAGCGTCGGCGTTTCCGGTGGCGGCAAAGTGCAGAATCTTGTCCGGTGTGGCGACAAGCGTGACTGCCCCGGGAACTTCGCCACGTTTGATAGCATCGCGCACCGTTTGCGAGATCGCTGGAATTTCTGGTGTATTTGGGTTCGGCTGCTCTGCTGCGTGAAGGAGGATGCAGAAGCTGATGAGAAGGGCCCATGTCAAACAGTGCTGGGCAAGCCAGCAGTGGCACCCGAACTTTTGGTCGCAAGAAAGTGGTTGACTGTTTATTTGAACTCGAACTATTCGCATGCGGTCCTCTTGAATTAGAAACTTTGGCGATCAATGGCTATCGCTAGTACATCAGCTTATGGCCACGCAAATGGAGGGAAATATCTCTCTAGAAGATAAACGCTGAGCGACCTGTGGTCAAAGAATTCGCCTGAACTCTCCCTCAACCACAGGCATTTAGACCATTACGATTCCAGGTGTTTGCAAGCCGCCTGATTTCGGGTTGACGCAGAGGGGGCGATTGAGTTCCATTTGGCCTAGAGACTGGCTGGACCAAGGAGTGAACTGATGCATGAATACCACCTCATAGGACAACATCTGGATTTATCGTTGTTCGGGGCAGTTCAGCACGACAGTCATGCTTTTTTGCAGACTCTGACCGTCGTTCTTTGTGCTGCGGCGATCACTACTTTTGTCTTTCAAAAACTACGTCAACCGGTCGTCCTGGGGTACTTGCTGGCCGGTGTGGTTGTTGGTCCACACACGTCGTTTCCCGTGTCTGCGGATGGCGATATTGTCCACACGCTCTCAGAACTGGGGGTGATTCTGCTGATGTTCTCGCTGGGTCTGGAATTCAGCCTGGCGAAGTTGTTCAAGGTCGGCCCAACGGCAGGTTTGATTGGTGTGTTTCAGTGCAGTGTGATGATCTGGCTGGGCTACCTGATTGGGCGCGCTTTTGGCTGGACGCAACTGGAGTCAATTTATTGCGGATCGATTATCGCCATTTCCAGCACGACGATTGTGGTCAAAGCCTTTGAAGAGCAAAAGGTTCGTGGCGATTTTACTCAACTGGTTTTTGGAATCCTGATCATTCAGGATCTGATTGGCATTGTGCTGATTACCATTCTGACCACATTATCCACAGGGGAAGAGCTGTCCCTGGAGGAAATCGCCGATACGGCCGGCAAGCTGTCAACGTTTCTGGTCGTGCTCATTGTGGTCGGTTTGATAATCATTCCTCGTACCATTCGGACGATTGTTCGTCTGCACAGCGCCGAGACCACACTGGTGGCCAGCATCGGGATTGCGTTTGGTATTTCGTATTTGGCCTACTGGTTCAACTACTCGGTCGCACTCGGGGCGTTTATCGCAGGTAGCCTGATCGCCGAGTCGGGCGTTGAAATTAAAATCGAGCGGCTTGTACAGCCGGTGCGAGATATGTTCGCGGCGATCTTTTTTGTTTCGGTCGGGATGCTGATCGATCCGGTTCAGATCTATGATCACTGGCCAGCAGCGATAGTCATTTTTCTGGCGGTGGTGATCTGTCAGACGATTGCTGTCACGTCTGGTGCTTTCTTGACCGGCCAGAGTATTCAGACTTCGGTCAAAGCTGGCATGAGTCTGGCACAGATCGGCGAGTTCTCATTTATTATTGCGGCGGTCGGGACCAAGACCGGAGCGATTGGTGCGTTTCTGTATCCGATTGCGGTCGCCGTTTCTGCGGCGACCACGCTGACGACCCCCTTTTTGATCCGCCTGGCGGAACCCGCTGCAAACTTTGTCGATCGCAAGCTGCCACGTCCGTTACAGACGTTTGTGGCGCTGTACGGGTCCTGGGTTGAGCAACTTCGTTCTGGCCCAGCCGGTGGCAGTGAAAGAAGCGGAATTCGTCGTGCAATTCGTTGGATGGCCCTGGATGCAGTGATCGTAGCGACGATTATCATCGGTGCCTCGGTCAATAAAGACTATCTTGGCAGTTGGATCGAAAGCAACTTTGGACTCTCCTCCACACTGACTAAGTTCGCTATAGTTCTACTGGCGGTCGTCATCTCAGCGCCATTCTGGATCGGGATGATTCGCGTTGCTAGATTTCTCGGATTGGAGATGTCCAACCGAGTTTTTCCAGTCGCGAATCCGGATAAGCTGGATTCGGCGAATGCTTCGCGGCGATTGTTTGTGGTCGCTTTACAATTGGCGATTGTGATCCTGGTTGGTACACCGCTGATGGCAATCACGCAGCCCTTTATTCCGCCGTTGCAAGGTGCCGTCGTACTGGTACTGTTGCTGAGTCTGCTGACCGTTTCGTTCTGGCGACGTGCCACAAACTTGCAAGGTCACGCGCGCGCAGCGGCGATTGTACTGGCCGAAGCATTGGCGCAGTCAACCAAAGACGGCCGCGCGACTGCTTATAACGAATCCACCGAGCAAATCAGCGCCATGATGATGGGGTTTGGTGCTACCAAGCGCGTGATCATACCGATGGGAAGTGAAGTCGCTGGCAAAACGCTGGCCGAAATCAATCTGCGGGGACTGACCGGGGCGACCATTCTGGCGATCCTGCGCAACGGCGAAACGCTGACCGTGCCCGCTGGTCAGGATGTGCTCCAGGGTGGAGACGTATTGGCGCTGGCGGGATCTAGCGAGGCGACGAGCTTAGCGGAATCGCTATTGCTTGGCCATCAACCACGCGAGGTATTCGAGGCGGTCTAAGACTGCTTGCCTCAATACCACGCCTCGGGAGATCGCCACAACCGGCGGAGTTCGTCGGGACTTTGAACGCCGACTTCGCGGCGCACTTCCTCGCCGTCGACTACATAGACAAAGGTTGGTCCGTAGTGGACGTTGTACTTTTCGGCCAGCGAACGCGCACTGTTCATGTTGATCGTGCGGATCTTAAAACCTTCGTCGCGCAGCGCATTGACCGTTGGCTGCACCGCGCGACAAGCCCCACATCGCGGTAGGGTAAAGTGCAGCACCTCACCGGGTGCCTTGTATGGATCGATCACCTCTGGTTTGGGAAGCGCCTCCTTGATCTGTGGCCATAGGACCACCGCTGGCGGAATGAGTGCCATCGCCAGGCACGCCAGGACCAGTTTGTAGTTGATCGCGCTCATGCTCAACCGTAGCACGACAGTTGCGTCGCTATCGATTGCGCAATTAGTCAGCGCGATAGTTCGTCACAGAACCGTGGTTGGGTCGTGCGGGTTGTATTGAGGCTTGCACCACGTACTGCTATGCAGCCACGACGCATACAAAAGCACTGCTGGGCAAGCCCCCGCCTTCGCGAGGGCAGGCAGCAGTGGCACCCAACGCGCTATTTTGGTTTCCCAAGATTCCGATCGGCAAAGTCCAAGTATTGGTCCCAGTCGTAGGCCTTCACATCATGGTTTCCGGTTCGCAGGTGATAGCCAACAGTCTTGCCAACTGGATGGTCTGGAGCAGGCATTTCGCTGGTACCTAGCCCGGTCTTGCCAAAGAGTTGATAGACCGGTTCGGCATGAACACCCGACAGGAATTCTCCCTTGGGATCAGCCCAGCGATCTTCGGTGGCACTGGCAATGTACACCGGACGGGGCGCGATGAGTGAAATCAGCATGTGCGCATCCACCGGCAGGTCATCCTCGCGCTCGTTGTACTTCTTGAAATTTTCGTTGAACCAGTGGGGAAAGCGTCGATTGATCTTGGAGATCGTCTCGCCAAACCGACGGCGCGCAATGGCCGCGCCACCTTCCCCGGAGTTGTTGGAAATTGCCATCGCAAACCTCTGATCCTGTGCAACTGCCCAGAGGGCGGTCTTTCCCAGACGCGAATGCCCGATCACGATCACGCGCTGGGTATCGGCCCAGTCGGTGGTTTCCAGATAATCCATGGCGCGGCTCAGTCCCCAGGCCCAGGCTCCAATGGTTCCCCACTCATCAGCGGCGGGCTTGGTTTGACCTTCCTTATAAAACAGCGGATGGACACCATTCTGAAAACCATCGTGAAAATCGGGATCGATATCACCGTAATGAATTGTGACCAGTGCGTACCCGCGAGCTATGATCTTTTCGACCTGCCAGCGACTGGCGGCAATTCCGCGAGACGCTTCGGTCGCACGACCGTTGCTACTTTTTGTGTTTGGGTCGCCACTCACCCAGGAAGAACTGAGAGGAATACCGGGGTCGGAATGAACCGTTTGATTGCCATCGAAGTTCAGACCTAAAAATACGGGCACACGTCCTTTAACGTTTTTGGGACGGTAAATCAACACATCCATCCGCGGTTGGGATTTGCTGCCGTTGAGGAAAATCTTGATGTCTTCGCGAATCGCCGTTCCGCCGAGCGCCGCGCCGTCCGAGCCGACGCGGTCAAATTTCATATTGGCCGGCTTGCCAGGGGAGCGGCCGTACATGTGCGTTTGAAATAATTCCAGAATCTCTGGACGACGGACCTTGTTCCAGGTCTCGACATCCTTCACCGGCTGGCCACTTAGTGTCACTAGTGGATCTGGCAATTTGTAGTTGGGAACCTTGGCCTCGTCGTATTGGTCGGGGGGTTCGTCAGCAAAAATCTCAGTGCTCATAATGCATCCAACGGCAAGTATCGCCACCATGCAACGTGCAGCGTGGCCAAGATTGAATACGGACAGTCTCAATCGAGCGGCGGGTGCCCGAAACAGGCAGATCGATATTACGCGGGTGATTCTATTCATAGCAAGAACTCCTCGTCGGTGGGATCGTTAGGCGGAATGATCATTGTGCGCCGAAATAGCACTCGCGTCGAGCGAAGAACATGGACAAAGAGGCCGATTTTTCTTAAAAAGGACCAGCGTCGGACGAGCATTCGCTCCTACAGCACACCAGATTCCGCCTGCCGGGCCAGTTCAACCTGAAGCAGTTTGGCTGGGAGGTTCTGCGACTTGAGCAAACGAATAGCCAAAGTTTTGGCGTGCCGTTCCAGGTCGTACAGCCCGGCGTCCGTGCGGCGAGGGTCATGATGCCCTAAGTGCAATCGCCGAACACAGGCGGCAACCGCCAGCTCCACCGTCGCCTCGACGGTGCTGTGCCCCCAACCGGCTCGAGAGACCGGGCGTTCATCTCGGACGGGTGTCTGTCCATCGTACTCGGACTGCAAGAATTGAGCGTCGGCGTACAAGAGGTCCGCATCTCGACAAAACTCGATCAGCTTCGGATCCGGCGGGACCGTCTGCTCAAAGTCGGTCGCAAAAACGAACTTTTTTCCCCCGCTCGTCAGCCGATAGGCAACACACGCTGTGGGATGGTGTAAATGGAGCGAATCAATGGTTGTGGCACCGATCACAAATTGCTTACCTGGCTGAATCGGCTGATACTGTTTGATGCCCGCGAGCATGGTCGTCGTCGTGGGAAATAAGATTCCCTGAAGTGTACTGTGCTCGTTCATTAACGCGGCCAGGCCATCTAGCACAGGTTGCAATGCATGCAAGGTGACGTGGTTGGCGGGATCGTAGAGGGGCATGGCAAAGGGAAGCCCTTGGACATGATCCATGTGTGCATGGGACAGCAGCAGATGTGCCACGCGCTGGCCAGAATAATCGGCGGCACTCCAGCGGCATTCGAGATCGCGCCCCAGATCACTCAGCCCGGTTCCTGCGTAGAGAATGATCAGACTGACTGGCGTCTGCACTTCGATGCAAGTGGTCTGGCCTCCCAGAGCGGCGTGCTGCTGTGGCGGAAGGTTCTGCTTCACCAGAGTTGCAACTTCGGCAGCGTTCGGCAGTCGGTCATTGATGGATTGCAACGTACCGGCCCGCTGCAACGCTACGATCGCCTGCGCGACTCGTTCGGTGAATTCCGCCGGTTCGGCGGCGCGCGGGTAGGAACCAGTCACCCCCCAATAGCGAATTTTCAACGCAGGTTCTCGATCCATGAATGTCTGGCTGGCAGGCGAATTGGTGGTGGGAATCACCGCGAACCAATTGTCTGTCAATTCGGCTTTAAAGTCCAGCTATGACGATTGGCCGGCTGTTTTCGGCATGTTTTCGCTTGGGCCGACGGATTGGCCTATCGGTTGTTCCGGTTCTGCTGACCAGGACCACGGCAATCGGCTGCAACGGCTCTTTGGAATGATCGCGCGGTGCCGCCCAGGGCCAAAAATCTCGTTGATCCCAGTAGTACTGGCCGATGTACTGTCTGGAGTCGTATGGCATGCGACCAAGTTTGGCCTCTTTTTGCGGCACTTGGTTGCTAAGACGACTTGCAAGAGGAATGGATTCCTCGGAATCAAACCATTCCCTTTGCGAGAGGTCCGGGCGATGCCTAAAGATACGTTTCGTGTCGTGACTCGAGGTTCGGATGGCAAACTGCGAATTCGCGACTACAGCCAGCCCGACGTTCTACAGCGGATGCACACGCAAATCGGCATCGACGACTGCAGCACCGATCTGGGCCTGCGCGGTCAGCCAGTCTTTCGCGGCCTGATTGGTCCCATGCCCGAAGGGAAGAACATCGTTCGCTACGAGTCCCCAGAGGTGTTTGAGGCGCTCACCAAAGAGTGGAGCACCAACAAGGCACCACGCCGCGTCCGCAACAAGCCGGTGCTGGACAGTGCCGAATGCACTCAGTAATCGAGCGCACGTAAGTGCTCGGTTATACTGGCTTGTGTGCCACTGGCTCCGCCGCTTGGATCTTTGCTGTCTCGCAGATTGCCAAAAATACGCCGAAGGCGTTACATTCTATAGCCCCAGGTCGCGCAGCGCACCTGGGGTTAACGTCCCCATCCAACCGGTTACCACGAAGTGGTTACATTCCTACTGGGTTTGCGCAAAACGCGGCCCTAGCTGCTTGTGTAACCGCTTCGCGGTAACTGATTGATACTTCTCTAACTAGGGTGCGCTGCTGCGCAGCGACCCTAGGCTTCGGTATGGAACGCCTTCGGCGTACATTGCAAATTCGCGTAGCTGCAACTCAATGCCTTACCATAGCCGTCGTGCATTCAGACTTCCGGTATTACATGAAACGAGTCTGCTAGCACATTTGTGTGGTGACTAACGGGCAAACTCTCACGCTACGAATGAGCAACTAGCTCTGACTCGTCAGCAACTGCTGGCTCGGCAGCGTACTTACTACTAGTGGCACCGCGACCTTCATTGCGCGGTGCTACTTTTTGCGCATAAAGACATTCGATCAGCTCTTCGTAACCTTCGACCATGCGGTCGAGCGACCAATGCTCGACGACATTCTGCCGCGCCGCCTCGCTCATGCGCTGCTGCCGCTCAGGGTGTTGAATGATCTGGAGAAACTTGGCCGCAATATCGTTAGCATCACCGGGGATAGCCAGGTAACCGGTAACGCCGTCGAGTACGGTTTCGGCAATGGATCCAACATTCGTGGCCACGACCGGCACGCCGCACGACTGCGCCTCGAGGATCGAGACTGGGTTGGCCTCCATCTTTGACGTGAGGGCGAACACAGTCAGAAGTGGCAGTAACCGTGGCACGTCGCTGCGTGCTCCTAAAAAGTGAACCGCGTGGCGGATGTTCAATTCATCGGTCAGTTGTTCTAACTCGTCGCGGCGAGGACCATTGCCAATGATCAAGAATTGAGCATCCGGTTGTCGTTTCAGGACAATTGTCGCAGCTTGCAGCAATAGTTCGTGATTCTTCTCAGGTCGCAGCACGGCGACGATTCCAATTAAGGGCGCGGTGGCCGGCAGCCCCAACTCGGATCGCAAGGCGCGCACTGCGTGCGATGCATCGGCTGGCAGCGGTCGGTAGCGCTGCGTGTCCACGCCATTGGGAATGACATACACGCGATCCGCCGGAAAGCCATCAACATCGATCAAGTACTGGGCATGTGGCTTGGCCACGCCGATGAAGGCATCGTTCAGCGGAGTCAGTGCGCGGTTCAGCCGGCCCACGACATCGGGCCAGCCGGTGGAGTGCAACGCCGAAATGATTACCGGCACGCCCGCACGCCAGGCGGCCAGGCGGCCCCAGAACATGCGGTCGCCAGCACCGACTGTGACAACGGCGTCGATCTTGCGCTGTTGCAGCAGTCGCTTCAGCCGACCGATGACGAGAAAGTCGTACTTGTGCTTTAGCAAATGCGTATGAACTGGGAATCGATCGGCCAATTGCAGGCCCAGCTCGCCGGCGGCACCCATGCAGCCTAGCTCGGGTTCAATTCGGCGTTTGTCGATCTGCTGCATCAGGTTGAACAGCAGCATTTCCGCACCACCGACCGAGAGGTCGTTGATCAAAAACATGACGCGCAGTGGCCCGCGCTGATCGAGTGGCAGTAAGTTGGTTATTCGGCGATTCATCGTGTTGACTCAAGTTGGCAAGTTGTAGACCGTGCAGGGGTGTTATCGTCGCGCAACGCGTCGATAGTAGTTCTGCGCCACGGCTGTGATTTGTTGTTTTTCGGCGACGTTAAATAGCTGGCCACCGAATACGGCGTACGTTGTTGCCCCGACTGTGACAACGCAGGCCACGGTTGTTCCTAGCAATAGTACGACTGGCAGCAGGCACACCACCAATACGCCACGATGGACCTCCATGCCCATTCGCCAGTTCAGCACCAGTACGGAAACCAGGACGATCAGACTCGCCAGCGTCGCGGCGACGACCGTTCCGGTCAGGCCGTAGGTTGGGATCAATATCAAATTTAGCACCACGCATCCGACTAGCCCGATCAGCATGGCCAGGCTGCCCAGACGTGCGCGTTCGGCACACCACAGGTAGGTATGTGCGACGGTCATCAGTCCGGTCCAGGCGCAGCCGGTCAATACCAGCGGTAGCAGTTCGACCCCTTCGCTATACTTGCCGCGCAGCACGACATTGAACAACAGCGGCGCAGTTAGCAGTACCACCGCCGATCCGGCGAGCATGGCCAGCCCGAGCAGCTTGATCGTCAGATTCATGGTGTTGTCGACCTGTTTGCGACGCCCCTGCTCCCAGTCGCTAGTGAGGTGAGGCAAGATCATTCCAGACAGCACCACCGCCACCGAGACAATCAGGACCGGTATAATCTGCGCACTATGGTACTGACCGATGGCTGCTTGCGGATCGGCCAGATTGCCGTAATGAATCAGCAAGTAGCGTCCGGCGATCTCGTAGAGGTTGGTCAGAATGTTGGTGATCCAGATCCAGGAGGCGAACCGGAGCAACTTTGGCCACAGTTCGCGGTGCGTCACGGCAGATGCATCGTGCGGCAAATGAGGCCAGGCACGCGCGGTCCACAACAGGGCCACCACGACCAACAGCAAGCATGATCCACCGTATGCAGCGACAATGGCCGTTGCATCGGTCTGCCACCAGGCCAGCAATGCCACACAGAACAGAGCAAACGCCACGGAGTTAATAAACTGAAATGTCGCGCCGATGCGCACCAAGCGTAACGCGGTCAGCATCTCGGAGAGAAAGTTGTACGCAATCACACTGACCAGCGCAAACGCCAGCAGTGGAATACTGGAGGCATTGGCGGTGGTGCCAAAGACCTGCTCGGACACAAAATCTGGCGCGGCCAGCATCGCCATCACAGCAACTGCGGTCAGCAGAGTACAAACGCTGATCGTGCGGACCAAAACTGTGCGCAGCGAACCTTGCAGTCGATAGTATTCCAGGTAGCGGCCAAATGTGCCCGGCAGGCCCAGCATCGCCAGCGGTGCAGCAAAAATCAAGAATCGATTGGCCAGATCCCATTGTCCGAGTTGTTCTGGTTCCAGCCAGCCGCATACCAACAAGCTGCGACCAAATCCGACCAGCCGCTGGACGACCGCCATGACCAGCAAGATTACAACGCTGTCGGCCAGTGTATCAGTTCGCAACGTGAAGCGCGCAGCGCCGATCGCGGGCGAGTCCTCCGCAGCCAGCGGCAACGACTCTGCCAGCTCGATGGCCTCATTCAGTTGCATTTCGTCCGTAAGCAGTTCGGTCGTCACACCGTCACCATGTCATTGAGAGGAATGGTGGCCCGGTAATCGTATTGCATGCGGTATCGCAGCTTGCGTGGATCGACGGTTCCCCAGTTGCGCAGGCGGATCATATCGTCGGCATGAATACGGCGCAGGTGGAATGAATCCTCGCCCGGCAGGTTGTAATCTCCGTAGGCCGAGGCGACCGACGAATATCCCTCTTGCTGACAGAGATCAAAAACTGCTGGGGACATGTTTTTTGGCAGCCCGTACGGAAATGCAAATGTGCGGACCGCACGGCCGGTCATATCTTCCAAATCGTGTGCTCCGCCGATCACTTCGTCATATACTGTGGCCGGATCGTGGACCTTGCCCAGGTCGCAATGCGAACGGGTGTGCCCGCCGATTTCGATGCCCGCATCGCTCATGTCGCGAATCTGCTGAACGGTATTAGGGGGCAGATCCAGTCCTAGTGCGGCGTCTTGTGGGAAGGGGCGCTGCTGCCGGACGAAATCGGTCGAGACATAATAAGTACAAGGAATCTGCTGAGCGATCAGCCAGGGGATCGCCTGTTCGCAATTTTCGGCGTAGCCATCGTCAAAGGTAATCGCCGCGGTTGGACGAGTGACGTACCCGCTGGCAATGCGCGCTTGCGCCTCACTCAGCGAGACCAGGTCGCAATGCTCGCGCAGCCAGCAAACCTGCCGCTGAAATTCCGCATTGGTGTGGTTCCAAGGCACGCACTGATCGTCGGCAATGCGATGGTAGAAGAAGATCATCACCGGCGATTGCCCGACAGCAGCGGCTCGTGCATTGCGCAGATAACGCCACGGAAGCGTCAGGCCGCAATAGCCAGCGACGAGGTATTTGCGAAGTTGTGATGGAATATTCATGTTCTTGTTGATGGAGTGCTACTCGTCTCCGCGCCATTGATGCCAGCGGGACTTGGCCCACTGGCGCATCTCGTGCTTGGCACGCCAGGCCGAGTGTCGCAGGTGGGCGGAGGTGCGATGAGCTACAATCCGCGTTTCCCACGTTGGCTGTGCAACTGCACCCCATTCGGATTTGTAGGCTTCGTCACCGCGCATGAAATCCAGAGTTCGCATTTTGTTCTGAATGGCAGCCTGAATTGTGGCGACAGTTCCCATGCGACCGGGCTGGGATTCCAGAGCCTCTGGTTCGATGCCACTCTGGTAGTGGTAGATGGCGTCGCCGCCAAGCAGGTCGTATTCCACCGACACCGGTCGTCCTTCTAGCATCAGGTACTGCAATCGCAATCTTCCGGCTTGCAGAAAACGCTCGGTCACTTCCTGGTGGTAGGCAATGAATACGGGGTCGGCAAAGCAGCCCGGCTGATCTAGTGATCGTCGGCGCTTTTGATGCAATTCGATCAAGAGGCGGTAGCCGGCGGATAATTGTTCCACCGAGTCGACGACCTTGGCCACGGCCAGACCTGTATCAAAGTACTCACGGACCATTTTCTTGACGCGAGAACGTCTAGTGGTCGAAAGCGTGCGGAGGAATTCTTCCCATGAGTCCGGAAGCGAAAGTTGCCAGCAGCTTTCTCCACGACGCTGATAGATCAGATGGTCGCGTTCACTGAGAGCATCAACGAGCTGTTGCAGCGCCTGGTCGCTTGCCATGCCACCGTTCAGCTCGATCAAATCCCAGCCGGGTCTGTCGCTATTCAACCAGTCGGCAATGCTGTTTACCACCGCAGTACGTTGCTCAGGCGCAGCAAAGATGGTCAGGTAATCGGAACAGACGTTGCCCGAGCCAAGAAATCGCACGACGCGCCCTTCGCCTAGCCTGCGCCGTAGGTACCACGGGGCGAGACCAACGAGTTGACCGTTTTGATCGTGAGCTTGGAGAACGAACAGTTCCCCTTCGTTGCGACCATAATGTCTCCACCATGGTTCGAGCCAGTCCCACCGACGACAGGGAATGTCCCCTGCGAGCCGGTTCCAGTCGGCCTCCAGCGCAGCAGGTAACTCCTTGCCGGCCAGTCGAGTTACGCAGAGCGATGGTTCAGTTAGTACAGCGGACATGGAGTTTCGTTGGGAAAATTCTAATGACTCTGTCAAAAGCGTCGTGTAGTATTCGCACTGGCGGACCAATGGCACACCAAGTTCATCAGCAGCCGCTAACGCAGGTGAGCCAATTCGAGACTAGTCTTGATCAAGTTTTTGATTCCCCCTGTCACGACATTCATCCCGTATCTCAACTGGGCCGAGCGATTTGGCGGCACCACCTGCAGTTTGATCATCTTGCGTGGTTCGGCGCGCCAATGGGCCTTGTACGGTTCATCTCCGCGCAAGAAATCATACGTACGGTAGCCGTTGGCAATGCAACGCCGGATCGCTTCAATCAACACGAGGCGGCCTGGCTCGCTATCGAGGCGATCGGGATCGATACCGGATTGATATGCGTATACGGTGCTGCCCCCGACGAGTTGATATTCGGCTGCCAGCGGCAGGCCATCCAGTTCGATCCATGACAGTACGGCACGCCCTTCTGGCATGAGTCGCCGCAATACCTCGTAATGAAAGTTCAGAAACGGAGTCGAGGAAAAACAACCTCGCTGGCCAAGGCTAATCCAGCGCCTCTGATGCAGGTCGACTAGAATTTCGAACGCGCGATCCAATTCGGCAGTGTCCGATACATGATGAACGCGAACTCGATCGCCGTTTTCGCCAATGCGCTCGATGCGGCGAACATTTTTGCGGTGGGATTTTGAAAGTTGTGCCAGATAGGCATCCCAACTTTCAGGTAATTGGGCTTGCCAACAACTCATCGCCGGCTGGACATAAACACTATGCCCGAAGTCAGCCATGTTTGTTGCGAGCAGGTCGATCGCTTCATCGGCAGCGCAGGTTCCTTCGATTTCCAATGTGTCCCAACCGCCATGCTCGGGATTGCGATCCAGACTACGTTCGGTCAGCCACTCGGCGATTGCGCGGACAACCAACTCGCGACTGTGTGATTCACTGAGGATTGATAGGTACTCCGAACAGACCTCTCCGGTACCGAGTGCATAGATTGCGCGACCGTCGCCAAACAGCCGTTGTGTGTACCAAGGGGCTATGCCGATGAGTTGATCATTGCTCCAAACTGCCAGCAGCAGAAGTTGCCGCTTGGCGCGAGGAGTCTGCGCTGCTTCGCCGTAGTGCTTCCACCAGGTTTCAAGCCATTCCCAACGACTAAACGGTGACTCACCGGCCAGCTCATTCCAACGGTTGGAGTAAGCCCGCAATGCGTCGAATGTCAGTAAAGGAGTCACACGCATTGGTTGCTCCACATCTTTGAGTACCAAATTTTCATCCATTACTCTCCAGGCTGCTGGGGCTAACCAGGGGGGATCATGAGCGCGTTTTCAGGACGATTGCGCACAATCAGCCACGTCTACGCACGGCAGTTCTAAAACTTCGGTTATTCCTGGGTGTTTGCAAGTGTACGCCAAGTGATTCGTGCAGTCGAACAGCAGGATTCAGGCGTCCGCGTGGATGTTGCGACCGGCACCACCGCACACTAGCGCGCCTCAAGTTGCAACCTATGATTCAGTTGCGGAAGCATTGCGCGCAGTGAGACTGCGCGCTGCTACAAACCGAATAACCGGTCTGATTGCACCGATGGAATTTCTGACGATCGTCGCCGCGATTGCCGCTCTCGTGTGGGGAGCCGCCTTTGTGCTGCGCGGTTCGGTACTGGCAGGGTGTCTGGCGTTTATCGTCTTGACCACCTGCTTTGGTTACGACTTTTTGCATTTCAATCTGGCCGGGATGCCGCTGACCTTGGACCGCATTTGGGTCGGCGTGATGTTGGTGATTTATCTCATTCACCGACGACTGGGGATGACCGATCCCAAGCCGATGGCGCGTGTCGATTGGATGCTGATCGCGTTTCTGGGGCTGGTCTCCTTCAGCACGCTGATGATTGGCAAGGAGCAGGGCTTTGGCAGTATCAACCCGTTGATCTGGCACCTGTTTGTGGGCTACCTATTTCCGGCCATGCTGTACTGGTTTGCGCGCCAGTCGACTTTGAAACAATCCAGCGTGCAGCGCACGATTCTGTTTCTGGCGGTTTTCGGAGTTTACCTCGGCCTGACCGGGCTATTGGAAGTTGCCCAACAATGGTCGCTGGTCTTTCCCAAGTACATCGCCGATCCCAAGGTGGGCCTGCATTTTGGCCGCGCACGAGGGCCAATGGTGCAGTCGGTTAGTTACGGTCTGTACCTGGGGATCTGCATCGTGGCGGCACTGCTATGGCAGGGGCGAGAAGAGGCACGCCAGCCCGGCAAGCTGTTCTGGCTGCTACTAGTTCCCATGGAACTAGCGGCCGTAATGTTGACTTTGACACGCAGTGTCTGGATCGGTACCGGCTTGGCGTTATTTTTATTGGCGATCTTGACGCTGAAAGGGATGTCGCGGCGATTGGTCGTCAGTGCGATGGTGGGGGCCGCGCTATTGGTACTGGTGGCCAAGTCCGACAGTTTGCTCAGCATCGAACGCGAAGGAGGATCGGCGTCGGACGCCAAAAGCTCGGCCGAAAGTCGCGGCGGCTTTGCGTATCTGTCGTGGAAGATGTTTCAGGATCGACCACTGTGGGGTTTCGGCTTCGGCCAATTCCCCGATGCCAAACTGGATTACATCGATGACCGCTCCACTGATCTCAATCTCGATATTATTCGCCCGTTGATTCATCACAATACGTATCTGAGTTTGCTGGTCGATCTGGGGCTGGTCGGGCTGTTGTTGTATCTGACCGTGCTAGTGCTATGGGCACGCGCGGCGTGGGAGTTGTGTCGCGGGGTTCGGCGACCGGTCTGGGTGCGCACCGCCGGGGTGTTATTTCTTTGTTCGCTGGCGACCTATGGCGTGCAGATGATGTTCCACGAAGTCAGTTACACCAGCATTGATAATTCCATCATCTTTGTGCTGGCCGGCATTGTGACTGGCCTGGCCAACGGCGGCGCGGACAGCCGCCGTACCGATCTGGGGAGAAGCAGCGATCAAGTGCTCCCGAATGTGGCGGTTGCCGGTGGGGCGTGAGTGGGCCAGATGCACTGCACGGATGGCGTATGTTTGAGTAGCGAATTGCCTGAAGAACTTTGAGATGAGTCGAATAGAGTCCATTAATTGCGCGACTGAGCCGGTGACCGTATTGAACCGGTGCGATGCCTGCTGCGCAGTGGAGTCCAAGCTCCCAGCATCTGCTCCAGGCGACGATACGAGCAATCGCCTGCGCGCGCTCCACGTCATTAACGGCGAACACTACGCCGGTGCCGAACGGGTTCAGGATCTGCTGGCGGCACGGTTGCCAGATTTTGGTGTCGACGTGGCGTTTGCCTGTGTCAAGCCGGATAAGTTTCCGGCGCTGCGCCGCTCGCAACAGACGGTGCTCCACCAGATTCCCATGCGACAGCGCTGGGACTTACGGCCCGCCTGGAAGTTGGCTCGTTTGCTGCGTGCGGGAAAGTTCGACATCTTACACGCCCATTCGGCGCGAGCTGCGATGATCGCGGCGGTGGCTTCGCGACTGAGCGGTGTACCACTCGTTTTGCATGTTCACGGCAATACGGCGACCGAAATTCGCGGGCGCGCTTGGACACGGCTTAACGCCTGGGCCGAGCGCCAGTTGCTACCGCGCTGCGCGGCGGTGATTGCGGTGTCGGCCAGTGTGGCGGATTACTTGCGAAGTGCCGGTGCAGCTTCGAATAAAGTGTTTGTTGTGCCGAATGGTGTCCCGTCGCGACGCGAAATGCGTCCACGACTCGATTATTCCAGCCGCGCGGACAACCGAACTTCGCGACTTGGCTTTGTGGCTTTGCTACGCCCGCGAAAGGGATTGGAAGTTGTACTGGATGCGGCGGCCATTCTGCTGCGGCAGGGTCTGGATATTTCGCTGCGAATCGTCGGTCGTTTTGAAACGGCAGAGTACGAGCTGGAGATTGCGCAGCAAGTCGCACGTTTGCAATTGGCCGACAGGATTGACTGGCGCGGCTTTCAGACCGATGTAGATGCCGAACTAAATCAGATGGACGTGCTGCTGTTTCCGAGCGTCTTGCCAGAGGGGCTGCCGATGGTCGTGCTAGAGGCAATGGCGGCGGGCGTTCCGATTGTCGCGACACGCGTCCCTGGTGTGACGGATGTACTGCGCGATGGAGAGAACGGCCTGCTAGTCGAACCGAATGATGCCTCGGCGTTGGCAAGCGGCATATCTCAGTTGATTGAAAATCCGGCTTTGGCTGAGCGGCTACGGACTGCTGCCTGGCACGATCAGCAGGAGCATTACTCGGATAAGAGCATGGCCGAAGCGGTTGCAGGAATTTATCGCCAGGTGCTGGCTAGGAGTACAGTGCCGTTTTTAGCACGAGGTGTTGTGCAATGAGTCAGATGTTGCAAGACGAACCGGAATTGATTTCCCTTCCGTTTCCTGCCACCCAGACAATCAGAGCTTCTGCCCGCTCGCTGATTTCGCTGTTTGGTGTGCATGTCGATAATATCGATATGCGGGCCGCGCTAGATCTGCTTGAACAGGCGATCAGCGGGCCGCGAACGAGTTCCAAGGGGATCTATTTCGTTAATGCCAGCACATTGAATCTGGCCTCGGAGCACCCGGAGTATCGGGAGTTGCTGAATCGCGGGTTTCGTGTTTTTGGGGATGGGACCGGCGTCCGCTGGGCAGCCCGTTGGCAAGGCAAGCCGATGAAGGCGAATCTGAACGGGACGGATCTGGTGCCGGAGCTGTTTGAGAGAACAGCCGGTCAAGGGTATCGCTACTATCTGCTAGGTGCCACCGACGAAACCATTCAGCGCGCTGCTGCCAATGCACAGCGGCGATTTCCTGGTTGGAATCTGGTCGGTTGGCATCACGGGTACGTGGATGCGCAGTCGTCCCCGCAAGTTATTGAGCAGATTAACGCGGCTCAGCCGCACCTGCTGCTGGTCGGCATGGGAAATCCGCTGCAAGAAAACTGGATCGATCGATACTTGCCTGAGTTGGATGTGCCACTGTGCATGGGGACGGGCGGCCTGTTTGACCACTGGGCTGGAAACTTGCGACGTGCCTCGCGCTTGGTCCGTTATGCGGGCTACGAATGGCTGCAACTCTTGCTGCAGCAGCCGCACAAATGGCGGCGGTACTTGCTGGGTAATCCGTTGTTCTTGTGGCGAATGGTCAAATACGGCGCGGCGGATCAAGCCGAGACGGTGCGTCTGGCGCAGGACTGTGTTGCGGAAGCTGCGCTTGCCGCCGGGCACGATGCGGTGCAGGCTCACTGACAGAAGTCAGCGGGTGCGATACAATCGAGTTTGTTATCGCCCGACTCTGCCTGATTGTTGTGAGACTTGATGTCCGATTCTCCTCGCCATGTTGTTGTTCTGGTCATCGATCGATTGAACATCGGTTACCTTGGCCCGTATGGCAATGCCTGGCTCCCCACGCCGGCTTTCAATCGACTGGCCTGTGAGTCGCTGGTCTTGGACCGAGTTGTGGCAGACTCCCCTGCTGTTCTCGATACATACCAAAGCTATTGGACAGGCGTTCCGTCGTATGTAGATCGCGTGAAGTGGGAAGCAGGACATGGCGAATACGCCGGTCTGATCGCCGAGTGTGCCGCACAGAATGTACATGCGGAGTTGCTCACCGATTCGGACTTGATCGCTGGACACCCTCTGGCAGAGCAGTTTACTACTTGTGAACTTCTGAGCTTTGAATCAGAGGCCGCTATGGACAATGCCGTGCCGGCTGCGGATATCGAAGAGACCGAGTTGGCTCAGTTTTATGCTGCAGTCCAAGAACATCTAGGCAAGCCACTGGACAACAGCACTTCTCGGTTGCTGTGGGTTCATACAGAGTCTCTTGCTCGCATTTGGGATGCGCCGCTGGAACTTCGCAATCAATTTGCGGCAGAGGACGATCCGTTGCCCCCGGAGCTAGTCGTTCCGCCGGCGTTGCGCGTGGATGACTCGACCGATCCGGACTTGCTGCTTGGACTACGGCATGCTTACGCCGGTCAGATTGCCGTGCTGGACTGGTGCTTGGAACATTTTTTGTCAGCGCTGCGCGAGCATGAGCAGTGGCGCGACGCGCTACTGATCGTTACCTCGCCACGTGGGTATCCTTTGGGGGAGCATGGAGTATTCGGATCGATTTCCGATCCGCTATATGGCGAACTGATTCACTTGCCACTGCTGATTCGGCGTCCGGGCACTGGTCAACTGGCCGACCGATCGCAGGCCTTGGTTCAACCGGCCGATCTGGCGGCGACGATTCGCGACTGGTTCGGGTGGCAGCCGCACACCTGGCAAACGGATAGTTCACTGGCTGGTGGTTCGATTTTGAATCAGAGTGTATCGCGAGGCACTCCAACTCGCCGTTGTTTGTTTACATGTGGCGGGAAGCACGCGACCGCACTCACGACGCCCGGGTGGTTTCTGCGAATTGAGCGAGACGCAGCAGAGCGTGAACGACAATCGCACCAACCCGAACGACACTTAGACCTCTACGTCAAACCGGATGACTACTTTGAAGTGAATGAGGTGGCCAGCCGCTGCTTTGATGCGGCCGAAGATCTGGCCGCGATAGCCCGGTCGATTGAATCTGCCGCTGCCACCGGAGAGTTGCTGGAACCAGAGTTGCCCGATTCACTGGTGCATGGAATGACCAACCAGGTGCAGGGAACCGTGCGGGAGTGATTCGCACACTGCTGGGCAAGCCAGCAGCGGCACCCAAGCGAAGTGCATGCTAGCACACCACCCTGTTCGCAATATTCGCCAGCCTGCCCATTTCATCACTTAACGACTTTACTCGGGTGCAATCCGGCCACAATCCACCTAGGTCCACTCTGAAGCCCCGTCTATAATCCCGCTCCCTTGCAGAAACTCGATAGGCTGCAAAGGGTTATCCGCATTTCGAGTTGCAAAAATTCGTTCCGTCTTGGCGCTGCATGAAGCAGTTCCTAGGCGAGTGCAGAATATGGCAGCGTGCTTGAAGGGTAACAGTCACTACCGGGCCTACTTCAACGTCGTTTCACCCACATGGTCGGACAAGGAAGTCCGAGCGCGAACGATTTTCTACTGACAATGCCAATGCGCAGGCCAGTGCGCTTGCGCTGCGCGCTGTGGTTCGTCCGAGGCCTGCTTTCTCTGCTGGCAGTTCTGACTGTGGCCGGCACAATCGCCGCCGAAGATATCCAGCTTCAACTCCGCTGTGCCTGGGGTGGAGGAACCGAGCGCAAGTGGAGCGGCACGATTTCGCTGAGCGGTGGCCGTATGGCCATGCACCGCCCGCTGGGAATCGAGGCCGACGAACCCGGTTCGATTTGGGTAACCGACAATCGCCTGCAGGTTCGTCAGCGCAGCGCACGCGCCTACGACGGCGTGGATGTGTTCATTTCCGCTCCCGCCGATGCCGTTCTGTCGCTAGAGATGTCTCCTGAGGACTCCTCGTCGACCCACCGCAGTGAGGTCCTGCTGAGTGACTTGATTGCCAAGCCATACGCTCAGGCCTTGGATGAACAAAACAATCGACTGCTGATTCGCCGCGCGCCAGGGGACATGTTGCGAGTGCGCCTGGATCGCGATGCCCTGGTCTATACAACGGGAGAACGATTGCAGGTCGATATGCAGCCGCATTTGCTTTCCGTCCCTGAGAACTCGACATTGCGTGTCAAAGCGCAGCTCATTCACAAAGCAACGGGTGAAGAGCGGTGGTCTGAAGAGTATTCGCTAGCCAAGAATGGAACAGGTTTCACGCCCGCGACGGCTAATGTCAACACTGTGCTACCGGAGACTGAGGGTGTTTATGACTTGCGGTTTGAGGCCAGCATAAAGAATCCATTGCGGTGGAACAAACCGCTTGCCACGCGCACCGTGCAGTTGGTGGTGCTTGCCGATGCCGTTGCAGCGGTCGCTCCGGCGGTAATAGAGGCTTCTACCACCGAATGGCCAAAAATTCTGGAGATTGACCCGACCAGTTCCAGTTGGACCGACCGATGGAAAACGTGGTCATTGATGCCAGGCGCGCGGCAGGTGCCAATGGGAAGCGGGCAGATGCAAATCGTTTCTCACTCGCTTGGTTCTGTCGCGCAATTGAATCCAATGGCACCGGGCACCGAACCGGCCTGGGAAGCCTATCCATTGACGATCAGTAAGCCGGGCACACCGCATGTTCTGGAGGTCGAGTATCCAAGTGACGTTGCACAGACGGTCGGCATTAGCCTGGTGGAGCCGAATGCGGCGGGAGCGATCTCGCCTATCGGATTGGATTCCGGCTTCTATTCGACCGATGAAACCACCGGCAAACCGGCAGCCTGGACTCGGCATCGATTGGTTTTTTGGCCACGTACCAAATCGCCGATAGTGTTGATTACCAACCGCAGATATGGTGCTCGCGCCGTTTTTGGGAAGATTCGAGTGTTTGCCGGACCTGCGACGTTGCCGAAAGCGCTGCCGAATTCGATCGGCACCAGCGAGCGGCTACTGGCGGCCTACATGGACCGGCCGTTTTTCTGCGAGAATTTTTCGGCCAACGAGACGCTCGATCCGTGGAGTGGTCGCAGTCTGGAAGAATGGCAGAGCTTTTACGAAGGGGGAACGCGACTGGTCGAGTATCTGAATCATGCTGGATTCAACGGCCTGATGATGTCGGTCTTGGCGGACGGCAGCACGATTTATCCCAGCCAGCTTTTGGATTCCACACCGCGGTACGACACCGGAATTTTCTTAGACTCCGGTCAGGATCCGTATCGCAAAGACGGATTGGAGATGCTGCTGCGACTGTTTGATCGCGAGAAGCTGCAGCTCATTCCGGCACTCCAGTTCTCGACGCCGCTGCCTCAACTCGAAGAGAAGCTGCGTCAGAAAAACCGTGCTTTCGATGGCATTGAGCTGATTGGCGCTGAGGGCCTGCCCTACTCGCAAGTTTATCCATCGACTCGCGGTCTAGCACCCTACTACAATCCGCTGAACGATCATGTTCAAGAAGCGATGCTGGCTGTGGTACGCGAACTGGTGCAGCGTTATGGTCAACGCGCCGCCTTTGCCGGATTGGCAATCGAACTGTCCGCGGATGGATACACACAGCTTCCAGGTGAATTGTGGGGATTGGACGACCGAACGATCGCGCGATTTGAAGCGGAAACCAAGATCAAGGTGCCTGGCAATGGTCCTGAACGATTTGCCCAACGAGCACAGTTCTTGCGCGGCAAGGACCGTCAGGCCTGGTTGAACTGGCGAGCCGGAGTCCTGGCTAGATTTCATCAGCGGCTGCATCAAGAACTGGTTTCCGTTCGACCTGACGCGCGTTTCTACCTGGCGGCAACAAATTTGTTTGAGGGGAATGAGGTGCAGCACGGTCTGCGACCGGCGTTGCCGGTTCGCCCGGTTATGGAAGAGGCGCTGCTGGGAATGGGCATTGTGCCAAGCGTGTATCGTCAACAAACGGGCATGGTTTTTCTTCGCCCAAGGAAGATCAGTCCCCCTGGAATGCTGACTTTGCGAGCAATCGATCTAGAGATTGCTCGCTCGCCAGAACTGGACCGTTTGGCCAGCCTGCCGGATGTGCGCGGAGGCCTGATGCTGCATGAACCGCAAAAGGCACATCTTCCGACATTTGATGCCAAGAGTCCCTTCGGCAAAGATAAGACAAACACCTGGCTGGTTTCTCAACTGTCACCGTCGGGCGTGGCCAATCGCCAGCGGTTCATTCACAGCCTGGCGGCCTATGACGCGGAGTCACTGTTTGATGGTGGTTGGCTGTTATCGCTTGGTCAGGAAGAGTCTCTGAAGGATTTTGTTGCCACATTTCGCCGACTTCCCGCCGGTCAGTTTGAAACACTCGCCCCAGCGACATCGCCGGTAACGATTCGCACGTTGGTCCGCGACCAGGGGACTTATGTCTATTTTGTCAACGACTCGGCGTGGCCGGTTAAGGTCTCGACGCAGGTAGCCATGCCAGCGGGAGCGCGCGCGGTGGAGTTGAGCGGTCGGCGGCGAATTCCGCCGATCGTCGGAAATCAATGGACGCTGGAATTGGGACCATACGATTTGGTGGCGGTCCGCTTTTCGGCTAGTTCGGTGCGGCTCACTAATCCGAAGGTCACGGTGCCAGAGGAAGCACGGCTGGCACTGGAGCAGCGGATCAACGACCTCAGACGCCGCCGCATCGTTCTGGAAGATCCTTCGCCCCTTTCGATTTTGGCGAATGCTAGCTTTGAAAAGAGTACGGCCGCGAATGAAGCTGCCGATTGGACTTTGCTCATGCAGGAAGCCAACTCGGCAACCGCGACTGTCGATGCTAACCAAGCCTGGGATGGAAAGTCCTCGTTGCGGCTCGTCAGCCGGAAGGGAGGTGCTGCGCTTTGCAGTGCGGAGTTTGAGCCACCAAGGACCGGGCGATTGTCACTGTCTGTCTGGATGAGAATCGCCGATGCCGAAAAGCCGCCGTCGGTACGACTGGCCATCGACGGCAATATCAATGGTGCGGAATATCATCCGTTTGCCGTGATTGGAGCCAAGTCGGATTCGGTTTTGCATACACGCTGGGCGAAGTACATCTTCCCGATTGAGGATCTGCCGACGGAGGGGCTTTCGCCGCTGCGGATTCGCTTCGATCTGATCGGACCAGGGGAAGTCTGGATCGACCACGTGCAATTGGTGGATTTGGCCTTTAATCAAGACGAGCGAGATCAATTGGACAAGCTAATTCAACTATGGATTTTCAAATTGCAAGCAGGCCAGTGGGGCGAATGTCAGCACGAGCTGGACAGCTACTGGGCACGATATCTGGCGGCCAATGTCCCCTTGATGCAGCCCGCGGCCAGCCCGGCCACCGTCGACCGCCAGACACCGGCTAGCGGTTCGCCCGGCGAGACTGGCCAGGAAAAGCAGGCCACTCGTCCTGGAATGATGGACCGCCTGAATAAACTCTGGAAGCGATAACCTCGCGCTTCAACTCTGTCTAGCGAAATCGCCGGGCGAAAAGTTCTTCCGATCGGCTTCCGGTTTCTTGACAGTCGGACCCGTGGAAACTAATCTTGCGATTTGTGTCGCGAATTAACAGACGACTCCGGGACTGAGCATTGACCAGCCTTCCGGTGCCTCAGTAATTCATTTACCTCTTTTATCGCGAGGAGTATGAAGATGGCCAAAACGGGTGAGTTAGATCAAGAACTGTTGACTGCGCTAAAAGCAGCCAAAACTCGCGCGATGTATTTTGCCGTCATCATGAAGGGGGCCAGTGATGGGCAGTTAATTGTTTCCAAGAAAAAGATCCCGCCTAAGGACATTGCCGAAGCCAAAAAGGAAGCCGGGGGCGGAAAAATCTTTAAGGGCAAGCTCACCGTTCAAGACGGGCAGTATATCTTTGAGACCGCCAAAGAACCTCCCGCGACTTTGGCCAACTGTTTGAAGAAGCTGGCCAAGGCGCAGGCCGGTCTGATGATCAAGCCGATTTGCCAGAAGGGTACCGATCCGGAATTCATCGAGCCGGAAGAAGAGTCGAACGAAAGTGAGTCCAATGAATTCGGCATGAATGGCAATAACTCCAACGACGCTCCGTCGAATGTGAATGTTGCGAATCAGGCCGATGAAAATGAAGCCGACGAAAACGAAGCAGAAGAGCAGGCGGCGAATGATGGCAACAGCAATGTTGCCACACAAGTCAATGAAGAACAGGAACAGGAAGAGACGGAGGCTTATGAAGACATTCCCGAGCCGGTCATCACAACCCCTTTCTCAAACGTGCAGTACACCAAGTCGCGACTAAGCTGGGATGCCGCCAAGAAAAAGGTGCATGCCGACATGGTCAGCTTGCGCAAGGCGATTTCCGCCGAACTGCCTGATGAAGATGATCTAGGCGCAAATTTAGTTGCCGAAGTGGACAAGATGCTCGAAGAATTCGATAGCGAACTGGATGACGCACTCGATGCGGCCTTGAACGCTGACCCGAACGCCCGTCCAGCGAAGTACAAGCAAGTTCTGGTGACAATCAGTAACTATCGCAAAATGCTTACCAGCGACCCGATGATCCAGAAGATCGAAAACTGTCCGGCTATGCCGATGAACGTGGTCGGCACGATTGACGCAGCGCTCAAGGGAATCGCGTCGCACCTAGGTGGTTAGTGCGTGAGGTCGCATCCTTCCTAGCATTGAGCTGGTAGCCTTCGACAATCCAAAATCATCAGTACACCCGCCGGTACACTCCGGCACTTCAGGAGAACTCAAAGATGGCCAGCGACGGAATTGGTAATTCACAGCTACAACAATGGTGTGGGCTAACCAGGCCAACGGTGGGTGTACGCTCGCGGAGCGGTAGCAAGGATACGCCGACCCTAGAGCGCAAGACCTCGATCGGCTCGCGACCGACACCTCCGGGCCGTCCACCACGACCGACAGGAGAAACGACGACCACCTCTCCGCCGCCGCGCAAGTCGTTTGAGGCCCTGAAAAATGAAACGGTCATCAAGCTGCAGGAGGTGAAGCGCAAGGCTCCCGAGCGATTTGACGCCTTGCTAAACACGACCAATCTGGCGATTCGCGCTTACGGCAGCAGTACGGATCCGACGGCAAAAGAGAATGCCCACAAGTCGCTGGAAACGGTCTCTGGTCAAATTGCGCAGGTTCTTGGCACGAGTCCACCTCCAACGATTCCTCCGCGAGGTACAACGACTTCTCCGCCTCCACAAGGTACCGTTACACCGCCACCCCCACGCGGTACGACGACAACTCCTCCACCACGCGGTACAACGACATCTCCTCCTCCGCGAGGCACCGTGACGCCGCCACCTCCACGTGGAACCACGACGTCCCCGCCACCACGGGGTACTGTGACACCACCTCCGCCCCGTGGTACCACAACGTCACCTACGCCGAGTCCGACTGGACCGCTGAATCGAACTGCGCCGCCGTTGAAGAGTCCCACTTTGCCGCCAACGATGACCGGTGGCGTGCCGCCACAGACCACTCCGCCTAAACAACCGGGTACTCTACCACCGAGCAGCACTACAACAGGCGGTACGACGGCTCCGCCGTTGAAATCGCCAGGAACCACTCCGCCCGTTGATGTTGAGAAGATCAAGACCGACTTGCGTTCGGCTGGCGAGCGGATGAAGGCCATCGCCACTGAGGCGGGTGTTCGTCTCAATCCGCTGAAGGTGGAACTGCAGGCCATCGTTCAATTGGTACCGCAGCCACTTAAGCATGGAGAATGCAATACACGCGTTACCAAGTTGCTGAGTGATATTGGCACCTTGGAGAATACGATCGCCCAGGAAAATGTCGCGATTAAGGACTTGAACAAACGGGCGAATGCTGCTGCCAACAAGCTGGCAAGATTCCAGAAGTCGGCCCCGACAGTGCAAACGGCACAGGTCACGCTGGCGGTGAACGGGTTACCAGCGATTCGGAACTTCATTACGCAGCGCAGCGTGACCAATGCGACTAACGCGCTGGTCCTGATTGAGCAACAAATTGTCAACTTTGACACGCTGGCCAAGCAAGCGGTCACCCAGCAAGTCACGGATGCCAAGCTCAAGTTAAAGAACTTCAACCCGGAAGACCCAACACAGAAAAATGCGATCCGTGCGCAAGCACAGGTGGCGGCGACCGATGTACTGAAGGATATTCAGGTTGAGATCGATCAGAAGGATGATATCCATCGGAAGCGCAAGTATCTGCCCGATTCTCGCGATTCTGGTTACAAGGACGATGTGACTAAGCCGGTCCAGAAGTGCTTGAACGATATTAAGAAAGTACTGGCCGATCCGACAGCGATCTCCATCAAGGTCATCGACACCGTTCGCGCTTTGATTGCGCAGTTGGAAACACCCAAGGCACACTATGCCGACAAATCCAAGTTCAAAGACTCCGATACGGCGATGTTGGAGCAACGCGATAAAAAAGTTGAGGCGATCACCGACCACCAAAATGAGTTGCGTGCAATTGTGTCCAAATTGCAAGGGTTACTAAAGCTGAAGATGCAGCCAGCACTCGATGCCGTTAAATCTCTCAGTGCAATGGCCAGTCTAGACCCGGGTGCGGCCAATACTGAGAAAAACGCCATCGGCAAGATGTTGGAAGAGAACGAGGATCTGCGTCGCGGTTTGATCGACACAGCCGACGATACCAACGTCGGTGGGCTTTTACTCGCCATGAATGGAATGGGGACTAAAACCCAAAGTGGTTGCGATGAGTTGGTAGCGATGCGCGGCAACGATACCGCGTTTATGGACAATGCTGTTGGTCTGGCGATTCGGCAGGAAGCACAGATTAGTCGCGAAATAAGTGGAGATACCACCAATGCAAAGTCAACATTCTTCCGGGCGAACACTCTCGGTTCTTATCTACCTAAGGCGTACCTTCAAAGCACGCCTGGAGGCAAAAAGTTCTTGAAGGCGAATCATGACAATATTCATGATCGGCTGGCCAACTACGACAAAGATTCCAAAGTCGAACTGGACCCGTACAAGTACGGTGCTCCGGATATGGCAGTCGCCCAGGGAGTCATCGACAATCCTACCTCTCGCGATCAAGAACGGCAGTTTGCGATCAAGCAGCTTGCCGAGGGTAAAGAGAAGATGAAGGAAATCGGTCCCAAGATTAAAGAAGCTCAGGAGGAGGTCAAGTCGCTCGTCGAATCACTGGCCAAGGATGTCGTGAAATCGCTGAAAGACATTCCTCCTGAACTGACGAAGATCGCTGCTGAATTCTACCAGCAGGCTCTATTGGCCTCCGACGGTGACGAAGACTTTGCGACTACTCAGGTCGGTGGTTTTATCTCACTGCGATTGGTCAATCCGATGATGGCCGCCGGTTTCTTTACCGAGACCAACGAAAAGTACCAGGATCCGAAGACTTCAGAGGATGAAAAGAAGGATATTGAAGGCCAGCGGCGTGCCGGTGTGCTGGCCAGCAAGGTCATTCAGAACATCTCCAACGGTGTCGAATTCAGCGACAAAGGCAAGGAAGGGTACATGGCACCAATGAACGATATGGTGTCAGACGGAAAAGGTGGCTATTCCAAAGTCGCGCAGGAATTCCGCAATGGAATGAAGGAAGTGGCCGAACGTGGAATGGCGATGGGGCTGCCGCGACCGACGTTTGACGCTATTATGGGCAATTCGAAGGGGAAGAAGGCGTTTCGCGACTACCTGGTCAAGTTGATGTGCGAGGAGAATCTGGACTTCTACGAAATCGCCAGCAAAAACCCGACCGGTCCCACAGCGCAGAAATGCTACGACGATTATCTCTCCAACAGTGCAGCCATTGTGCAGGTCAATCTGGACGATGGCGGGCTGTTCAATAAATTCCACGCCGCCAATGTGTCCAAGGACTGGGCTTCCGCTCCGTGGAGCCGGGCCGCAGACGTCGCCCTGGCTAACATGAGGAATGACTCGTACCATCGGCTGACAACTCCTGAGCGCGAGGCGGATATGAACTGCGTCAAAGTGGCGATGCGGTAGGCAGGCTGACAATTGCCAACGTTTGTGAAAAACAAAAACCCCGTGCGATACGCATCGCACGGGGTTTGTTCGTTCTTTGCGCCGAGCAGAATTCGCCGACTAGAATTCTCTGACAGATAGGCAACTACCTGACCAGCCTAGTAGTGATCTCCGCCACATGCTTCCCTTGGAAGCGGGCGATCTTCAGTTCGTTCTCGCTCGGCTGGCGGGAACCATCTGCACCGGCTAATGTCGTTGCCCCGTAGGGTGTACCTCCGGTGATTTCGGTCATCACGGTCAGCCCCTGTTCCGAATACGGCACACCGACAATGATCATGCCGTGGTGCAATAGCGTGGCGTGGAAGCTGGTGATGGTCGTCTCTTGCCCACCATGCTGCGTGCCGGTCGAAGCGAACACACTGCCGACCTTGCCGATCAGACTGCCTTGTGCCCAAATTTGGCCCGTCCGATCTAAAAAATTCCGCATCTGTGCACACATATTGCCGAAGCGCGTTGGCGTGCCAAAGATAATCGCGTCGGCCTCGACCAGTTGGGCCGGCTCAATGATCGGGATGTTTGCGAACGATGCTCGCAATTTTTTTGCCCCGGTTCGTTCCAGGGCCGCGTCGGGGACTAGTTCGGGCACTTGAAACAACTGCACTTCAGAACCAGCGACGCTACGCGCTCCCTCGGCGACCGCCTCGGCCATCTGATGGATATGGCCAAACATGCTGTAAAAGACGATGTGAATCTTTGCCATTGGCTTCTCCTGAGTTAGCTGGTGCTGCGTCATAGATAAAAAGGATTGGACGAATCAGCCGTATGGCGCTAGCCACCGGTTTTTACCGCTCTAACCGTGGGCTAGCGCCCAACGGCTGATGCATAAATTAATCCGTGACAATGCACTACCCCGGGGGCCACGACAATTGCCGACCACCGAGGATGTGAAAGTGCAGATGGTCCACAGTCTGGCCACCATCAGCACCACAGTTAACAACCACGCGATATCCGCCGTCGAGATTCTCCTGCTGTGCGATCTTGGGAATCACCAGCCATAGATGCCCCAGCAGCGCGCTGTCGCTCTCAGTTAGTTGATCAAGCGACGGAATTGCCTTCTTGGGAATCACCAGCACATGCGTCGGTGCCTGCGGGTTCACATCGCGAAACGCCAGACAGAGGTCGTCTTCGTAGACAATGTTCGCCGGAATCTCGCGATTGATAATTCGCTGGAAGATGGTCATGGAACTGCCTTGGAGTGGTTGCTCAAGATTGTTTGCAAAGGCTCCCGATCAATGAACCCAGCGAGCTGTACCCAGCTCAATAAACTCAGCTCAATGAACCAAGCTCGATTCCTTCGTCCACCAGCAGAATCGGGATATCGTCGACAATTGGATAGAGAACCGTCTGGTCCTCGCGCAGTAGTCCGCCTGTGAGCGGTTTTTTCAACTCCTGGCCAGCGCGATTCTGGAGTTTGCCGGCGGAGATGGCGGCGTTCAACTGCGAAATCTGTGCCGCATCGGCCAGTGTTAGCCGCGTTCCACTCTCAGGGCAGCGGAGCATTTCCAAAAAACTCGGACTGATCATGCAACGGGCCTCTAGCAATGGATGGCAGCAAATACGGGGCAAAAGGTACGGTGGTCAAGCTATCGCCGATCAATCGTTGAATATAAGCAGTTCACACAAGCTGGGGAATAGGGCGACACACTCCCTTGCCCGTCTCCATCTCAAGCGACTGGGCAATTCAAGCCGATAATAACAACGGCGTGCGCAGGGGGACCGGACTTGTGGCCATTTTGGTAGCTTTTATGAACCAGCCAGGTCGAACTTTCTGCATCTGTGCATTGCTAATCGGCGTGCTCCCCTCCAGTTTCGCGATAGCACAGCAAACCGATAATATTGTCACTGAAAATGGCGTCCGCTATCGCGTGACGGAGCAGAAAATCCGCCGCCCGATATCCAATACCCAGTGGCAGGAACAGCAGCAAACGGTCTATCGCGAAAAGTACGATACGAACATTCAGACGACGTACCGTACGGTCATGGTCCCCGTGACCGAATATCGCACGGAGACTTATCTGGCCAATCGCTGGAATCCGTTTGGCACGCCGTACTGGGCAACTCGTCAGGTGCCCTCCATTCGCTGGGAAGCTCGCCAGCAAGAGATCCGCACCCCAGTGGCGCAGCGTAGCTACGTCGCTGAGCAGCAAACGGTACGCGTGCCGGTGACCAACCAACAGTTTGTTGAAGACACTATCACGAGCAAAGTCGCCATCGGCTTTGATGGCAACGGCACCACGGCCGCCAGTGCGAATTCGGCCGTCGCAAATCGACCGCCCGAACCGCGCCAGCTCAGCCCCAACAGCGATCCGGCTCCAATGCGTACCTCCGGGCGCCATTTCTAAAAAGGCGTACGGGTGCTGAAATTCTTTCTGTAGTGGGCGTCCTGCCCTGCCCTACTCCGCGTGCATGTCGACCAGCGCACGGACCAGTTCTTCAACACGTTTGACGTCGGGCACGGCGATGAAGCCCACCGGTGAATGCTTTCTTTCTCCGTCGTTGTTGTAACGCACGTCCTGCTTAAAGATCAGGTCACCCGATCCGTCGGGATACTGCGTTCGCCTCAGGTCGTTGAGCTTGACTGGTTCAAACGAGCAAATCGTGACGGCTCCGCGAATGCCAGCGTCAAACAATATCGCGCGGTGATCGGTCAAGACGTAGACACTGCCGCGTGCTTTGCGTGCCATCCAGTACGGGCTGGATAGCATACCAGCGCCTATCAAAATGAACGGCAACCCAAAGAGTGCAAACAGTCCTTCGCCCAGCCCCGGATTGCCCCCCATGAAGAGCGCGCCCCCGGTCCAGAATAAGGCAAACGCCGTCCACGGGATTCCGAACAAGACGATTGGCCAGGCGTTCCGCGCCATGCGGCTGGCAATCGGCTGCTGTACCCAGAGGATCTTTTCGCCCTGATCAATCTCCCCTTCGACCAGGGTTTGCAGTTGAAACGGCAATAAGGCAAGGTCACTATGCATGTGGCTCTTTGACAGATATCGATTTCTGGATGTGCGTTGAATTTGCAACGCTTCGTTCTGGTAGCAAAGTATAACCAAAGCGGCGGATTTGAACTGCAAACTTCGTGCAAGAAATTTGGCGTTTATGGCTGGTAGGTTGCGACCTTCTGCGACTTTGCAGTTGGTGAGTGGCCTTAAAAACTCATTGATAGTCGCTGGCTCTGGCTTGTATAATAATGCTTTCCCTATCGGCCACCTTGGCCAGTCGCCTGGAGGGCAGGTCCGTCTTATGTTGTGCTATGCAAAACACTCAGCCGCGATTGCGGTGACTTGCTTACTTGTGCTGCTGCTCGTCAGCTCCAATGGTGCGTCGCTCTCTGCCGCAGAAGGTCCAGCAGACGCCAATCCCAAGTCTGCCGAGCGCAATGCAACTGCCGACAAAAAAGAGGGGACCATGAAGCCGCGCCCCCGGGTCACCATCAGCAAAGAGACCACTCTCATTACCGAGCCGCTGTTGCCGAACGGATACCCGGACTACGTTGGTGCGCTCAATAAGACAGCCAGCGAAGGGGTCACTACGCAAAACAACGGCGCGATCGTACTGCTGGAGATGCTCGGCTGGAAAGCAATTCAGGCGGAGAACAAAGAGCTCGATCAAGATGAGTTTTGTCGGCAGTTGGGCATTGCCAAAATCCCCAAGGCGGATGTGGTGTATCAAAGCTGGTCGGAATTTGCAAAAACGGTACCGCTGGATCAATTGCCGAAGTTGACAGCAAAGAATCTGGAGTTTGACGTTGAAGAGGGAGCCAATCTGGACGGAGAAGAATTTAGGCAGACCCGAGAATACAAACCGCTTGAAGTCTGCAATATCCGCCCTTGGACGACGAAGCAGTACCCTGCCTTTGCGCGTTGGCTAGAGACTCAGCGACCGGTGCTGGCCAAACTGGCAGGATTGAAAACGCGAGACCGCTATTACTGCCCCAGGTTTCCCAGCAAGTTCGGTGCGTTAGAAATATCCATCGACGATCCCATTTTAACCATCAGCCGCGTACGCGAACTGGTGCTATATGCTCTGGTGCCGCTGGCAATGTGGGATATCGGAGAGGGGAGACTGGACGCGGCCGTAGAAGACCTCGAATTAGCTTCGCTGCTATTGCGCTGCACAGAGGAGCGACCGCTGCTAGTCGACCGGATAATTCACGCCACACTTGTTAATGCCGCGCAGCCCGTATTGCGAGAGATCATCTTTCACCCCGCCGTGACAGACGCACAACTACAAAGGGTCGCAGAGTTAGGGCAGCGCACGCGGTTCTCAAAGTCTCTAGCAAACATCTATGACCAAGGAGAGCGGTATTTCGCCCTAAGCGTCGTTTGTCAGATGGCCGAGAATGGCTGCGATGGCGAAGGGAATCCTGGAAAGCTTCCGGTTGCTCTTCGGCAATGGCTGTGGGACTATGATCAACTGCTCCGCAGCACAAACGAGTTTCAGAATCGAGTAGTAAAAGCACAATCCATAGCTGATCGAAAGTCGCGGCAAGCAGCGCTGGCAGAAATTGGCAAGCTACAAGTGCCAGGCAGTATTTTCTCTGGCGGTGAAGTGCCTCCTACAACCTGGCAAGATATAATTCGCACCGTTCTCAAGTCGCTGACTCGTGCGGGGCGGACGGAACTGCTGGCCGAGCGACATATCGGCCTGTCGGCCGGAGCCATTCCTCCAGCCGATAAGATCGAAGCGCGCCAGGCGGCGCGCTATGAAGTCGACCTGCTCGGCATCGCATTGGCGCGGTATCGATTGGCCCACGCACGATTTCCAGAAAAGCTGGACGCGCTGGTCCCCAAGTATGTCAAAGCGATTCCGCCGGATCCGTGTACCGTTCAGCCACTGGTTTATAAAACGGACGGCAAGAATATGCTGCTATACTCGGTCGGGCCGGATGGGAAGGACCACGGCGGCTTTTACGGATTCGTTGGCGAACCTACAAAAGAAGAGTACATCGACGATCAAGCGATCTATACCGCGGGCTGGACACCACCAGAGCCGCGAACTGATGGAAAGAGTAAGCAGTAGATTCTGCCATTAGCGACGGACTACTCGTAACCTCGTACTGATTCATGACTTCTCCGACGCACCATTTTCGACATCTGCCGCATGGGTGGGGACACCTGTCCTTAGCTCTGTTATTTGCGGTCGTCGCAACCTTGTCGCTCCTTCGCGCTGAGCAACTTGCTCCTACAAAAAAAGAGGCAAACCGCTCTAAACCCCGCCCCCTCGTCACCATCGGCAAAGAGACTACCGTCATCACCGAGCCGCTGTTGCCCAGTGGGTATCCCGACTATCTGGCCGCACTGAATCAGCACACCAGCCAAGGGGTCACTCCGCAAAATAACGGCGCGATCGTGCTGCTGAAAGTCATGGGGCCGCAATGCCTGAGTGAATCATTTGACGCCAATGCTGAGCCCGGCGCGCAGTACTATCAAAAGCTGGGCATAAAACCGCTACCGGCGAAGGGGGACTATTTTGTTCCTTGGGATGAGTACACAAAATCGATCCTCGACCAGGATCTTCCTCCTTTTGCGGAACTCACCCAAGAGGAAGTGGACAATGGTCCTTCGATCGAGCCCGGCGAAATCAACCGCGAAGCTATTCTCTTTAGTCTGATCACGGCGACCACGCGGCGACCATGGGTGGCGCGCGATTATCCGTACGTGGCGGCCTGGTTGAAAGCGCAAGAGAAGCCACTGTCGCTGTTGGAGGAAATCAGAAGGCGCGATCGCTACTATTCGCCGGTGGTTGCTTCGCAGGATTCGGAATTGCTCGGAACGTTTGACCCCTTATTGTTGCCGAATGCGAGTCGCCATTTCCTGGTGGAAGCATTGTGTGCCAGAGCAATGTTGGCGTGTGGAGAGCGGCGGTTTGATGCAATGCTGAGAGACATCGAAATCGGATTGCGGATTTGCAACTACCATCGCCAGACTACACAGGGAACGCACTGGATAGTCGGCAATAACCTCCAATCGACAATCCAGACGGCGATCTGCACTTTTATGATGCATCCGCAGATCAGCGAGGCACAACTTCTAGGATTGTACCTTGCTCTGGACCGCAATAAGACGCCTGCCTCGTACTGGCAAGCGATTCAGGTTGGAGAGCGATACGAAGTACTCAGTGCGGTTTGTCGGATGGCGGCAGGAGGAACAAATGTAGATGGAGAAGATTATTGGTACCGCGGTTTCCGCCGATATGTTTGGGACTTTGATCTAGTGCTACGTTTAATCAACGAGCGAATAAATGTGATAACCAGGATTTCGCGGATTCAAGATCCAGTCAGGCGACATGAGTTGTATCAGTCGTTTATGAGCGAAGTACCAATTTCTGCCTTTGATCCTTTCGAGACGCGCTCGCCAGGAGTCATTGAGTCCCTTGCCAATACTGTTTCGCTGCTCAGTCGAGAAGCTCGTTCGCGCGAACTGGCCGCGAATTCACTGATGTACCGAGTTGATCCTTATCTCTACTACCTCAAATACTTTGAATTGAATGAGCAAACAACCACGCAGCTCAATTTCTTGTCGATCAGCCTGGCACACTATCGCCAAAAGCATGGGCACTTTCCCAAGACTCTGAATCAACTGGCACCGGATTACATTGATGCGGTGCCACTGGATCCGTACTCTGGCGAGCCGTTTGTCTACAAATCCAAGCGAACCGAGATGCTGCTCTACTCCATCGGGCGCGACAAGCAAGACAGCGGCGGCTACAACGGGCTAGTCAGCGATCACGACGACCCGGCGATTTTTACGGAGGGGATGAGCCCCGTAAAACCGGTGGAGCCGTTGGAGGACTTTTAGATACTGGCGCGCCGGGTTAATCTGAGAACGAACTTTTAAAAGCGAATTATTTTATGCCTATTTTAACACTGAACCGCTTACGCTCTCTAACTGGACTGGCATCGGCTGGCTTGGTGGCTTTGCTAGTCGTGTTCACCGTCACGCTTTCTCTGCTGGCCGAGGAAGCGCCGACCGCACCGGCACCAGTCAACAGCGCAAAAGCGGACGCCGCAAAGGGTGCCGATACCAAGAAAACCGCCAAGGCCAAGAAGGAACCAAAGCCTGAAAAAATGCTGGTTACCATCGGCAAAGAGACCACGGTCATTACCGAGCCTCTGTTGCCGAGCGGGTATCCCGACTATCTGGCAGCGCTAAACAACGAATTCAAAAAAGGAGTCACGCCAGACAACAACGGTGCGGTGGTGCTGGTACGGGTTCTCGGCCCGGTCAATCTGTTCAGGGATCTTGAGACGAACAGAGAAGCTGCCGAGAAGCGCGCGGCAAACTATTACCGTCAGCTCGGTATCGAGCCGCTGCCAGAGAAAGGCGAGTATCTGCAGTCGT
>JAWXCH010000200.1:0-5158 GCA_034440595.1 Planctomycetota bacterium | reverse complement strand
GGTACGCTCATCCGCTCGGCGCATATTGGCCGGCTGGGGGAATACTGTGAACTGATCGCTGCCGCTGGCATGGTCTCGATCGTCATGGTCAATACGCACGGGCACGCGCGGCGTGTTGGGCCACCAGGGGGCAAAGCACCACGACTAGGGACGAACCCGATCGCATTTGGAGCGCCGGCTGACGATGGTCCGTTAGTACTCGACATTGGCACCAGTGCCACCGCCGAAGGAAAAGTCCGCGTGCGCAAGTTTGCCGGACAGAGCTGTCCCCCTGGCTGGCTGCTGGATAGCAACGGCCAACCGACCACCGACCCCAACACGCTGTACGGCAATCCACCGGGCACAATTCTGCCGATGGGAGGCGATCAGGCCTACAAAGGTTTTGGACTGGGGCTGATGGTCGAAATCTTTGCCGGCGCACTATCCGGCGGTGCGTGCATTCGCGAAATACCGATCAACCAAAACGGTAACTGTGTCTTCATACAGGTCATCGATCCTGAACACCTCGGCGGCGGAGCACACTTTGCCGATGAGGTTCGCTGCCTGCTTAGCTTTGTCCGCGATTGCCCACGCGTAGATGGTTGCGAAGAGATATTGCTACCCGGTGACCCTGAACGTCGCATGCTGGCGCAGCATAGCAAAGACGGCATACCACTGGACGACGGCAACTGGCGGCAGCTCACGACGCTGGCAGAGAAGCTGAACGTGCCGGTTCCGCTTGTTTAGCCGCTGGGTACCACGGCTGGCTTGCCCAGCCATGCCTCTTTAGAGGAGTGCGTCCTTGGTGATACTCTACTGCTCAACTTTCACCTGCTCTACTGCTCTCGCGCAGCGTGGCCGACGCCCAAGCGGCGGGTGAGGGGAAAGTGCAAGAAGACGATGAATGACCAACCAATCTAAAACGCTGATACGCGGCCCATCCGCGGCCCATCCGCGGCACAACCGGCAAACATTCCGTAGCCACACGCTCCAACTGCATAAAACCGCAGCTCGGCATGATTTTCTACCCCTCGACACCGGCCGCCCTGCCGATATAATGCTGTTACCAGGACGCATGGTCGATTGGCCGTGTGTCCTTTTCTGTCGCGGGGTGGAGCAGCCCGGTAGCTCGCGAGGCTCATAACCTCGAGGTCGCAGGTTCGAATCCTGTCCCCGCCATTCATTGAACCCTTGTGTTGCAAACAATTTGCGGCACAAGGGTTTTTTGTTGCGCGGGGGGAATCTGTCGCAATTCTTTGTTGTCAAATGCCGCAATCGTCGGTAGAACAACCAGAAGCTGGTTAGAATCCAAAATCTGGTTCACGCGCAAGGAAGTCTCACATGACAAGTCAAAATTCATCGCTGATCGAGCGCTTGATTGAAGCGGGAAGCCCCAATACCTTGCCCGACTGGGAAGAGATAGAAGGCTATTACGTGACGGCCTGTCGCATTTCGCAAGAAGACGTGCCTGGCTTGATCGACATCATGCAAAAATGGCCAGATCCTAACTGGCCTACAGAGCCGGACTTGGCAGAAACCGAGGATGCCGACATGCTGCCAGTCCTCGCCTGGCGGACTCTCGGCGACATGAAGGCCGACGCAGCCGTGCAACCGCTTTTGGATATGTTGCGTGGGTTGCCGGATGATTACGACGACTGGGTATTCAATGAAGTGCCGCACGTATTCGGCAAGATCGGGGAACCAGCGGTAGAGCAGCTAGAGCACTTCGCCTGCGATCAAAATGAAAGCCAGACCAATCGTACCATCGCCATCTGCGGGATGCGACGTGTGGCCGAATACTATCCGGCTTTGCGCCAGCGCATCGTTGCATCTTTGACTGCAATGATGGCCAGCGCCCGCGGCGACACGGAAATCGATATTCGCTTCAATACGACATTGTTAGCAGAGTTATGCGACCTTCAGGCCGTAGAAGCCGCCGAAGCAATCGAGCGCGCCTTTGCCGCCAACATGATAGACCACATGCTGTGCGGAGATTGGAACGCGGTGCGAGAGGAACTTGGTGTGGAGGGCCTGGGGCTGGAAATGCCAGAGCACCCGTTTAACTCCACTGAACAAATTCTGCTGCGAGAGGGCCGCGGAATATTCTCCGATCGCGACATATTCCTAGACGGCGACACTGACTACGACGCGGCACGGGCGTACTACGACAAAGCCTGTGAGGCGTTTTCCGATTCCCCCGAGGGGCAGCAAATCATCGAGCGACATAACTACGTCAACTGGGTCTATTCGCTACTGAATTTCGGCATCAGTCATCTCGGTGAAGTGGTCGATCAGATGACGCCGGAGAGCATTGAGGAGTATCTGTTTGATTTTGTGCCGCGAAAGGTCTCAACGTTAGCCGATTCGGCACCGGTCATCATCGATGAACTGGCTCGGTTCTGGGAATTTGTCGACCGCGTCTACCAATTGCCCTCCGCCAAGGCGATTGTCGAAGTTTTGACGGCGGACGGGCTGGTCGACAATTTGAAGCGGAAGATGTCAGATCCTAAAAATTTCGGCATGGCCAAGTCGTTCTTTATTTCGGGCACCGAGGCGGGCTACGACATGACCTCGGAAGAAGGGCTTGCACAGTTTACCAACTCCTTTAATCGCTCGTTGTCACGCAATCAGTTCGATCACGAACCGGAAGACTACGAACCCGTATCGGAACCCATCGTCCGCAGCGAGCGCGTCGGCCGCAACGACCCCTGCCCGTGCGGTAGCGGAAAGAAGTTTAAGAAGTGTTGTATACGGTGAAATGTAAGACGCATCGGGGAATTTTAGCGAGGAAGTTGCATATAGTTCTCGGCAGTTCTAGACTGGAAGAAGTACCAAATCTGTCTCATCCACTGAAAACTGGGGGGTATCATGAGTTGGCGAATCGTGCCTCTGTTGGTGGTCCTTGCCTGGCTGGTAATTGCAATGCCAGATTCTCAATTATCGAACTCAGGCCCCGGCGTCTCAACGCAACATCAGTCAAACCATCCGTTCTTGGACCGTGGTGTCGGCTACGTCAAGGGCTACGGCGCGGCGAAGCTGGGCGTGCATATTTGCAAGGTTGTCAGCGACAATCCGTCATCAGAGTATACCTCTGGTGCGTTCTCGGGTTGGGTGGCTGGGCAGAGCCCGTAGCAATTTTTACAGGCCAAAATACGCGGCCACTAGAGCCGTTTAGTGTAGATGCCCACACGCCGCGTCCTCAACAGCGTCCTGGCCAACTTTCTCGGCACCTATTGTAGTCGGTATTCCGTCTATCGCGGGTACTGGCTGTTCGGGCAGCTTCCATTCGCGATGGGCTGGTCTGCCTGGATGCACAGACCGGTGCCTGGCTCTATCACCGCCCAAAGGCCGATATGGAGTTCATCGACCGCGTCAAAAAACGCCGCGGGGTGATCGAAGTCGAAGACCAAGGCCGGCGACGGGAGGTTGACCTGGCCACCGAGCCGCTGGATACGCAGTTGCCGCTCGATACGCCGCTGCCTGTGGCGTAGTGCCCAATGAGCACTGTCAGCCGGCACGCAATAGCGTCCGGTTTATGGACTTTTCATGACGCTCAACAACCGGCATTGTTTGGCCTTAAAATCGTTTGATGCCGGACCTTAGCCTACGGTATAATGCTTCCAGTTACTCGGCAGCCAACAACTTCTATTCCAAGGGGCGTTCTATGCAGCGATCGACAGTGATAGCTTTCGCACTGGCGATTACATTGGCCTTCGCGGTTTTGATGTACTGGATCGACAGAGAGCGCAACCGTTTTCCCAATGCGCCCTCCTATGTCGCCGACTTGATGGACGCGACGAGTGTCGAATGGCGATTTGATAAAGGGCAGACCTGCGCGCTCTACAAAATCGATCACCCCGGCGATCCTTCCCACCAATACATGTTCAGACTCTCCGTGGTCTCAGACAAAGGCAAAAATCAAATCTCGGCAATCGCGGAACCGACGACGCTTGTACGTATCGACAGGGCAATTTTTCACGATGGGACCAATTGGACGCCCAAACACGACGGCGCGCGGCTCTGGCTCGAGCTCCGCATCTTCGACAAGGGGGGCAATGCCGTCTTTCATGGGGTCAAACGCTCCGACCCATTCCCTGCAGACGCAGACAAGAAAGAACTGACGGAGGAAGTGGAAGCAAAACACTCCAGAATAATTTTAGTTCCGGGGACGTAAAACGCTCAAAACGCTCCGCCGACCATGAAGGTGATGACGGTCGATTAGAATGCCCAGCGGAAGAAACACGCAACAAAAAGCATCGATTTCGAGGCGAACATGGAAACCGAAAAACGCAAAGCACTCGAAGCGGCCGGCTGGAAACTCGGCGACGCGGCGGATTTTCTTGGGATGGATGCTGCGGAGCGTCTGCGATTGCAGAGAATGTTCATTAGCATGGAGGCTGACCAATACGAGAATGAGCGTGCGCCTCTTATCCGTTCCAATCCGCTGGATGATAGCCTGCGCATTGAACTCGAAAATCATCTGGCCGAACGCCGACCGGAGGCCATCCAACTGGAACTACTGCGACGAGAGCGACAAATCGCCGAGTTACTGGATCGAGGCGAATCGGTCGACGCATTGATCGAAGCGTATCAGCAATTCCGGAATGAGCAATCAAACTTTATTTGGGATATGCGGGGGAGTGTCGACCACCTGTATCGCCCTTTCTCGCTATGGCTGACAGTCTGCAATTCATCGCGAGTATTTGCGTTGCAACTCGCCGTACAAAACAAACTGCGTACGCAGATCGATCCAAGCAATGTCCCCATTGAGTTGACACGCGGTATAGATGTACTAACGGCGTACAGTCTCCACGAGAAGCTACTGGACTTTGTCCGGCGCTACCGCGGGCCGAACGGAACCGAGCCAGAATTGGCGGACGGCGAGGTCAGCATTGTGATGCGAGCGACGTATTCGGAAGTCGCTCCTGGGCAAAAGATGGCGTGACGCCTGGAATAGTTGCGGCTCAGAGATTAAGGATATTGGGATCCATGAGCAATCTCGAAAATGAAGTGGCTAAGTTTCGCTGCTGGGCAAAACAGCGTGATCCTGATGAAGGGTATTCCGGTGAATGGGAGTGCGACTATCCTGATTGGTATGAATTATACGCGGCAGTGGAAGAACTGCTGGCGGCAGAGCGAACATTGACCGATTCAGAAGTAGACCTGATCTTATACGTGT
>JAWXCH010000199.1:0-3525 GCA_034440595.1 Planctomycetota bacterium | reverse complement strand
TGTTCGTGTCGTCTCTTCCATGGCGAGAGTCGTATTCTTTCTGATCGGGTGCCTGCTGACCGTCACAGCGGTTCTAAAGCTGTGGATGCTGCTGACCGATCCGTTTGCGGATATTTCGACGGGACGACCATTCCACGTTCTCTGGTTTGCGGTTTTTGCGGAGGTATTGGCGGTCTACACTGTCCTCACCCGAACTCCAGCGGCAATCAAATGGTGGACCCTCGTGTTCCTGATAGGTTGCTTTGCCCTGATTTCCGCAGGAAACGTAATTGCTGGAAAAACCAATTGCGGATGTGCGGGAAGTATCTCCATTAGCCCAATATGGTCGTTCGCGATTTCCACAGTTGCGCTAGGGTTATTGTTCATCTCACGAAACCGTCTTCAAGAGAAGCCAGCACCCGCCGGGTTGGTTCGATCGTGGCATTGGTCCGGCCAAACCATTGGTGCTTTAATGTTGCTTTTTATCGTTCTCGTTTTTCAGTCGCCGAGTGGTCGGGCCGGTTTCAGGTCCTTATTCCTGAATTACGACGTCAGCGTTACGCCGGCCAACCTTGGCACTCGTGATTACAAAAGTGTAGCAGAATGTGTATTGGTTATGACTAACAAGTCGGAGTTATCCCGAACAATAATTGGATTTCGAAGGTCGTGCAGTTGCGTGGTTCCACTGAACTTAGTGAGTACGACTGTTCCCGCTCGCGGCGCAGTGGACATCCGCGTTTCTGTCAAACCTAAAGTCAGCGGCAAATTCCACCAGCGACTGCTGTTCTACCTCGATTCACCACAGCAATACGTTGTTGCTGCGGACATTTTCGGTACTTTTAGGGAGAATTGAAATGAAAACCGGCAAATTCCAGATGGTATTCTGGCGCGATTTCCTCTCAACTTTGGCTATTGGCATGGCAATTCTGCTCACGGTGTCCATTTCTCAGGCCGTCTTTGCCAGCGACCCCGTTGGTGGCAGTGCACTTGAATGCTGGAATGCGACTCACGACGGGTGCCTTGGGTCGATTTGCGCTCCTGATTGGTGCTTACAAGTCATTGAATCCGGGGTGACCACATCATGTGACTGCCTGTAACGTCCAGTCGCATGGCTGAATCGTCGAAAATAGGAACCTGTTTCTCCGTTGCCCGACCTCGCTATTTTTGGCCAACTGACCATCGATTGCCGGGCGTTGTTGGAATGGATTTGTATCCTGATCGGCGTTTCGCATACACGTCCTCTCAATCGACAGCCCTGCACTAAAGTGCCGTGTTGGGGTTGCGCTTGGCAAACAGACGATTTCAAGGCGCCCAACAACTGTAGCGTCCAGCTGTCGGAACCGCGCAACGGGTTGTTGCAACCACGCGTATTGCCGACCCAAGGTCTTGTGATAACAACAACGACCCAGAGCGGTCGCAAAACGACAGGTTGCAGCAAATAGGCAATTTTCTGATTCCCTGGTGGTTGCACAAATTATTACTAGATGAAAGCAGTAAATAATGCACCGTCTAAAAAAGTCCGTACAGGATTGATCGCGTTATGGGGACCACCTCGACCTATGTCACGTTGATTTCGGTGCGCTCATTTCTCTCGGGTCAAGAGGTGAGTATTGTCATTGGTGGCGTAGCGGTAGGTCGCGGACGTGAATTAATGTTTGGGCCACGGTGGGTCATGCCGCTCTTGGGCTTGATCTGGCCCTGTGTCGCTGCCGCCGGGGCGCGAACATCCATGATTGCCAGATTGCTGCTGTGCCTGTTGACTCTGGTTATTGCCGGCTGCTTCAGAGAAACGTCACCGACTGACGAAATTCGCGACTCCCTTTTGGAATTTGGGAAGCAAAACCGGGGCGGTGGGCCAATTGCCTTTGAGACCGACGTGTTGATCACCCGCAAGAAGGGGCAGGAGGCCGGGTTCACGCAAGAGGACACCTACACGGGCATCGTTGACGGACTGTATCGCGTGCACGATCGAGTTTGCAAAGCGTATTCTCCTGACAAGGAAATTCGATTTGTCGAAAAGCGCATCGGGAATCCGCAGTATACCGCCACTATGCTCATGGTGGACGGGCACCCAAACCTGAAAAATGTGACCCAACGAAGCTCATCTGACGCTGCCCACGGGACGATCTATTTTTTTAACCTTCCGATTGAAGCTTTGGTGGCTGCCGAGAATACCGTGGAACGATCCATGGCTGAATCAGGGTCGGCAAGAGTCATCACCGTTAGGTACGGCGAACGAATGGCGGGAAACAGATCACAGTATTCAGAACTTGAGATTTGCTTTGATAAGGTCGGCCAATACTGGCTACCGCAGCAAATATCGGCAAAAATGATCGACGATCATGTAGATGGCTGTGTTTCTAGGGATGCTATCTTTGATTGGGAGGTAGGGGTCGGCCTGCCTTTCGTGAAATGCCAAACACATACCGAGACTTTTTCGAGTGGATATGTTTCCGAGGCCAAGACCACCGAGACGCAAAGGCAATTGGGCGTGAGCATGAACCGTTCGCTGTGTTTTTTGGGTGCGTATGGAATGATAGAGCCTGAATTTGGCGGCAATACTCGGTTTCGGGCAATTGTATGGGGTGCGATAATTGTCGCAATCCTGTTGACGGGGGGTGTCTTTCTTCGCCAAAGGCGAAAACGTTGACAAGGCGGATCGTTGCTGGTGTGTAGAGGTTCGGATACATCACAGCGATTAAGGTGCCGCCTGCTAGCAAGTCGCCCTCGGTCGCAGTGTGCGGTTCTTGCACGGGGAGACGGTTAATGGAGGGCGTTGGAGGATTTGATGCTCGATGGATGGAACTCGTCGCAATACTCAAGATTGCGCGAAGTTCCGGAGATAGTTCCGTGAAAAAAGGCGTTCGTCCAAATGGCCGCTTGCCGGTTATGGTGGGTGGATTTACCCTGGTGGAGTTGCTTGTTGTGCTCGCGATCATCGGCATTCTGGTTGGAATACTGCTTCCCGCTGTCCAGATGATTCGAGAAGGTGCTCGGCGGACGGAGTGTGTAAACAATATTCGTCAGTTGGCGCTGGGAGCGATGAATTACGAATCGGCGCGCGGGCATTTGCCGCCGGGGATTACAGGGGCGACTGCACGGCCGCACCGGTCGCAAAGCTGGCTGCAGCCGCTATTGCCCTACGTCGAACAGTTGGCCGTGTATGACCAGGCCGTGGCAGACTATCAGTCGAGCCCTTCTCCCTTTTCCGGGCATCTGGGGCTGCGGACTGTGATCCCAACGTTCCAGTGTCCGAGCGAACTGGATGCAGGGGAAGTTCATTGGACTCACAAGAACAGGCTGGTTGCATCGACCAGCTACCTCGGCGTGAACGGGACGGATTGGGAGAAACAGGATGGAGTCTTCTACCGCGATTCGAAAATATGGTTTGCGGATATCGGGGACGGAACCAGCAACACGCTGATGATCGGTGAGAGGCCGGCCAGTCCCGACTTCTGGTACGGGTGGTGGTACGCCGGATTCGGCCAGCAGGGAACCGGTTCATGTGACATGCTGCTGGGTGTGCGCGAACGGCGGGCACCGGCG
>JAWXCH010000198.1:0-6636 GCA_034440595.1 Planctomycetota bacterium | reverse complement strand
GACGTGACCAACGCCAACCAGCCGATTCTGGTCAGAGCATCCAACAGTGGCGAGCAAAATACTGAGAACCTCTGGTCGAACCTGATTGGCGGACACCGCTACCGATTGCAAGTCAACGGAACCGCCGACCAGGGACAATTTGATTCCGACTACGGGCTGGCATGGTCGACCACTGGTACGATCGGTTGGACCGGTTCCAGTGGTAATGCATGGCAAAATTCAGGGCAGGCGAACTTTGTCCGCGGGCAGTCTGGTAGCGTGTACGACGACTACGAGCACGTGGTCTTCAATGACCATGCCGATGCCAGTCGAACCAACATCAGTGTGCAAGGCTCGCCGACTCCTGCCTCCATCCTGGTCGACAACTCCACGCGGGATTACTCCTTCAACGATGGCCCAATTGGTCAGACCCCGGCGGGACTGATAAAACGAGGAACCGGCACGCTGACCTTAAACTCGCACAATCTGCACATCGGAAAAAACCATATTGAATCCGGAACAGTAGTCGTCACAGCCGATCAGGCACTTGGAAGCACTGCAGCTCAAACAATCGTTTCGTCAGGAGCTGCGCTGGCATTCCGCTCGGTCAACTACACAGCCGCCGAACCAGTTTCGGTTAGCGGCAATGGTCCGACCGGTCGTGGAGCGATCGAAAATCAGGCTGGCAATAGTTCCTTTGCAGGCCCAGTCACAGTGACCTCCAGCAGTGGGATCGGCGTCACCGGTGGCAGCCTAGCGATAACAGGAAACTTATCTGTCGATGCCTCGCAAACCGCAACCAAACTCGGCAGCGGAACTTTGGCAATGCGTGGCGGCCATACATTGTCGCACAACTCCCGTCTGTTCGTGCAAGCCGGGAGTGTTATTCTTGCTCCTGAGGCGAGTAGCCCGGTCTCAATCGCTGCACAAGGTGCGGCCTTACAGATCGGTAACGCAGGCGCTGTCGTCATTGATGCCAGCCGGCGAGATCCACTCTCCGACTCCAGCGTACGGACTCAACGCGTAAGTGTGATCAACGATTCTGCTACTGGGTTGACCGTGTCCGCTGGAATGACCGCGGCTAACGAAATCACCGGTCGCGGAAATACTTTCGTTTCCGCCGGTGCCAGCTTGCAAGCCGATCGGATCGAACAGAACGCACTTCTAATTGGATCTGCGGCAAAGGTGGAACTGCGCAATTCTTCCGCCGGTGGAACCGCCTCACTGGTTCAATCGTTAGTGATCGATGGCGGCAGCCGACCGACTGGCCTATTGGATTTGGCCAATAACGATTTGGTAATTAGCGCAACCAACGCAACTAAGAACACAGTGCTATCCACGACGGTTCAGCAGATTCTATTTTCACAGAATAAAACAGGTGCCCACAGTCATTGGGATCGAGCGGGCATCAGCACTTCGACCGCCGCCGCCATTAACTCCAGTGCGGGGGGCGAACTGCTGGGCCTGGCCGCAATTCGCAACAGTGACTTTCTAACAGTAGGCATGTCGGCAGAAGATTCGTTCAGTGGGCTGCCGGTCGACAGCGACGACATCCTGGTCAAGTACACATTTCTTGGCGACGCCAATCTGGATGGGTTGATCGACATGGATGACTACGGTCTGATCGACGCTATAATGCGCGGCATTCGGCCCAACCTTGGCTGGATCAGTGGCGACTTCAACTACGATGGCAGCGTTGATTTCGATGACTATGGCCTGATCGACTTTGCCTTTGGAATGCAGAACGCAATCTTGCTAGAAGAATCCGTCGGCGCGGTCAGTCTGAGCGCTCCGGCCACTACACATCAAGCCGCCACTTTGGCAAGCTTTTTAAATAGCGATGCTACATTGGTCGTCCCAGAACCAGAAACCTGGCTGCTACTCGGGATCGGTTGCGTCACGATTGGAATCGCTGCGCTCGCACGACGAAGGCGAGTGTCGTCTCAGTGAAAACTTTTTTACGCTCGCAATGGGAGAGGTCATTGTCTCAGCGACGGGTGAGGTTTTTCTTAAAGCTCGCCAGATCATCTCTCCAATGAAGAAGTGAAAACAAGCAGGACACGCTGCGCATCTTGGCGAAATAGTGAGATCAACGCCAGGCAGGCTCCTCACTGGCGGAGCCAGTGGCATACGGATGATGAGTAAAAGGTCGCCCCAATTAAAACACAGAACGCCGCTCGATAACTGCTCGCCTAACAATCCTACTGCGGCTTTGACTTGGGCGGAGCGGCCATGCGAAATTGCTTAGAATCTTCGGCTCTCTCCAGCCTGACACCCTGCACGATGTTCAGATTCGAGACTTTGGGGCATTCGAGGTACCCAATCTCGGCCTGATAGTGTTCTTGGATGTAGTCGGCTAGCATCTTCTGGTAGCCAGGCTCGGCAACCAGGAAAATGTCCTTGCGCTGATAAAGCGACCTGGCCAGATCATCGATTCCAAATCGATCCTTGATTGCCTGGTGTAATGGTGTCCGTTGCGGCCAACCTAGCACCAATAGATGCAGATGCCGAATGGAGTTGGCACTGGCAAAAATCCGCACCCCTTCATACGGCAAGCTGTTCGCCCAGCCGACGATCAATTTGTCCTTGCCAACGTGAGGCGAAGCAAGTAGCGCATCCATGGTTTTGTGTTGCCTTACACGCGCGCGGCTCCGTCGGTGCTGCGAATAATTTGCATTCCACAGGCAAAACATCGTATTGAGTGCGAGCAGTGCGATAAAAATCCGAAATGGATAAATCGTGTAGTACTTTCTTTCGCTGGCTCGTTCCGCCGGACAGGTAATCAATGTCCAACACATGTTCAGCTTTGATGCGTACTCAGACTGCTTGTTGGTCAGCAGCAGGCCCACCGCAAAGGGAAACCCCAATGCCGGCAACCAGACGCGATCGGGTGGCAACTTTTCAAACATGATCAGTCCGGCAATGACCGTCCAAGCCAGTACACTCACGCCGGTCAGCAGTTGTAGATTGAAGTGGCGTCGATCAACGTAGTACAGCAGAAATGGATACGCCATCAGCAGTATCCAGCATTTTGGCTGCTGAAGGGTGATGTATAATCCATCCACCACGTTCGCTGGACTAATCCGTTCACGTGCCCAGTTATACCCTTCTAGAATGGCCGTCAGGTTCGCAGCACTATAGCGCTGCTCATCATCGTAGTACCATTCGTAAATCATCCCCGCGTCGTTTTTACTCCAGCCAACACTATCAAAAGCTGTCTTGCTCTCCTCTGAATATCTAACCAGTCGCAGGTCGTTAAAATTCACTCGCAGACGATTGTACGAGTAAAAATCGCGCCAGGCCGGATCTGCCTCATAGTAGGCGGTGTTATAACTCTTGCAGGCCAGACTGACGAAAATGACGATACTCGCCAGTGCGGCAACTCGCAAAAAATTCTGCCGCCGCAAAGGCCGTACGTAGATAAAAAACGCCCATACCGGCATCAAAAGCACCAGCAGCAGCATCAACGACTCGAATCGAATCAAACCGCCCAGGATCATCAGCGGCGCAGCCAGGCACAGCGTCAGACCTATTCGCCAACTCCGCTCTCCCTGTGCATATCGCTGAAGCGACAGCAGCGATAACAGAGCACCACTTTGCCCGACCATGAATGCCGTGGTCGTGAACTGAAGATTGTTCAAAAAGTACAATCCAGCAACAAAGAAATAAATCAGGTAGCAGCGAATTCGCGGGCGTGAATATCCTCTGCGAACCGTGCAGTACACCATGATCACATTGGCCAGCGCCTGCAGCGCGACCAGATAGCACCCGTACCAGGGAACGCTTGGCAACCAGGTATACATAGTCTTAAGCACTTGACCGATCAACACATTGGAGAAAATCAAATGCTCATCAGGCTTCAGGCCAAATCCCACCCCCGAGGCGATCATGCTCATGATTGCATCGTCGTTGGTATCAAAACCGGGTACAAAGACACCAAACGTGACCGCAAACATGATTGCGGTGGTGAGAACTGCAAATAAGATTGGTCGAGAATCCGCCAAACTTTCAAAGCGATCAACTAGCCTCCAAAAGTTCGTTACAACTCGGCTAGCCACTGTTTGTTTCTCGGTATGGGACGACTGTTCCTGAGTCGGATTGGAGCGTGCTTGCATTTCCGTTGCATTCATACCGATTTATCTTTCGAGAGACTTGCACTTTGCCATGTAGCGGCCGGCCCTGATTCGGCGACAGCAGAGATGCGGCTATCGCTCAATCCGGTAGAACGCCAAATACAGCGGTGCAAAAAACTTGCGCCACCTTTCGCCCGCCAGACTTTGGCGAGAAGTATACCGACCGCATGCGTTCGCTCAAATATCACTCCGGAGAAGCAAGAGTCCGGCGGTGGTGGCAAGCTCGGTGCTCTGGGGAATTCAACAGACTTAGCACACGAACCATGAACCGGCATGTACTCTCTCGTGTGCTAGCGTCGCAGGAGTTTTTGAATTTCAGGCCAGGGACGAGTATTCGCCACGTCCTGAGCAGTTAGCCCAGCTCGGCGCGCTTGTAAGATCCCATAGCGCATGGCATTTAGCCCTTCCACGCTGTGCGCGTCCGTTGAAATGACAATTGGAATCCCCAATTGCTTTGCCGCCGCACAATGGATGTCGTTCAGATCCAGCCGTTTGGGACTGGCATTCAACTCTAAGAACTTGTGATGGCGTGCTGCCGCCTCATAGACCGCTTCCAAGTCCACCGCATATTCCTTGCGACGATTGATCAACCGTCCCGTTGGATGGGCAATCACACAAACCGCCGGGTTGGCCAAGGCGTCTACTATGCGCTTGGTGATCTGGTCGATCGGCTGCTGCTGTCCGTAATGCACGCTAGCGACCACCCAATCGGCCTGCTCCAGTATATCGTCAGGCAAATCCAATCCACCTAGCTCCAGAATATCGACCTCAATCCCTTTGAGGACCAGAATGCCAGGTTTTGTCGCATTCAGCTCGTCGATCGTCTCCCATTGTCTGCGCACGCGGTCGGCATCCAAGCCGTTCGCCATACTGACACGTTTGGAATGATCCGTAATGGCTATGTATTTCAGCCCTTTGGCGATTGCGCCGGCGACCATTTCTGCCAGCGTATTGCGACCGTCCGTGGCCGTGGTATGCATGTGCAAATCCCCCTGAATGTCTGCCAGCTCGATCAGCTTTGGCAGCTCTCCCGCAGCGGCCCAATCGAACTCGCGCCGCGCTTCGCGAAGTTCAGGAGGAAAAAGCGGCAGATTCAGAGTCGCGTAAACATCCTCCTCCGTAGCACCGGCAATGTATTCGCCAGCCGTCGGGCCAGACTCTTCATCCTGGTCGCTGACATTGAACACACCATACTCGTTGATCTTCAGGCCGCGTTGCTTGGCCATACCACGCAGGACAACGTTATGATCCTTCGACCCGGTGAAATACTGTAGCGCCGCGCCAAAGGATCGAGTCGGCACAATTCGCAAATCAATCTGCAGCGCATTGGTCAGGCGGATCGACATTTTGGTTTCGCCTCTTCCAAGTATCTGCTCGAGCATCGGAAAAGTCGCCAGCCGATCCATGACCTCGTTGGGATTATCTGAGTCCACCAGCACATCCAAATCCCCGATAGTCTCACGCCCGCGACGGTAACTGCCGGCGATTTCCAATTGCTTTATGCTAACGCACGGGCATAAATACTCCCGAATCTGAGTGGCAAACAGATCCGCCTCGGCCCAATAAAGCCGCTGGACCTCTTCCGACGCAGCAAAACCGATCCCGGCCAGGATAGTCGCTTCGGTTTTCTGGCCAAATCCTTTGAGCTTGCGAACTTCTCCCGCCTCGCAGGCAGCGCGCAGTTCTTCCAGGCCGTTAATTTTCAACTCACGGTGCAGCATCGCGGCCTTCTTGGGACCAAGGCCCGGTATGCGCAATAGCGCCATGACACTAGCCGGAATCTGCGCCTGTAGCTCTTCGAGCATCGGCAGTCGACCGGTGTCCAGCAGCGTTTGGATCTTTTCGGCCAGATCGTTTCCAATACCATCCAGATCGGTCAGCTTGCGATCCGCCGAATTGGCAACTTTACTGAGTGGCTCGGCCAGATCGCGAATCGTGCGCGATGCATTGCGATAGGCGCGGACACGAAACGCGTTAGCACCTTGGAACTCCAAGAGATCCCCCAACTGGTCAAACAGCGTCGCGATTTCTGCATTCGTCATGATCGTGGAAACTTATCCGGTGTGCAGTTCGACAATGTCCTTGTCGTGCAATACATGGTCTCCTTTGGCAATGCTGCCGTCATGCATTCCGACTCCCCAAACTCGGGCGTGTTTGAAATTTGCGGCCAAATCCTGATGCACCTGTTCGGCAATGTCCAGCACGGTGCCACCTTTTCGCATCGTGAATGGCCGCTCAAAGTCCGCCGTCTTGCGCGTCGGTAATTTCGTATAGACACGCACCACATCCAGTGCCGCATAGATATCATTCCGCAGCGTTTCAAGACCTGTCCCTGCCGTTGCCGATACCTCCAACTCGGGCAAATCCAACGGGCACATTTCATGCAGCAGCGCCAGCCGCTCGGTTGCATCGGGCAGATCCATCTTGTTGGCAACCAACAGCGTCTGTGTGAATGACAAACCAACATCCTCATCATCCAGCGAAGACTGCCGCGCTAGTCTGGTTTTCGTTCCGTTCAAGCGAT
>JAWXCH010000197.1:0-5043 GCA_034440595.1 Planctomycetota bacterium | reverse complement strand
GGCCATCGCTCATCAGATAAAAGGTACTCCGGGGATAACAGGCTTATCGCTTCCGAGCGTCCATAGCGGCGAAGCGGTTTGGCACCTCGATGTCGGCTCGTCACATCCTGGGGGTGGAGAAGCTCCCAAGGGTTTAGCTGTTCGCTAATGAAAGTGGCACGTGAGCTGGGTTCAGACCGTCGTGAGACAGGTCGGTCCCTATCTGCTGTGGGCGTTCGAAACTTGCAGGGATTCATCCTTAGTACGAGAGGATTTGGATGGACGTTCCTCTGGTGTACCAGTTGTCGCGCTCGCGGCACGGCTGGATAGCTATGAACGGAAAGGATAAACGCTGAAAGCATATAAGCGTGAAGCCCGCCCTAAGATTAGGTTTCGTAATCCCGATTCGTCGGGAGAAAGTCCCCTGGAAGACGACCAGGTCGATAGGCTGGATGTGTAAGCGCAGTAATGCGTTAAGCTAACCAGTACTAACGGACGAATGCTTGACCACATATATCCAACGCTCTTCCGCAAGGAATTGCGCCAAGGGATACTATGAGGCAAATACTTAAAGAGGCCAGAATCCTGGGCCTCGTTGAACGGCTCTCTACTTATTAGTAGGTAGCCACCAACAAATGCTCTGGATTCATCGCTCTTGCAGTACACACAGGTCGTTGGCGTCTTACCGCGCTGCGATCTGATTCCGGCGACCATATCTGAAAGGCCACACCCGTACCCATTCCGAACACGGTAGTTAAGCTTTCAGAGCCGATGGTAGTACCCAAAGTGCGAGAGTAGGTATCGCCGGATTTTTAAGCCAACCACAAGCCCGCCGCGGAGCCCGTCAAACGGATCCGCGGCGGGGTTTTTTGCGCGCTGACATAATTCAGTCGCAGCCTCTTCAGAGGCGTCAAGCTCGCCAGGCTAAGCTGCCATAAACGAATTGCAGCACCTTTTTTCTGCGACGGATGCGCGAAAGCTTTCTTCCTGATCGCGCAGCGGCCAGTCCGGTCCTTTGTTAGGCAATCACAGCCGTCGCCGTTGCGGAAAGCCGGCAGTTCAGGTTTGCGTAGTTGCCGAGCTAGTAATGAGTTAGGGCCGATTTTTCACTTTTGGTACGCGGCTTGCTTTCTACGGCGACCGAGTTCATTGAACTCGCATAAGCACCAAGTTTCATTTCGTTCGTTTGCCAAAGAGGAGGCAGTATGAAGACTCACAGGAATCTTGCCCGACTACATGGCCGGCGGGGTGGACGATCGTTGCGTAGGGGTCGTGTCCGTTATGGTTTGGCCGCCTGGCTGTTGGGGCTTCCCCTTCCGTTCATTATTATCGCTTTGATTTGGGGCGGGTGCCGGTGGTAGCAGAGGTACGCATAAAAAAATGTTCCCTTTCGTAGTTCAAACAGAACAGAGAAATTGGCAAGCAGTATCAACATCAGGAGACTTTATCATGGTGATGGCCATCAAAGGAAATATCGAGTCACTTCAACTTGCTTCGCAAATGCGGCAAATTCGAGAAACTTGGTCCGAGAGCGAGCGTTTGCGCCGCGCGGAATTGAGCCAGCAGCGGCAACGTGAAATGCTCGATCTTCTCGTGGTAATTCCAAACGATCCGGGACATTGGGCCGTGGGGGCTCCAGATCTGGCCGATTTGAAGCGGATGGCAAGTTGACCGGATAGAGTTCCAGGCCTAGGACCACAAATTGAAAGTGCGTTAAAATAGGGAGGTTTCCCAATTTTGCAGCCGAGTTCCTGTTCGTCACTTCGCGTCCATATTTCTGAAAACCACCTTCTATTTTTGCTTCGTAGTGCCTCTATGATTTGATCCGCTTGTCCCCCGATCACCGGCTAGTACGCCGCTAAAGCCATTCTTCACCCCCATTCTAACGGATTTCAGCCGTAATTCGCCGGTTTTCCGACGCACAGAAAGCTTGAAGTTACCCGCGGTTTACACGGGAACTGCTAGCCCCAGGGGTTCGTCTAAGGTTAAAATAGGTGCCTGGGCGATGGGCGAGTGTTGTCGTCCGGCTGGGTTAGGGCGCTAATACATTGTCTGTACTGTGGTTACCTCCGCGCCAAGACGTGAGATTCAAAATGGAGTCCCACGTCAAGCAACCTAGGAATTCTGGTAAAGATTAGGTTTGGTCATTGCACTTATAAGGGACATTGATGACTGAAAATGTAGCAGTCCAGGTTGTTGACGAACTTAGTTCGCATGATATCGATGCTCTGTCATCGCTCAAGAGCGCGCACCAAAGTATTCGCGCGGAACTCTCCAAGGTTATTGTCGGTCAGCAGGAAGTCATTGACGAATTGCTGCTGGCCATTTTTTCGCAGGGGCATTGCCTGCTGGAGGGGGTGCCAGGATTAGCCAAGACGTTGATGGTCAGCACCCTGGCCCGATCCCTGCAGCTCGATTTCAATCGCATCCAGTTCACGCCCGACCTGATGCCCTCGGACATCACGGGCACCGAAGTGATCCAGGAGGATAAGGCTTCGGGCAGTCGCCAGTTCAAGTTCTTGCAAGGGCCGATCTTCGCCAACATCGTGTTGGCCGATGAAATCAATCGCACTCCGCCGAAGACGCAGGCCGCGCTGCTGGAAGCGATGCAAGAAAAGCAAGTTACCATCGGAGGCCAACGCCATCCGCTGCCGGCGCCCTTCTTCGTTCTGGCAACGCAGAATCCCATCGAACAGGAAGGGACCTATACGTTGCCGGAAGCGCAGCAAGATCGGTTCATGTTCAAAGTATTTGTTCGCTATCCGGGATACGACGAGGAATACAAGATCGGCGCATTAACGACGGCTCATTTTGAGCCCGAGGTAACGCCCGTGCTATCGGCCGAAGAGATCGTTCGCTTGCAAAAGTTGGTCCGTCGAGTGCCGGTCGCGCCCCATGCCATTCACTATGCACTGCGGCTTGTGCGCAGCACGCGTGTGGAAGAACCGGATGTGCCAGCTTTCATCACGGAATCCGTCAGTTGGGGCGCCGGCCCGCGGGCGGTGCAGTATTTGCTGCTGGGGGCCAAGGCGCGGGCCGTGCTGGACGGCCGGACCTTTGTTAGCACAGACGATATTCGTGCGGTGGCGCATCCGGTTCTGCGGCATCGCGTGATTACTAACTTCAGCGCCGAGTCGAGCGGCATCACGCCAGATCGAGTCATTGATCGGCTGTTGGCCGAAGTGCCTGATCGCCGTTCCGGAGATGAAGTTGCTCCCGAGGTTGCCAGGGCGTTTCATTAAATCACTATGACAACGGTCGCCACTCAACGCTATCTCGATCCCAAGACGTTGGAGAAGATCAAACGGCTGGACGTTCGCGCCCGGTTGGTGGTCGAAGGTTTCATCACCGGCGAGCATCGCAGCCCCTACAACGGTTATGCGGTGGAGTTCGCCACGCATCGAGAATATTCCCCCGGCGACGACACGAAGCACATCGACTGGAAAGTCTGGTCTCGTACCGATCGACTTTATATCAAGGAATATGAGGAGGAAACCAATCTGCAATGCACGATTCTGCTGGATGCCAGCAAGTCGATGCGCTATGGGTCGCAGAGCGACGGTCGGTGGAGCAAGTTCGATTACGCAGCCACCTGCGCCGCATCGCTCACTTGGTTATTGCAGTACCAACAAGATGCCGTGGGGCTGCTGGCTTTTAACACTCAGGTGGAGCGGCACCTTCCACCTAGCTCGCACCCTAGTCACTTCAAACGGTTGCTACATGAACTGGAGCAGATTCATCCGGATGTCCAAACCGATCTGGCGGGGGTCTTTCCGCAACTTGCCGAACACGTTCGCCGCCGCGGGTTGATCGTATTGATTTCAGATTTGCTGGTTGATCCGGACATTCTGGCGAAATCTCTCTTGCAGTTTCGCCTGCGCAAGCACGAGGTTGTGGTGCTTCAGGTCATGCACCACGATGAATTGACATTTCCGTTTCAGGACAACACGCTATTTCGCGGGCTGGAGGTCGAATCGCAATTGCATGCCGAGCCCCGGGCGCTGCGCAAGTCGTACCTGGATGCCCTGCAGAGATTTCTCGAAAAAGTGCGACGCACTTGTTCAGCCGCGGGTGTGGATCACGTTTTGTTGAGTACCCACGATCCGTTATCGGCGGCACTTTCGACTTATTTGACGTTTAGGCAGCGAACGCGGAGGAATATTACCCGTCGCTAAGCCCGGAAAATCCGGAAGCCCCCGGCGGGCGGTAACCACGCGTTGAGCTGACAACAAGCGTGGAGCAAACGCCCATGCTTGCCAGAGAATTAGGGAAAACAGGGAAAAAAAGTCATGTCCGTCACTTATCCAGCACTGCTGTTCGGCGGAGCCGCGCTGGTGCTGGTGCCCATCCTGATTCACTTGCTCAATAAGCGAAAGTTCAAAATCGTCGATTGGGCGGCGATGGATTTTCTCTTTGAGGCGGACAAGAAGAATCGCCGCCGGGTGCGCCTTGAGGACTTGCTCATCCTGCTGCTGCGCGTGTTGGCCGTGTTGCTGTTGGCGGGGCTGTTGGCCCGTCCGTTTTTGACGAGCGCTTCAGCGACGGTGCTGGGTGGAAAGGTTGGCTTTGAGCGAATAGTGCTGCTGGACGACTCTCCCAGCATGGAGACGCGGCAGCAAGGGCCTTCCGCCTTGACGCATGGCAGACGCATGGCGGCCGAGTTGGTTCGCGAGTTGGGCGCCCAGCACACTTCCGATACGCTCACCGTTGTACTGACGTCGCGACCCAGTTCGCCCGTCGTACGCGAGGCCGTGCTTACGCCTGATACGGTCAACCGACTCGCGAGCGAATTGGCGAGTTGGCCCGCTTCGAGCCGGCCGGCGCACTATGAGCAGTCGCTGAGTGAAGTGGAGAAATTGATTTCGACCAAAACAACCAATCTCAACCGAATTGTTTACATTATCAGTGACATGCGCCGAGGCGATTGGCACACGAAACAGCAAGCCGAGAGCCCGAAAGAGTTGGTGGCTACATTGCGGCGGCTGGCCGACAAGACCGCAGGGTGTTATTTGGTCGACGTGGGTGGACCGCGGGAGGAGAATCTGGCGATTACGTCGTTGGTGC
>JAWXCH010000196.1:0-5504 GCA_034440595.1 Planctomycetota bacterium | reverse complement strand
GCTGACGGCGTCTTCATGCTGCTCGTCGACCACAATGGCCATCGCTAAACCTGAATATCACAACATCGAATCAGGTGATCACGCTCAGCATGGCGCACACCGTTTTCGTCCGACGTGTAACCATATAACTGAGAGAATGCCCCTTTTAGTGCCGGGTGCAGGTGAATCTCTCCCTCGAGCTGCTTCAGCAGTTGACCGAGGGTGCCCTTCGTCCCGACGGTTTTAGAGACGAGCGATTCGACGGCAGAAATGGATTCCTTAATCGAATTCCGATAGTCCGGCGCTTTCCGGTCTGATAGGAGAGCCACAGCGCGATCAACGTGCGCCCGAACCTCTTTATCGGAAGTTTCTTGCGCATTCTCAATCGCACCGATTTCTGATGCGCTCGTTATTTGAGCAATGCCATTGCCGACGAAGCGGTAGCCACTCTTCTCTTCCTCTAGAACCGCGTTGCACAGTTTCTTAAATGACCGGGCGTCAGGTAATTCTGCTGCGATGAACTCAACGAAATCGTAAACATCGAACCATTTGCACCCAAAAAAATATTTCCGCAACTGCTGGAGGACAGTCGGCCAATAATCTTCGATTTCGTCAGTCGGCCTCTTGAAGTGTTGAAACCAGAGCCGAATCAGAATCGGCCGTAGATCTCCGTTAGACGCGTCGGGCAACCACTTTTCGCGCTCCGAGCCACGCCATAAGACCAAGTCGAGCACGGTCCAAAGCCGATTGCGCAGCACTTCGTCAACGTCTTCAATTTGGATGGCGATGCGTGCAGTGCGGTGGCCGTATCGCTCCGAGAATCGCTGTGCCATGTGCTCGTCTATTAAGGGTCTGATGAAGGGATGCTGCCTAGATTTGGATGCCCCGCAGGAATTCGAACCCCGTTACCGCCGTGCCGGCCTGCCTAAAGGCTCATACCGCACATTAGACGGCTGCGCCCGCTACGTTGTTCTGTAACTACACCACGGCGGATTGTAGTTCCGAATTGCCGCTCTTGGCCGATAGGAGCCCTTCGCGAACTGCCGCTCGCGATCCGGAGCAGTCATTCAACTGAACTAGTCAAAGACCACATACATGAATGGCATTCTTGCCGGAGAGCTCATCGCGCGGGCTCTGCCACTCATTACGCGGTATCCTGACGATGACCAAAAAGTATGATTCTCACAAGTTCGTCAATTTGGTGGCACAAAGACGAGTCAGATCTCGGCATGATGAACACCGTCAGCCGGAGCCTCGCCCGTTATGAATTCGCATATCCCGATAGCCTCCCTAACCTGCGCAATGATGGCGACCTAGTAGTGACGTCCGACTATGGCGGCGCGCATCGAGGAGCGGCGTATGAAACGATGGGTGTTCTGCTGGCAGGTGGAGCCTCAGTAGGAAGATGGGCGTTAAGGCAGAAAGAGCTGCGATCTGCATACCTTCCCGATGGCAGACGACTTTCTTATAAAGGGCTAAACGACCGGCTAAAGCACGACGCGTTGCTTCCCTTTCTCGACTGCGCCAATTCGTTAAACGGGGTCATTCTGGCGATCCTTGTGGACAAGCAGCTCGGCAGCCTCTTTTCAAGCACTGGGCGATTGGATCGAGACAAACTTGAATTCGCATCACTCAAGACTTGGCGAACAGCCACTATCGAGCGAATGCTGAGGGTGGTGCATTTCATCAGTGTTTTGCTGCGAGGATTGAGCAGTTCGGGGCAGAACGTTATTTGGTTGTCAGACCACGACGACATTGCAGCAAATCACAAGCGTCTCGTGGAACTGGTTGCTTGCTTCAAGAACATTTCCAGCCACTATTTGCCCCACGATCTTGGTCACTGCCGAGTCGGCACGGCAGCATCGGACGACGGTAGCCGTCAAGTCGAAGACCTCGTTGCCCTTCCGGACCTCGTTGTCGGCGCACTGGGCGACGCTTTGCCGCTCCTTGTCAGGTCGGGGATGCTGTCTGCCCCGCGGATAGCCGTTCCGTCGCCGCTTGGTCTCAAAGCGAAAGCCCAAAGGGTGATGAACTGGTTCGCAGATAGCAGGTGGCCTCTTAAACGGATCGTTTTGGTCTTTGACTACATGCCCGAGTCGGCCACATGTCGCATCACTTCTCTTAGAATGGATGGGAGCCACGAACTCAACATGACAAACACGGCGTAGCATTTTTCGATGCTGAGTCGCATTCCTAAGCTCAGCCAAGCATTCTTCTCCTTTGTGATGCGGGCATGTCGTCCCAAGTTCGGCCATTCAAGAGGCGGCCATTGGCGGACTTGGCTCGACGTTGCCCGTCCACCCCCCAGCCTCCCCATTGCTTAAAGAAGAACGCCACACCGTGTGCCTCGCACTGAAGTCGCACTGAGTCGGCCCATTTCTCTTTCATCGGTCTTGCCTTTGGTCCGGATTCGCCTCCTACAATCACCCAATGGATGTCAGTTAGGTTAAGAGTGCCGAGATCTTCCAGCAGCGGCTCCACGGAAAGAAAGCGAATTTGTGCCCGGACGTTGCGGAGATGATCAATTCTTGGGACGCCGTGCTTGCGGTTTTCGACCGATACGCCAAGCCATGCATTGTCAGGCGCGATGTGTGTGTTGAAGTACCTAACCATCCGAGCAGCGCGCTTGGTCAAGATCTGGTACGTGTGCTGCGGCGTTTGCGCGATCACGTCAACAACCTGGTCAATATACTGGTCAGGCACTCGATCATGGAACAGATCCGACATCGAGTTCACAAAAAACACCGTAGGCTTGTTGCGCTTAAGAGGATCGCCGAGACGCTCCGGCAACAAGCGCAACTCGAAGCCATTTTCATAGCCTGGTGTTGTCATCGCCCGTAGGCGCTTAGCCATGGTTTCCGCATAACAGTTCTTGCAACCCGCAGAGAGCTTCGTGCATCCGACGACGGGGTTCCACGTCTGCTCCGTCCATTCGATTCTGCTTTGCGTACTCATTTGCTGTTCACGGCTAGCTCAAGCCGCTCGCCGCCTTTCTCCCAATGCAACGGTCTTTTTGGCCGTATGCGCGGAGTATCGAGATTGCGAATCTCCTTTGTATCCATAAGCTGTTTTAACGCACGCTGGAAATCACCGGGGAACCAGTTAGTGTCTTCGAGCAGCGCGGCAAACTCCTCTTCCCCGATACGTTTCACCCCTTCAGAAAGATAAGCGCGCCAATAGTTTTCAACTTCAGCGATAGGCGCGCGGTCCGCATCAGAATCAACGGGAACCTCATCACCGAACATATCGTGCATACCTGTCCTTACCGCTCGTGTGGCTTGTTTGGTAGAAGCTCTCACTTGCTTCTGCACGAGATCGATATCTTCTGAGATCTCCATAAATTCGATTATCCCTCGGGGATGAGTAGTCAAATAAACGAGATGATATTTTGGACGCTGCTTCTCGCGGTCGAGCACGCGCACGTAAGCGGATCGGGCTTTTGACTTTACGCTCGACGGTAGCTCTCGCTTGAGATTACTGCGATACGTGTTCACTAAGAGCGCTTCGCGCTCGCGTGCTTGCAGCTTGTCAACCTCTGCGTAGCCCCCGAGTAGCAATGCGATTTCGCCTTTCCATTGGGACATCGATGCGGTCCGATTTACGAAGTCGTACATAAAATTGATCAAGAACTCTGATCGACGTCGCCGTAGCAGAGGTTTGAGCACTTGAACGCTAACCTCCTTCCAACCGGTAGGATCAATGAAGAAAAAAGCAAATGCAGAGGTGCCACACCAGCTCAGTATCTGCTCCCGTAAGGCGACGAAATCGCCGTGCAATGGCTCTGCTTCGATTCCCGTCGGTGTGCACTCGGACAAGAATGTCTCAAGCCGTCTGAATGCGGTGTCGTCTTTCTCGACATAGAGTGCGCGAAAACGTAGCTTCATACCTCGTGCATTGAGTTGCTTCTGGCATTTGTCGAGGATCCGCAGGGACACGCCTATAGACGTATCGCTGAGGCTCTCGTTCTCTGCAGACCACGGTCCCGCAAAGCAGTCCACATAGCAAAGCTCGGTGATGCCGAGTCGAGATGAACTCATCCCGATAATCAGGAAGAGCTTCTCAAGGTAGGCCTTTAGCAGCTCATGCTTGACGTAAGCTTGCTCACGACCTTGGTAAGCACTCGGAAGTGCACCCCCTGTTTTTCTTGGCGGCATCGGCCTCGTTGACCAGCGAACGATCGTTCGGTATCGTAACCCTATGACAAATGACCGTCAATACTTGGAACGACTGCGAGACTACTACGCTAGGAATCGTGTCCTGCCGTCCTACTCTAGAATTGGCGCACTTGTCGAGCTCAACTCCAAGGCATCCGTTGCGGGTCTAGTCCTACGCCTAAAAGCCGCAGGTTTCGTTGAAAGCACGCCGGACCGGCGTCTGAAACCGGGCCGGCGGTTCTTCGAACGCACAGTAACTGCGAAGGTGCAGGCTGGGCCTCCCACCTCTGTGTCAGATCCGGTCATCGACACGCTTACCATCGATGACCATTTGATCTCCAACCCTTCGAAGACTGTTCTCATTACAGTCAATGGCGATTCGATGATAGATGCTGGCATTCACGCCGGTGATGTTGTGGTCGTGGAGAAGCGGATTTCCGCCAGCATTGGGGACATTGTTGTAGCGATCATAGACGGCGAGTTCACTCTCAAACGGTTTGAGCGAGAAAAAGGCCGCATTGTATTGCGGCCTGCTAACAAAGCTCATCGCATCGTTCGTCCGAAGGGCGCAATGGAATTATTTGGAGTTGTGATAGGACTATTCAGGAAATACCGATAGCTGTCCAATACCTACGACAACAGTCCAGTCGATGCATTAGGATTAGCAAGGGCAAGACGACACGGAGGGCGCAATATGTCACTCGGCTGGACTTTGTTGCTATAGCCGCAACGATGTCCGCGTTGCCAGTTGTGTGCGCTGGGGCTGAAAAGAGTACGACGTCGGACAGCGAGGGCACCGCGCAGAGCTGCCGTAAGACTGCTATCGCGCCAATGGACCACTCTTGGCCGCAGCCGCTTGGAGAAACGTAATCGCTAATCTTGATCGAACTGCGCCCTTACCTCAGCCGTCGACGGCGATGTTCGTCTAGGTGTAGCGTATTCGTGATAAACGGTCTTCGTGACGCCTTGCATCGCGTAACTTACGATATCTTCGACTTGGATAGGCATAACCTAACTAAGACAGCATGAAAATAGCCGAAACCCTGTCGGGTAAAATCGCAAACTCGTTTATCGGATATCTACATCTCGCCTCGTGGCTCAAAGTGCGCCTCGGATCGTTCGTTTCGGGCCGCGGCGTTCGCGAGTTCAGCTCTGTCGAAACGTTCTGGGCGCGGTCTTGGAGCCCCTGGAGGCGCCCGAGCATCGCAGTCAAGGCCGGGGTTGTCGGGTTGGAGTAGGGACCGCGGTCCCCCGCGGCCCCCTCCACAGATGCGGACGTGCGGCACTACCGCATCCGGCTCCTGCCTTGAGTAATGACGCCGAGCCGCACGAGCGGATACGGATGGCAGATGCGAGCGGGCGGAAGCCATC
>JAWXCH010000195.1:0-6112 GCA_034440595.1 Planctomycetota bacterium | reverse complement strand
GCGGCTGCTGGAGTCGCTGGAAGTGGTCGGCGTGATGTGTGTTGAGTACTTTCTAACTCGGTCCGGGCAGCTTTTGATCAACGAGCTGGCGCCACGCCCACACAATTCGGGGCATCTGACGATCGACGCGCACACGACCAGCCAGTTTGAGCAGCAGTTGCGCGCCGTGTGTGGGCTGCCACTCGGTAGTACGCGGCAGCATCGACCGGCGGCGATGACCAACTTGCTAGGGAACCTATGGGCCAATGGAGAACCCAACTGGGCCGCTGCATGCAGCGTTCCGGAAGTGAAGCTGCATCTGTATGGCAAATCAGACGCGCGCCCTGGTCGCAAGATGGGACACCTCACGGCCCTGGCCGATACGGTGGAAGAGGCGGAACAACGGGTGAGGGAGGCGCGGGAGGCGTTGAACCCGACGAGCTAATCCCAGTGCCTCGGCCCAAGCAAATCAATCAGATCCTCTAGTTCCAAACCGCGCTTATTCGGCTCGTCGTTGGGCAACAGTCCCGTTTCACAGAATTCGTCTGATATCGCTTCTTGGATGTCTGTACGGTCGGAAGCGTTCAGCATGAGTGGGCTTTGAATCAACGCCAGTTTCTCTGGCAGCCGCTTCTCTACGACTTCGCGCATTAGTGCCAGTTGTGGTGGCTTGATTTTCACGGTGGCATTCTGCGTACTTGTTTACCGTCCCGGAATGGGCAATGGCAGGGAGAGTTGATTGTGTTTAGGCCGTTTTCGTTTTTTTCTTTTCGGACACCGTTTGTTGGATCCTTGCAATCCAGTACGCGGGATTCTGGCGGATTTCGTCGAGGAACCGGCAAGCCAAGTCGCCCGGCTTCTTGTTTCCTTGTTCCCAGCCTGCTACCGTCGCAGTCGAAACTCCCAAAAATTTTGCGAGCAGCGATTGACTGACGCCCAGCATGTCCCGCGTTTTTTTGACTAACTGCGGGGTATACTTGCGCGACTCGATGGACATGTTGTGACTGTTGCCGTCGAGTTTTTCGCGCGGCGGCAGCGGCTTGCCTCGAATAAAGTCAGCAACTTCCTGGAAGCCGTCTGCCAATTCCTGCCCAATCGATTTTTCAGCATGTTTCTTTGCCACGTTCCTACTCCTCGTCTAAAGAAGAACGTATCACTTCGACCGCATTCTTGATCGTTACTTCCTGCTCACTAGTCAGATTCTCTTGTCGTCCCTTCGCGAAAACAAAAGCCAACAGGATGACCGCGTGGTCTGCCAGTGAGGCAAAATCAGTTCAGTTCTAGATCGATCCAGTGAAGTTCGGTGTAGTTCTTCCCCTTGTACTCGAACTGCACTGCGGATTCGTGGTCGTAGACTCGGTCATTGTCTAAGTCGACGATGACCACTGTGTGGCCGCTATGAACTGTAAATCGAAATACTTGCGTGCCGGGCAACTGCAAGACTCGGTAGGAATTCTTGTCAAAGTTATCATTGACGTTGTAACCTCCGACCAGAATGTGCCGACTGGAGAAGAAGCCGTTTGCCACCTTCACGTATACACTCGACCACACATCGAAGTCTGATTCCTCGTAAAACGAAAATCGGACTCCATCCGCTTCGATGACCTTGAATGGAGCAAAAAGAGCCCAGCTCAAGGTGTAACCGAGCAGCACGACGACTGAGATGCCGATTAGCCACCGCATCTTAGATTAGCTCCGGTGATTGCGAAAATTCAAATCAGGGTAAGGAACTCGACCGTCGAGTTACATCTCTACACCAACTGCTTAATCGGCTCCACGTGTTCCACGCCGACTAGTTTTTGATCCAAGCCGCCGTAGAAGTAGGAGAGGTGGTTGGGGTCGAAGCCGAGTTGATGCAGCACGGTGGCGTGTAGATTCTTGACGTGGAATGGATGAGCAACGGCGGCGCTGCCGAGTTCGTCGGTCTCGCCGACGCTTTGGCCCGACTTGATGCCACCACCGGCCATCCACATCGTGAAGCCATAGGCATTATGGTCGCGGCCGGTCCCCTCGTTGTATTCGGCGGTGGGCTGACGGCCGAATTCACCACCCCAGATGACGAGCGTTTCGTCCAACATGCCGCGCTGTTTGAGATCCTTGAGCAGTGCCGCAATCGGCTGATCGGTGCGGCCCGCGTGGTAGGTGTGATTCTTCACCAGATCGCCGTGCGCATCCCAGTTGGCGTCGTTGTGGTTGCCGCCAGAGTACAATTGCACAAATCGCACCCCTCGCTCCACCAATCGCCGCGCTAGCAGGCAGCGTTTGCCAAAGTCTTCGGTTTGGGGGTTATCCAGCCCGTAGAGCTTGCGCATGTCGGCCGATTCTTGCGACAGATCGACCGCCTCGGGAGCATGCTGCTGCATCTTGTAGGCCAGTTCGTAGGTTGAGATCCGCGCGGCCAGTTCGCTGTTGTCGATTCGCGGGGCGGCATGCTCGGAGTTTTGTGCATTGAGCGAATCGAGCAAGTCACGTTGCATCTCGCGCGTCATGCCGGGTGGTAGCTTCAGGTCGATGATCGGGGTTCCTTGCGACCGCATGACCGTCGCCTGATAGGTGGCTGGCATGTACCCGCTGGACCAGTTTTTGGCACCGCTGATGGGGCCACCGGTCGGATCGAGCATCACCACAAAGCCGGGCAGGTTTTCATTCACACTGCCGAGGCCGTAATTGACCCATGACCCCATCGCCGGGCTGCCGCTGAGGATCTTGCCGCTGTTCATTTGCAGCATGGCCGAGCCGTGGATCGGGCTGTCGGCCTGCATCGATTTGATGAAGGCAATGTCGTCGACACAGGTCGCCAGGTGCGGGAACAGGTCCGAAACCCATTGGCCCGACTTGCCGTATTGCTTGAACTTCCACTTGGGACCGACGACGCGCCCTTCGCTTTTTGTGCCGCCACGACCTTTGGTGTTGACAGGCACCGTTTTGCCATCCAACGGGTACAGCTTGGGCTTGTAGTCAAAGGTATCAATGTGACTGGGGCCGCCGTACATGAACAGAAAGATGACGCTCTTGGCCTTGCCCGGAAAGTGCGGCTGCTTGGCGGCCAGCGGATTGAGGAAGCTGGTCTGACCATCCGCCGCAACGGCCTGCGAACTGAGGAAGCCGTCCCCTTGCAACATCCCCGTCAGAGCCAGCGAGGTGAATGCCCCCCCGGCTTGCCAGAAGAACTCACGACGTGTCCGCCCACAAAAGGCACCGCCGGTTTGCTTTGGACTGTTGTTGGGGAGTGTCATGGTCGGTTTCCTTGTCCTTCTGACTAGGACAGCGTTACAACAAGTTGTTCGGATCAGCCGCAACGCGCTAGCGTCCGGTTCGTTCGGAAAAAACCAGGGGCTAGCGCCCTCTGGCTGATACCGAGAACACGAATTTACAGTTGTAACAATGCACTAATCTAAGTATACGAACTCGTTGAGATTCAGGATCAGCAGGCAATACATTTTCAGCGCCTGTTCTGGTGACAGGCTGTGTTTCTCTTGCATTTTCTTTAAGAATGCCTCGCCACGGGCGACTTCATTGGCGGTGGCCGCACGGCTGACCGTCAGTCGATGAGCCAACTGGATTTGCTCGGCCGGTTTATCGCCCGCTTCGCTCTTGAGTCGTTTTGACAGTGCGTCTGCCTGCTCATGCGCAAATTGTCCATTCAGCATGGCCAAGGCCTGACCGGGCTGCGTGGTGACAAAACGCGCTTCGCAACTGCTATCGTTTTCGGGAAAGTCGAAACTGGAGAGCAGCGGCGTGATTAGCGAGCGTTTGACGTGGATATAAATCGCGCGGCGTGCTTTTTGTTCTGGCGAGGAGCTTCCCCAGCCAGCACCCGGTTGCGACTGACCGGCCTTCACTTCGTCAGAAATGTCGGCGTAAAAACCAGGCCCGAACATTTTTGAGTTCAGCTTACCCGTAACGGCATAACTGGCATCGCGCAGCTCTTCGGCGCTGAGTCGTCTCATGTCAAAACGCCAGAACAAATTGTTGCCTGGGTCGACACGCATGGCCGCAGCGTTGGATTGCGAAGACATCTGATAGCTGCTGGACAGCATGATCAGCTTGTGCATTGGCTTTAGCCGCCAGCCGGTGCGCATAAATTCATTGGCCAGCCAGTCCAACAGATCTGGATGGGTCGGAGCCTCGCCAAGCTGGCCAAAGTTGTTTGGAGTGCGGACCAGCCCACGGCCGAAATGATGCTGCCAGATGCGATTCACCATCACGCGTGCGGTCAGCATGTTGTCTGGCGAGGCAATCCAATTAGCCAGCGCCAGTCGCCGACCAGATGATTTTCCACTAGTTGGTGGTACTGCTTTGAATGCAACCGATCCAAACAGTTCTGGAAAACCTGGCTCGACCGCGTCCCCTGGCACATGCGGGTTGCCGCGCTGCAGGATAAACGTAGCCGGAGGTGCCGTATCGACTTCGACGGTCAATGCGCTGAGGCGTGGCGGCAGCTCACTTTCGACTTTTTTCAGTTCCTCCTGCTGCTTTTTAACTTCCTGATAACTGGCCCATTCCTCTTCGGTCAGATACTTCTGAAGCTTCTCTTTGATCACCCCGTCGCGCTTATCGGTCTCGGTATCTCGCTGGTCGGCACCCGGCATTTTGATAATGCCGCTCTGTTCTATCCCTCTGCGCTTTTTGCTCAGGGCTTGTCGCTCTTCGGCCATTTTTGCGTAACGGTCGCGCAGCTCGATCGGCGAAATATCGGTTTGATTGTGTTGACCCTTCTTGTCGCCGTACGGCTTGATATCGTGGAAAATTGCCAGCAGCTTGTAATAGTCGGTCTGCGGAATCGGGTCGATCTTGTGGTCGTGGCACCGCGCACAATTGACGGTTAGACCCAGAAACGCCTGCGAAGTCGTAGCGACCAGATCGTCAAGTCCGTCGTAACGCGCCTGCACGGGATCCGCCGGTTCATCATCCCACATGCCTAGGCGGTAGATCCCGGTGGCAATCAGTGAATCGCTGGTGACGTTTTCAAGTTCATCGCCGGCGAGTTGCTCGCGAATGAACTGGTCGTACGGTTTGTCTTCATTGAGCGATCGAATGACGTAGTCGCGATACCGCCAGGCATTTGGCTTGGCACCGTCGCGTTCAAAGCTGTTGGTGTCGGCATAGCGAACCAGATCGAGCCAGTGGCGTCCCCAGCGTTCGCCGTATTGCGGGGAATTCAACAAGCGATCGACGACTTTTTCAAAGGCACTGTCCGATGTATCGGCCAGAAACGCGTCGACTTCGGCGGGGGTTGGGGGCAGCCCGATCAGATCGTAATAGGCACGCCGCAGCAGGGCGATCTTGTCCGCGGCAGGTGCCGGCGAGAGCGAGGCGGCCTGCAATTTTGCAAGAATGAATGCATCGATTGGCGTGCGTACCCAGTTGGTGCTGCCGTCGCTGGCCACCTGCGGAGGAGTTACTTTGGCCACCGGTTTGAACGACCAATGCTGATCCCATTTTGCGCCTGATTCAATCCACCGTTGGAATAGAGCGATCTGTTCGGCGGTGAGCGGTTTGCCCTCCGGCGGCATTCGTTCGGATTCGTCCTTAGCCGCGATCCGGCGAAAGAGTTCGCTCTGCTTTAGCTTGCCGGCAACAATGGCATGTTCACCACTCTCCAGGGCCGCAAATGCCCCTTTCTCCGTGTGAAGCCGCAGCCCCCCTTCGGCCGTATCGGGGCCGTGGCAAGAAAAGCACTTACGGGCCAGGATCGGTTGGATATCGCGACCAAAATCGATCGTTGATTCGGCCTTCTTGGCGGTCGCTGGTTCTTTAGTAGCATGAGCAGTGTCGGCTGGCTTGGTTGCCGTTTCAACGGCAGGCTCCGCCGCCAGTAGTACAACCGCCGATCTTACGCCGATGGCGAACAGCGCGCAGACAATCAACCCGAGAGCCAAGCGGCCGGTCCAGCGATATTGAATTGATTTGGCTCGTGGCATCATGCGCAAAAATCCTGAGTTTTGCCGACCACGGGGCGGAGTTTGTAAGGCAGGCTCAAACCCTCAGCAGGTCGCGACCGTTGCAACCGCTGGAGGATCACGGTGGGATTGGGATCTGTTTTGCCGATGACGCGAAAGTGCTTTGTCAAAAACGCGAAATTCGGGTTGTGATCACCGTAAGTGCAAAGCACTGCTGGACAAGCCAGCAG
>JAWXCH010000194.1:0-4025 GCA_034440595.1 Planctomycetota bacterium | reverse complement strand
CGTCTGGTGATGGCAACAGCTCCGGCGTCGCGGGAGGAGCATCGGAGAGGCGGCACTTTGGTGCTCTAAGATCACACTCGACCGGCCTTTCCCCGAGCCTCCCTGAGAGATTCGTCAGATCGTCGCTCAACTGCACATCGGTCAGCGAATCGGGCAATCCCTTGCCGGACCGCTGGTCGCCGAGAGCCTCGTACAAAGCCTGAGCGATCGCGTCATGGTCAAAAGCAGGCGTTTTCGCGCCTTTGGCCGTCACGACTACGAATTCCCGACCGTCTTCCCCGTCACGCCCGTACGTGAACCGCCCGGAATCGCCAATCCAGTGCGGCTGCACGGATTCGTTGCGCACCAAACCCTGCAGATGTGGCGTGAGCAGCTTAGCCGCCGCAGCGTAATCCGCCCGCGACGGATCAGGTGCCGCCTCCGTGGCAGGACGGCCCCAAGAAGGGCTTGGATTCGCGCAGACCCCAATCAAGGCAACGGCCGTAAACAGGCTTATTAACTTCATACCTCGCTCCTCAGGCCTTGCGGCACGAAACGCCGGGGCTCTGGCTATGAGTACGGGCGAAGGCGAAGGCTAGGCACCGAGGTTGTAGAAGGCTTGACTTGCCGTCGTTGATTCGTCGTTTTTTGGGTTCGATACCCAATATTTCCTGATGTCCACCTACACCTCTCCTGCGTTGTCCGCAATCGTCGCCTTAGCTTGCGTCTTGCTGCCCCTAGTCACGCGGCTGTCGACAACACTTGCAGAAGCGGCCGGATGTGTATTTCATAATTTCGCCATCGGCCGACCGAATTCTTGTATATCGGTTGACGAACCTGCAAGCGACTTGGCGTTCTCACTCCGCGCTTGGCATTGAAAAACTCCAAACATGAGTCTTGCCATTCGACACCACAAAAGCTGATCAACTTCTTTGCGCACTCAGTCGTGTCGCTAACCAGCTGCTCGTAATCCACTTCCAGTGATTGCGTCGGCAGCACCATCTTCCAATGACGCATGAGCCGACGATAATCGAGGTAGTAGTGGCCGAGCGTTTCGAGGTCGGCACCAAACTGCAGCTCTTCATTGAACACTGTGAACAAGCACGAGACACAGGTGTCCCGCGCATCGCGGCGGCAGTGAATGATCCGCGCTTTCGGAAACAACGCACTTATCAGACCAAGATGCACGAAGTTGAATGGCATCTTGTCAGTCACTCGACCCGCATCGGTGCTTACTCGCTCAATTCTCTCGAGGTACGCGCTCGCCATCTGTTGCAGAGCCGGCGAGTCCAGTTGCACCAAGCCCTCAGGGTAGTTGTAGCCCACACGGCTGATCCCCGCCGCGAGATTAATAATCGTCGATAGCTCGCCACCAGCCTCGATGTCCGAGTGGCTTGCCAAGATCTGCTCCACTAACGTGGTGCCCGATCGCGGCATGCCCACAATAAAGATCGGCTTCTCACTTTGCGATCCTCCCGCCGCCAAGGAGCTGCAGACCTCTGGAGTAAAGAAGCTGATTAGACGGTCAATTTCTTGACTGTGCGTGTCGCGGTCGAAAGGATGATTACGCCGGCGGATGCGGCTGCCCTCTGTCAGATGATCGAACGCCAAATCGAATTGGGTTGTACGGTCATAAAAATGCGCAAGACTAAAGTGAAGCGTAGCGCACTCCTGCTCGTTGAGTGTTTGTGACGACAACAGCCGAACAGCCTGACTCTCGCATTCCGGAGGTGCGCCGGCGCCCGTGAGCGACAGCAGCTTCGCCAGGGAAGTGACATGGCTCGGCTCCCGAGCGAGGGCTGATAGATACTGGAACTTCGCCTGATCAACTTTTCCCAGCGCTTCAAGGGCGTCCGCCAACACTAGACGGCCCCGGACGTAGCCTGGATCCAGCCGTACAGTTTTTCTGGCAACACGAAGCGCCTCTTCCACATCGTTCGACGCGAGACAGGTTTCTGCCAGCATTGCGCTGACACGAGCGGAGAATGGAAGTAAGCGGGACAACCTCGTCCAATAGTCTCTTGCCTTTACGGGTTGATTTAACACACCGAACGTAGTGGCGATGTTATTGAGGGCGTCGACGTGCGATCCATCCGCGTCTAGCGACCGAGAAAAGAAGTTCAATGCATCGCGATAACACTCTTGCTTGAGTTTGACGATCCCCAACTCGTTCAAGATGTTTGCCGACCCTGGAGCGCTCCGCAGCGCCACCGTCAAGAAACGCTGCGCCTCTTCAAGGTTTAAGAGCTTCAAGTGAGCAAGCCCTATATAGTGAGACACCTCAGGATGGTCAGGATGTTTCGATAAGAGTCTGCGACATGTCTCAATTGACTCGCGAACGCGCCCGCGGGCAAGAAGCCGAGAAGCGCTCGCCAAGCCAATTTGTAACTCTGACATCGCAATGCGGGCTTGCATCAGCTAGTGGTCGTAGTGACCGGCCGAAAAATTGATAGGCTCCGCTGAAATAAACCTCTGTTAGAAATTGTCAATTTTCTGTGAGTCAGCTTGTCTCGTCAGTGGACATCCGTAGACGCGCCTCAGTGACGGTGAACGCCGATGGCTCATTCAGCAAATCAGCAGCCTCTGTTAGTCGACACTTACTGTCGCCGTCCCGGCCTAAAACTTATTTCGTAGGTGAACGTCCGTGGACGCGCAGCAGTGACGGTGAACGCGGCTGACCCATTGATCGAATGGTTAAACTCATCGTCGAAAGCGTTGTAGATGTTTGCTGACATTTCCAAGCCCTCCAGGGACCCAGTGAACCCTTTGTAAGCCAGCCGGAAATCGACTCGTGTTTGGCTTGCGAGTAATTGGTTAGTCGGATCGTAGTTGCCGGCAGCAATAGTCGCCGCATTGTCCAACATCGCGCTGTCGACCTTCATGACGACTGCCGAACCAATCGTGAATCCTTTGAGCCTGCCCTGCAGAAACTCGTACGATGTCACGAGCGCGGCTTGATGCTTTGGCGCATTCGCGACAACCAGCTTCTCGGGAAACAAGTCTTGCTCAACTTCCGATTTCAGATATGTATAGGCAAGCGACAAATTCCAGCCGGGCAATATCTCTCCGAGGATGCTGGCTTCGACACCATCAAAAACGTTTTTCCCAGACAGTGATTCTGCTAGGCCACCGGTTGGTTCACCGTCCACGATCTCGAAGAACGACGACGGGACATTGGTGACGTAGGAATGGAAGAACGCAATATCGGCGTCAACGTTGCCGTCAATCCATTGGCTCTTGAAGCCGATTTCATAGGACTCCATTTCTTGCGGGTCGGTTAGCGCGATGCCATCCGCATCGAACACTCCTACGTTTGGACGAACTCCCTGCGAGTAGCTCAGGTACGCTCTTGCGTCCTGTAGCCATCGACCGGGTGCTTCAAGCAGTTTCATGGAAAACGCCATGCGACCGAGGACATCCGTATCTGAGAAACTGTCCGTTCGGGTCGGCTGAGATACTCGCCACGCCTCCGAGTCGAGGTCAGTGGTTTGACCAAGAACGCCCACCAAAGCGTTAATGCGCGGGGAAAGGTTTACGAGCGCCTGTACGCTCGCCCTAAAGGCTTCGTTCTTGCTGATATCCCCGTTTGTGTACGGGCCAAGCGACCAGTCAGGGATTGGCTGACCGTCTGACGTTACCCCTTGCCCACCGTCTTCGAAAATGTTCAAGTACCCAAGTCCGAATGATGCCCGGGAATTGTCAGCCTCTTGCTCTTGGTATTCGAGGGCGGCAAAGAACTTATGCGTCCTATCGAACAGATCGAAGTCTCCCCCCAGACTCATGTTCGCTGTTAGAACGTCGCGCTTGATATCGTTACCGTAGGCATACAAGTAGACGTCCGTGTTTGCCAACGCAAACTCGCCCGCGGGTCCAAATCCATAGGCATAGTCAAGCGTGCTCGCATACTTGCTTTTTGCCGCATTACCAGTAATCGTCCAGTCGTTCTCCAGGGTGTGTTGCACTGACGCCATCACGAGTTCATCCGTAGACTCTGAATTAGAGTGTCTTGGGTCACTGCAGTACCAGCGCTCCGCACGCACTGAGGG
>JAWXCH010000193.1:0-19265 GCA_034440595.1 Planctomycetota bacterium | reverse complement strand
CCCTCAATCACTTCGCCATCCTATTCGAGGAACGGATGCCGGAAAACATTAGCAAATAACGTACCCTGCTCGCCTGACACAAAAGACTTTACAGGCCCTTGCTGCTCCGTGTTTACTTCCCCGGCAGCTTATCCGCGTTTGCCTTCGGCGGGCTGCCATCCGCCGTATATCCCTTGCTCGGGTTCGTCTCTGGCTTTGTCGCGCCGCGACGGGCCGCTACATCCTCAGGTTCCAGTTCCTTACCTTGGTCGTTGGTTTCTTCAATCCACTCATCCAGCGCCTTGCGCAGTCGCCGGAGTTTCTTGGCATGCTCGGGCGAGTCCGCCAAATTATGCATCTCGTGCGGGTCGCTTTTGATGTGATACAGCTCCTCCGCTGGCATCGTCGGCGCACAGAGGGCTGCTTGCGGGGGAGTGAGTTTCCCCTCGGCATGCAACTCCTTCAGTAGGTTCCAGACCGGGTACTGCTTCTCCTTGTAGTTGTTCGTCTGCAAAAACGGCCGCTCGGGCGTGAAATTGCGAATATACCGATACCGGGCATCGCGCACCGTGCGAAACCGGAACACCGTCTCATCGCACCGATCCCGCGCGCCGAAGACATATTTTCGATCCGGCTCGGCCTTGTCCCCCAAGAATATCCGCCCTTCCATCTTGACTGGCTTTTTTGCTCCAGCCAGTGACAGCATCGTGGGTGCCAGATCAATCGCCGCAATCAACCGCTCATCGACATTGCCACGCTGGAAATGCGCTGGTGTAGCGAGCGACTTGGGCATCCAGATAATCAGCGGCACCTTCAGCCCACTGTCGTAGCAGAACTGCTTGCCGCGCGCATGCGCCTCGCCATTGTCCCCAAAGAAAACGATGATCGTGTTCTCCGCCAGTCCATCTGTTTCCAACTGCTTTAGCACCTGACCAACCTTGCGGTCTAGCTCGGTCGCGGCGTCCAGGTACGCTGCCCAGTCTTTGCGCGTCACCGGGTGATCCGGGTAGTACGGCGGGATCTCGACCTGTGCGGGGTCAGCGTGCTTGGGTGCCTTGAACGTGCGGTGCGTCTCCTGAAAATTGATCTGTGCAAAAAACGGCTGATGCGATTTCAGGTCGCTCCATTTTTCGCTATCGAATGGCTTGCCGGTGTACGTAAAGTTCCAGTCGGTCTTGCCCGTGCCGCGAAAGTCGCAATCTGCCGGCAGATGCCGAATGTTGGCGGTGTAGTACCCGGCGTCGCGGAACCAATCGGTCAGCAGCCGCACCCCGGCGGGCAGTTGATAGCCATCATCGCGGTGCGAGCGGTGATTGTGTGCCCCGATGGTGGTCTGATACATGCCGGTCATCCAAGCCGAACGACTGGCCGAGCAGACCGGGGCGGTGGTAAAGAAATTCGTGTAGCGAGTTCCTTCGGCGGCCAGACGATCGAGATTCGACGTGCTGACTTGCTTGGTACCGTAGCAACCGAGGTGACAGCCAAAGTCCTCAGCCACCAACCAGAGAATGTTCGGACGCGTGGCTGGTTTCTTCGCCGCCGGAACAACCGGTTCCGCGGCGGTGGTGACTGTGCAGAACAAACCCGCGATAATCAGCATCAGCAAAACTTGTTGCTTCAAACCAAACCCACAGCGGTACATGTTGTTCGTATTCATTGGCGAGTTTGTTTGGCAGTATTATTAACTATTGGAGTTACGTCTATTATGCATGGCGGTGAGATACGTGGGGTACGTTGCGCGCGTCGGCTGGGGAGAAATTTCGTCGGTTCATTTCTCGCCTAGCAGATTTTATTGGACTTACGTTCATGGCATGTGGCTTGGTTTGGACGGCGAACCGGTTGCGCGCATGGCGCCGCCTGAAAAGCTGCAACGGTTGAGGCGCGAACTACGAATTCAGCCTAGCAGAGGTGGTGGCTTTTTTTCAAGCGCGAATCCGGCCGCTAGAATTCACATTCTCGAAAAAAAGTTGACACAGCGACGGGCTGGCAGTAGCTTGATGCCAGGGGCTTTCTCGCTGGCGAGAGTGTCGCCTCCAAAGCCAGCCACATGCGTCCTGCCGCGAATGTGGCAATCACCGATGGGCAGTCTATTCAATTCAAGGAGGTGCAGGATGAAACGAAACAAAATAAGTCTCTTGGCCGTTGCTATGGTGCTTCTGTGTTTTGTGGGCGCGCTGTCAAGTCTCAGCGGTGAGCCGCAGGCAACGAAACAGGCCGTGGAACTTCCTCTAGTTCCGCAGCAACCAGGGGGCTATTTTGGTGAAATTCTTGGCACCCTCCAGACGATTGAAGGCGTGATGGACGAACGGCACGTAAGAATCGTTCCGAGCAATTCGCTGTTGGTCGATACCGTCAACGGCAAGAAACTGACCAGGCCGATCCCGATCGAGGTCAGGAACGCAAAGCTTCCTGCGAAGGCGCGATGCGTTTTGAAGGGGTACGAGCTGGGAGAGATGAATGGCCAAGCCCCGGCGGTTGATGAACTGGAGTTTGGCAAGGGTGCACAACCTTTGCGACAGCTCGTCTGGCACTGGCGACCGTACTTCGTCACGTTGGCGGTGGTGGAACCGGCAGATCTGAAGCTCACTGTGCCAAGAGACGTGGAAAAGCGGTGAGGTGCAGTGCGGTAATTGAGAGAAAAACCGTTTTAGCCCACCATCCTATTACACTTGCCACCCATAGAGATCAAACCATGCGTCGAATCAATCTTGCCGTAGCGGTTGTCACGCTGCTTGCCGCGCAGTTCTGCGCTCAGCAGGCTTTTGCAGTGATGTTGGAGTTCAAAGGGAACCGTCCGCTGAGCGAAGGGAACTATCGCGACTGGCGTGGAATCATGCCGCTGGTGAATGACCCGACGCGCGTCTACCAGGTTTGGGTGAACGGTAGCGAGAGCTTCTACTACCGCGGGTCAGTCAAGCAGTTGAATGCCGAACTGCTCGTATTCTCCAAACTGGAGGTGAAGAACCATGTGGTTGCCCTGCGACCTGGCCCGGCGGAGGAACATTCTTTTGATAAGACCGCGATCCCGTACAAATGGAAATTGCATTTGATGGGAGGCATCGCCAAGCATGGGCTGACCGACGACATCGAAGACCTTGAGCGACAAAAAGACCCCGTGCTGACCATTTACATCGGCGGCGACATCGACCTGGACAAGATCGAATTCCCGGCAGGGGTGACCCTGCGCGCTGCGCCCGGCGAAAAACCGGACGCCAAGGATAGTCAGGCGTTGCAGAAGAAGATTGAGGAGTTTGTGAAGAAACGGGACGAGGGGAAGGGGAAGTAAGGGTTAGCGGCACAAGGGTTCGCTAACTTTCCGTAGCAACTTGCACATGAGGGGTTCTTTCATCAATGAGCGCTCTAACTGACTTTTTTGTTGCATCCAACACAGAGTTGGCCGAAGTCCTACCCGACTGGCTGCCAGTTGCGGACCAGCCCGTGACTCGTGAAGTACGAAATCCTTTTACCGGACAAATGCAAGTCATCACAGAGTGGCCGCCAGCGATTGATGTACCAGAAGATGCCGAGCCGGGCGACGCGCCACAGCTTGGCGGCGTCTTGCACACGCAGCTCAAGGGTATCGATCACGTTAAGCTGGCGCAGCTTTGGGCAATTCTGACCGGTGGCAACTTACTTGAGCATATCAGCGAACTGACCCGTCCGGCCCTGATCGAGCCGGCACAAACTGGCGAAACGGGCTTGCATCGGCTGCCAAACGAGCTGGTGCAAGGGCTAGCAACGATTACAAATCCACAGACCTCGGGCACACAGTGGAGCGCAACAGAAGAAATGCAGCGAGACGGATTCACGCCCGCCGATTGCGAGCAGGTGTTGCAGGAACTGGTGCGACTGGCAAAAGAGGCCAAATCGCAAAATAAGGGAATGTACTTTTGGTGGAATATGTAGTCGGATGTAGAGGATTTTGCGAACCAATGGTCTACAAGTCAGCGGATTAAATCAAAAATAGGGATCAACATGCGAAAGATTCTTGAACAGGCCAACCTGACAGAGCTTGAACGGCTAGCCATCAGTGTACTATGTGACGGTCCCCAATGCGCAATTGGTTTGGCACAGCAACTGGACCTTTCGCATTACGTTGGGGCGAACCGGCTAATCGGTGATGCTGGAAAGAAAGTGTACAAAGCGGCTCCAAGCAAGTCCATTGTTCGGAGATGGCGTGTTGGTCAGCGTGGAGGCTGGTACAACGTTATTGCACCAGGAAGCAGGCCATTTGCCGACGGCATGTTCTATTGGGAAATTCGCCCGCGAGTAAAAAAGGCGTTCAATGAACTGGGTTGGTGCGCTCCACCTGAGAGAGATCGAAAGAAACGTTCAAAGCACGAACCACGATTGGAAGGAGCAGAGGTCTTTCGACTTCTTTCGATGTATGAGCGCGATCTGAAGTTAAGGGCCGCTTGCTTAGAAATTCACGGGCACGATTGTGCAATTTGTGGGTTCAACTTTGGTAAAGCATATGGCCCACTAGGAGAAGGTTTCATTCACGTTCATCATGTTGCTGCCCTGAGCGAGAGAAATCGAGCCACGAAAACCGATCCGAAAAAAGATTTGATGCCAGTGTGTCCGAACTGCCATGCCATGATTCACCGTGGGGGAGTAACCAGGAGCCTGCGAGAAGTTAAACAGGCGTTCATGGGAACTAGGCTAGAAACACAGAAGTGAGGTCGGGAGCAGGGCAATCGTTTGTCAGAAAGTCAGTCACCTTACGAATGGGCACCGTGGGTTTTTGTCGACATCAATAGACCACCATTCAAACGAAAATGAAATTTCGCTGCACCAACTGCTATTACGAAAAGGACATTCCGGTCGAAGCGGAGGCACGCTTTGTTGACAAGTACGTGAATTGCCCGAGGTGCAAGCAAAAATCGCGCGTCGAACCGGACTCAGCAATTATTCATGCATCGCCTCCTCCTATTCCCGCGACTGCAAAACGCGGTAATTTGCCGTTATACATTGGAGTGGGATCCGGCCTCTTTGTGCTTGCTTTGGTTGTACTGATAGCGATAGTTCTTCCTAGGTCACCGCAAAGCAGTTCAGGCTCCGGCAAATTCACCAAGACTGTGAACATAGACGACGCCACCACTATAAGTGTCGAATATGACCGCGACCGGATTTACATTCCGTTGAACACAGACTACCACGATTGTGTGCCCTATGAAAATCTTTGGATCGACGTGGAGATCACTCGCAGTGGCAATCGAGTCGAGCCAACTGCTGGGCTTTTCAATATGGACGGTAAGCCCGTCGAGGTAACTTGCAAGTCTTCAAACCCAAGTATCTGTGGCTGCATATCTGGCGGTGGTAGGGCGGTTGCCCTTCGCCCGAAATCGCCAGGAAAATGTTCGATTTCTGTCGAATTCATGGGCAAGGAGGTGAAGTGTGATTTTGAGTTCATGCAAGTGCCTCTTCGTGTGTTCGACGACGATCATGAACCGCAGAAAACCGTTGAGTTGATCAAGTTGATTGGATTTCCAGATGAGAAGAAAAGAGTGTTTGCCGAAGAACCTGGAGAGAAAGTTGATGGATTTCCCCATCAACTGACGGGCGTATACGAGCACTGGCGTTACAAAAAGTACCCGGGTTTGATCATCGCGACTTCCAGTGACATGGTCATTGGAATTATGACAGAGTAAATACAATTAGCTCCCATGCTCTGCCTCCCCACTTCCCTCTGCTCTTGGAACTTCCGCATTCACGGGGCCGCCTTTGATAACGCAGCGGTGACGTTTGAGTTTGGCAGCGATCAGGGGGGCATTTTGCTTGGCGAGGCTGAGTTTGCAATCTGTCGGCATGACGCGGCCAAGGATCAGTGGACGCTGGAGCGAGAGGGGCGGGTATTGGCTGAGGTCAAGAAGGTCAGCCATCGTGTCTGCACTTACGAAATAGCGGCGGGCGAAAATCGCTTCGTTGTGCGCGGGCAATCTCCCCATACCCGATGTTTTGACATTGTTGCTGGGGACAAAGTCGTTGGCACGATTGTGCCCGTGCATATGCTCACGCGGCGGACGAAGGTCGAATGCAGAGAGGCGGTGCCGGAGCATCTGCAACTGTTCGCCTTCTGGCTCGGGGCGCTAAACTGGCGGCGGAATGCGGATGAGAATTCGTGAAAGACAGTCGCCTTTCGCTCCGCGAAAGAGTGTCTGCTGCGCGAGAGAGCGGAGTAACGAAGCAGACGAGCAGCAACTGGATTCCCGCCTTCGCGGGAATGACGGAGGCGACAACGCGGGAAGGACGACGTGCGGTGCAGGTACAACAGGTTTACCGCTTCAACGCGCTCCGTTGGCGCGTCGCGGCTAAAATTGCGCAACCGTTCTTTTGATTCTTGTACGTTCCACGCACCGCGCTTCGCGAGAGAGTAGAGCAGGTGAGCAGGTGACGGTGTGCAACATCAAACGGAATTCGCGGTGCGTTTCACGGCCCCTACATGCAGTGGCACACAAACACCCAAGCACTGGCGGAGCCAGTGGCACACGATTGATTGCACCCAGTAGCACATAGCGCGGACGATACATCTTGCGGAGCAAGATGCCTACATTACGTTAACAGCAACTGGCGTCGACCGGCCTGCCTCCGGTCGACGCCAGTGCTCTTCCCTGCCGTAATGTTTCGTTCGCTACCCCGCATATATTTCACTACCCGCTCTTCTTGCAGCAAGTTTCAGGCAGTATGACTTTTTTGCAAAAGTTTGCCGGGCCGAATGCATCACGTCTTCTCCCGAACAATCGCGAGCTGAGCCGCTGCAACCGGGGGCTATCGCCCGACGGCTAATCTCAAAATAAAGGGAACCCGCATTTACGCACGAGGCACTGCTGGGCAAGCCAGCAGTGGCACCCGAATTCTTGCGGAAAATATGCACTAGTGTTGTATGAAGTAGTGATACTGCACCGTCGGCTTAAACGTATCCCCGGGCTTCAGCTTCGTTTTCCAAACCACGGTCGAGCTGTTGTTGACTTCGGAGTCGCCGCGATACTGGCTCCAATCAGCCGCATTGAACGGGTTGATGGTCACAGCACCGTCGTCGGCCGCCTTGTCCACCTTGCCCCCTAGCTGCAGCTTGATCTCCACCTCAATGTCGATCGGCTTGTTGTTGCACAGGTCGATCGCAACCTCTTTTTGAATCTTGGCGTAGGTGTGATCCTCCCACCGCATGCTGTTCAGCTCGCGACCGGTTTCCTTCTCGGTCAGACTTCCGCGCGTGTCGACGGAGACCGTCAGCGGAACACGGACTTCGTTTTTCGGCGGCGTGTATGTTAGCAGTTCCTGCGCCAGCGGCTGGTTCCCCTGCATGATCATGGCCGCCCCGGTGGTCCAAGGCAGGTTCGTGTTATTGGTCAGTTCGATCTGATGCCAGACCTCGTTTGTGGAGAGCGTGAGTGGTGAGTTTGCACTAGACCCCGTCGGGGCTGCGCCGCGGTCGACCTTCGTGGTGCGCACGTTCCATGTATAAACATCGCGATAGGGGACATCATGCGTAAAGATCGGCACGGCGATCCGATCGCTCTTGGCCAGCGTGATCTTGGGCAGGTTGTAGATAAACAGATCTTGTGCCCCGGACGCGGTTAGTTCGTCTGGTAATTGAACGACGCCGTTGGCTGCGGCGGCATTGGCGTTGGCCTCAATGCGACGGATTTCACCTGATCGCTGCGAGTACATGGCGTTGGACATTCCATTGCTGAAGTTTCCCATTAGCACTGGAGCGGCCTGAGCCAGTGCATTTCGCAATGTCCCTTCCAACGACAACGGGCTGGGAGTCTCGCGAAAGCGAAAATTCGGCACACCGACGACAATGTCGACCGGTGTATCCTTCAGGTCTTCCAGCTCGTTGAGCAGTTCGGCCTGAAGGGATATCTTGGCCGTTTTTTTCTCTCCACCGTGCAGCGCCACGCGATAGGTCGGTATCCAACGCATGCCGGGCGAGAAATACATCAGCGTAATCTCTTGCTCCTTCTCGGCCGTATCGAGCTTGAAGCTGAGTCGCTTGGTCCGATTGGAAATCTTGGCGGTTTTGGCCAGCGTGGTTTTCATATCCTTGACGGTGACCGTTTCCACCTGACCGATGTTTAGCAAGACGTCCCCATCATCCGTGCGGAGGACAAAGTGCGTGCCCAGAATGCCGGACATGGTGATCGATTCGCTGATACCTGGCCGAGGTACACGCGCTGAATTGGAGGGGGCCGCGTGACTTGCCGTTAGTGCATCGAATGCGGTGCGATCGATGGCACTGGTCGTTGGTTGCTGCACGACCTGATGAATAATGCCGGAGAAGACTTTCTTGTCGTTCAGTTCGACTTTAGCACGTTTGCCTTGGTTCGCTTCCAATATCTCAATCAACTGCGTACAGGGGGCTTCTTTTTGCTCGCTAGTCTCGGTTTCCTTCCACCCGGCGGTCATGGAGATCATTCGCCCCTCTTTGGGGACTGCCCAGAATGAGCCGAGCACGGCGGCGTCGGGCACATCATCGGTATAGACCTCGCCGTTGGCGTTGGTCTTGGCGACCCCCTTCTTAATGATCAGCGCGTAGCCATCTTTGAAGACGACGGCACGCTCGGTGGTCAGGGTCAGTTCGCCCGGTTGTTTGCTGGCAGCTTTGGAGTCCTTGGCATTTCCTACTGCCCCGTTAGCCGGAGGGGGGGCCGCCAAAGTTGCCATAGCCAGCATTAAACCGATCACAAACCAGCAATTTCCGATGCGTCGCATGAAACTCTCCCGAGAAAAACCTGTCTGAACGAGCAGTAGCTAAGTGCAGTTTACCAATCACCGGGCACTCGTTTGGTAACAGGTTTGTAACAAGCCGCGTGGTGGAGCCTAGCGAAAGTGGTGGCTTTTTTTCAAGCGCGGCGCTACGCGAGAGAGTGGCAGGGGGCCAAGGGTGAAGAGGGGAAAGTCGTATTCCGTTAGGAAGCTTCAGCCGTTGGCAATTTCGTGGATTAGCCATAGGTCTGAGCGAGGACAGAATGGATTTACCGCAGCGATCAACAAGCCGGGCATCCTTCCGAAAGTGCCGACAAACCATGCTAGCCGCCGGATAATCCCTCTTTTTACCCGTTCTGCGGCGGTGTTCTCCGGCAGGTGGGCACCCAGGGCATCCACCCGATCACGGATCTGGTATTCGGTCTGCCGGGCCTGAACCACTCTACCCAACAAGGCCAGTTTTCCTCATACTGTCGAAAAGCTCACACTACCCGGCTTAATCTGGAAATTATTACTGGATTAGTGGCGAACTCCTTGTTAGATTCGTTCAATAGCGGACTCGGCAAGCATTTGCTTCGACCTGCACTTTGTCAGAGACACCTTTAGGAGGACTGGTTCATGGCGTTTGATGCGTTTATTAAGTTTACGCCGGCAGGCGGTGCCGCGAAGGAAATCAAGGGCGAAAGTACCGATGCCTATTTCAAGGGCACCGATGGCTGGTTTGAGCTCAAGGAGTTCTCGTTTGGTATTGAGAACACCCTGAACATCAGCTCGGCTTCCGGCGGTGCTGGAGCGGGCAAGGCGGACTTCAAGGAGTTCACCATCAAGAAACAAACCGACCGTGCTTCGGCCAGTTTGGTCACCACCTGCGGTACCGGTGGTCACTACAAGCTGGTCGAGCTCCACTTGCGAAAAAGTGGTGTGAGTGCCGGCGAACAAGCGGGTGGCGTCTACTTGGAATTCCATTTCAAGGTCGTTGCCGTTAAGAGCCTGGAATGGTCCGGTTCATCCGGGGACGACGTTCCTGAAGAAACCGTGGTCTTCGAGTACGGTGCTTTGAAGTGCATCTACCGTCCACAGAACAAGGACGGCACGTTGGACGATGCTGGCAAGCAAATTGCTGCCTGGAACAAACTGACGAACAGCAACAATTTCGACGCTGGTTAGTCAATTTCTAGGCTGGATCTGCGTTTTGAAAAACAACGCCGAAGCGGTGCCCTGCGCCGCTTCGGCTACTGTTATTGGTGTTATATAGCGACTAAAAATCCGGGTGGTGTGCCACTGGCTATGCCAATGTGAATCGCCTAAAACGACGGCCTCTTCTCGGCACCGGTGGAGCCAGTCAATTTGTTCGCGCGCAACTTTTCAACTCGTCCATTGAGATTCCGCCATGGCTGATATTGAATGGTGCGATGGCTTCCTGAACCTGGTCGATGGCCAGGATAAAATCGAAGGAGAGGCCAAGGACGCCGAATTCGAGGGCTGCATAGAAATCATCTCGTTCGAGTTTGGTTCGTCGCAAGGCTTCGACGACGAAGGCACTTTTGCCGAGCAGCGCGTGGAACGCCGGCGAGAGTCGGCCTTCAATAATTTTCTGAATGCGAATCCTGAGGCTGGCATCTCAACACTGTTCGGTGACGAAAGTGTGTACGGAACTCCCGACAGCTTGTCCGAAGGGGAAGTCAACGAGTTCCAGGGGCAGGACCTAGCGGAAGTGGACGCTTGCCAGTTTGAAGTGACAAAACTGCTGGATCTGTCCAGCCCCGACCTGTTTCGCGCCTACTGCAGCTCGCATACATTGGTCACTCGGGAAGTCTTTGACACCGCCACGGTGAGCCTGCGCAAAGCAGCCGGATCCGGCCGCCAGGTTTACCTGATCTTTTCCTTTACGGAAGTCGTGGTCATAGGATATACCTTGCAAATCGACAGTGCAGCCACGCCTCGTGAGACCGTGACGTTCAGCTTTGGCTCGTGCGTCATGCAGTATAAACCGCAAAACAACGACGGCACGCTCGGAACAGCGGTACGCTCGGGCTGGAACTTCATTGACCGCGCTGCAATGTAAAATAGCGCAAGATATAGCCGGAGATTGAAAGTATGGCCGCAGAAGCCTTAGACGCTTATCTGGAATTGGTGCCCGACCAGAGCACGATGCGGGTGCGTATCATTGGCGAATCCAAGGATTCCAAAGAAGGTGGCGCAGACGCCTACGGTGGAATTCAGATCAAGTCGTTTACCTTTGGAAATGCGTCGGCGATTACCGCTGCCGCCAAGGATCGCGACGAAGACGAAGATGACGACGATAAAAAGGGAACTGGCAAAACCAAGAAAGCCAAGGCTCCTCCTGCTGGTAAAAAGACTGGTAAAAAGAGCCAAGACTATCGCTTTCAAATCACGAAGAGTCTAGAAGCTTCTTCCCCTCACCTCATGACAGCGTTTTTCGCCAGCTCCAACAAAGAAAAGCGCCCTGAGCACAACAACTTCAGTGAAGCGCGGGTCGTCGTACGCAAAGTTGGCAGTAAAGATACCCGCCCGCAGACGTATTTGATGATCACATTTGGCCAAGTCAGTGTGATGGGGTACAAACTAGAGACCGAAGGGGAAGAACCCCCGACCGAGACGGTTGATTTTTCGTTCCAAACTTGCGAGATGAAGTATCGCACGCAGTTTGAAGATGGATCGCTGGGATATCCGGTCGTTCGCTCGTGGGACTTCCGCGTTCACCAAAATCAACCCAGCTAGTCGATAGCACTGCTGAATCCTGTAATTGAACTTTGCATGAAAGGTCCAGATGGACGCCGCAGCACTTTATCAATCTGGTCAATTGCAGGCTGCCATTGACGCACAAATTCAGGTCGTCAAGGGTGCGCCTGCCGATCAAGCCAAACGGCTGTTTCTGTTCGAATTGGCGGCGTTTGCCGGAGATTTGGAGCGATCTCGCAAACAACTGGATGCGATCAGCTACGAGTCGGTTGAACTGCAAGCGGCGCTCTCGACCTATCGGCAACTGCTGGACTCGGAGGTCAAACGCCGCCGCTGGTTTAGCGAGGGGCTGGCTCCACAGTATCTGATGGATCCGCCGAATCATGTGCAAAAACGGGTCGAGGCCGTCAACCGCATCCGCGAGGGGAATCTGGCCGAGGCACGCACACTGCTCGACGAGGCCAACGACGAGCTGGGCCTGATCAGCGGGGTCTTAAATGAAAAGCCGTTTGCCGAAATTCGCGACGCTGACGATCTGTTTGGCACCGTGCTGGAGGTTTTTGCACGTGGCGAGTACTTCTGGGTCCCCCTGGAACAAGTCGAACTGATCGCGATCAATCCACCCCGCTTTCCGCGCGACTTGCTCTGGATTCCGGCACGATTGGAAACCATCGACGCCAGTGGCGAAGTCTTCTTGCCATCGCTCTACCCGAATTCGCATGTACACGCGGACGATCAGGTCAAGCTGGGACGGATGACCGACTGGTCCGAATCCGACGAAGGGCCAATCCTTGGTCAGGGTCTGCGGATGTTTTTGGTTGGTGACGAGACCCCTTCGATCCTCGACTGGCGAGAGCTGCGCATTGGCGCGGCAGTTTAGGATGACACTGTGTAGTATTTAACACTGTGTAGGATGCGACAGGTTCAGCACACTCAATGGAACGGATTCTTGAGGCTTTATGGCACGACCTGAACTGAACAGTGTGACCCCATCCATTCTGGATCGGCTAATGGATCCAGAATCTGGCGGCACCAAGGAACAGCGTGGTTACACGCTGGAACAAACCATCGCGGCGGTGCGTCGCGACTTGGAGTATTTGCTCAATACCCGTAAGGGACGGATCGATCTGCCGGAAGAATTCGAGGAGCTGCAATCCTCGGTCGAGAACTTTGGCCTGCCGGATTTTGGCTCTTTGCCCACTACCACTCGGCAGCAGCACAATGCCGTCGGCCAGATGATGGAGCTGGCGATCTCGCGATTTGAGCCTCGGCTACGAAACGTACGGGTGCGCATGGTCCAGGATGGCCGCGCGGGCGAAACGCTGGCGTTAAAGTTCCAGATCGAAGCCCGGCTGAAGATTGAGCCGTTTCCAGATGTCTCGTTCGAGACGATTCTGGAACTGACCACCGGAATCGCGGCGATTAAGACGATCAAGGGGTAGGGTGCAAATTGGAATGCTCGCTGCATTCGCCTAACCGCTCTTCACTAAGTGGAATCGCATGGAAGGCATTTCGCGCCGCGAAGTTGTAATTGAGTGCAATGGAACAATCGATCATTCACAAAGTTGATCGTTCGCAGTCACAGTCGCTGGAACTGCTGGGAAGCAAGCCAAAATTCTGGTTTCTTCGGGACAACCATCGCTGGCTATTCAAAGCGGACGATCGCGGCACTGGCGAAGACTGGGCCGAGGTAATCGCCAGCAAGCTATGCAGATTGCTTGGCTTGCCTCATGTCGAGTACCATCTTGCGGCCGAGTTCAATCAATCCGAGTATCTTCGGCCGGGCGTGATTTGCGAGAATATGGCTGAAACGCCGAAAATTCTCGTGCTGGGCAACCAACTATTATTTGCTCGTGACCCGCAATATCCCCGCGGTCAACGGTTCAAACTTCGCCAGCACACAGTCGAAGTTGTTGCAGAAATTGTGGATAGATTGGCCCCTCCAGCGATAGAATGGGAACAAGATTTTCCAGTCGACGTGAAATCGGCCTTGGATGTTTTCGCCGGTTACATCATGCTAGATGCCTGGATCGCCAATCAGGACCGTCATCATGAGAACTGGGGGGCCATTTGGGATGGCTCCGCATTGCGGCTATCCCCCACATTTGACCACGGCGCGGCAATGGCACGCAACTTGACCGACGCAGACCGAGAAGCCCGCTTGAGGACGAAGGATCACAATCGATCGGTAGCGATTTTTGCCAAACGAGCGCGGAGTGCATTTTTTGCATCTCCAAGCGAATCGCGATCGATGCTTTTGGACGACGCCTGGCAGCAGATTGCTACAATTGTACCTGCGGCCGCCAAAGGTTGGCTGAATAAGTTAGCTTCCGTTCAGGATCAATCCGTTGCAAGAGTGTTTGATCACTTGCCGACGGAAAGGATGTCTGCGGTTTGCAAGGAGTTTACATTGGAATTGCTGCTGTCGAATCAGCAGCGGTTGCTAAATTTGGGTCGGTGAAACGATGAGCTCTTTATTCGTAGCCTGGAAGCAGTCGACTCCTGAAAATGGAGGATGGCGGCCTGTCGGCCAATTGCAGCACAGTGAAGGATTATTTCGATTTTGGTACACCAAGGGTGCGCAACAGAAAGGCTTCCGTCCGTTTGACCAAATGGAGAAACTGGATCGAATTTACGAATCCGAAGAGCTGTTTCCACTGTTTGCCAACCGATTGTTGCCGAAATCGCGACCGGAATACGAGTCCTACTTGCGCTGGAGTGGATTTGACGCGGATCATTCGCCCGATCCAATTTCAGTCCTAAGTGTCACCGAAGGTCTGCGACAAACAGACTCGATCGAAGTATTTCCTTGTCCTTTGCCCACGGCAGACGGACTTTACTTGAACAGGTTTTTCCTGCACGGCATCCAGTGGTTGTCCGATTGGGCTGTGCAGCGTATCAATCGACTTGAACCAGACGAACGATTGATGTTGATGCCAGATTCCCAGAATGAGCACGACAGTCGAGCGGTAGCGGTGCGCACCAATTCAGAGCGTACTATGATCGGGTACGTACCCCGATACTTCGCATACGATGTGCGACAGTTACTTGAACACTGTGCAGTGGAATCGGTGCAACTACGGGTGGCTCGTGTCAATCTGGATGCTCCATTGCAGAACCGCGTTCTTTGCGAAATTCGTTCCTGTTGGCCAAGTGGATTCCAGCCTTGTGATGATGAACAATTTGCCCCAATTTCACCCGAGGTTCCTGCAAACTGCGTGCGATAGTTCTCGCCATTCGTCCATCCTCCGCAAGCAACAGCAACTGAAGCCATTCCGTCTGAAAGCGGACTATATCCTATGAGCGAAGCTCTCTATCCCTACTACGAACGCGAACTCTACTTCATCCGCCAGTTGGCAGGAGAGTTCGGGCAGCGCTATCCCTCCACCGCCGGTCGGCTCATGCTCGAGCCGAACCAGAGTGGTGACCCGCACATCGAACGGCTGATCGAGTCGTTTGCCCTGCTGTCCGCGCGTATCCATCGCAAGCTGGATGATGAATTTCCCGAACTGACTGACGCATTGCTCGGGGTGCTCTACCCGCACTATTTGTCGCCGATTCCATCGATGTCCATCGTGCAGTTCGAGTTGGATTCTGCGCGAGGACGCCTGCCCGATGGCTTCTTGATCGACCGCCATAGTCGGATGCGGACAGCCCCGGTGAATGGTCTGCCATGCCGGTTTCGCACCACGTATCCGGTCACACTCTGGCCGATCCGCGTGGCGGATGCCTCGTTGCAATCACCACCATTTCCCAGGGACTACGATCCGCCGCGGCGAACTGCGGCAGCGTTGCGACTGCAACTGGAGTGTGTCGGCGGGATGAAGTTCTCAGACCTATCGCTGGAAAGCTTACGGTTCTATCTGGCCGGGGACGGCAACATCTCATCAACACTTTATGAATTGCTCTTCAACCACACAACGCAGGTGGTGGTGCGCTCGACCAAGCCTGGCTCACCACACGCGCCGCTGGTGTTTTCACCGAACGATGTATTGGGTGCCGTCGGATTTGCGCGCGATGAAGGGATGTTTCCCTACCCTAGCCGCAGCTTTATCGGCTATCGCTTGCTGAGCGAGTTCTTTGCTTTCCGCGAAAAGTTCCTGTTCGTTGATCTCAAGGGTTGGCAGCGCATCTGTTCAGGTCGAAACGAGGACCGCCTGGAGGTCGTATTCTTTATCGACCGCTCCACGCCGCGACTGGAAGAGTGGATCGACAGCGACACGTTTCGACTCGGATGCGCTCCGGTAGTCAATTTGTTTGAGCAGGTGGCCGAGCCGATCGCCCTGACGCACAAAGCACACGACTATCGCATCACTCCCGACGTGGCACACCACCAGGGAATGGAAATCTACTCGGTGGATGGCGTGAGCAGCACCGATCCAACGACCAATCAAGTAACCCATTACCAGCCGTTCTATGCACTGAGTCATTCGCATAGCCGTGACGAGCAACCGGCCTATTGGTACACAACTCGCCGCAACAGCATGCGCGAAGGAGACCGCGGTACCGACGTGCATCTGCATCTGGTGGATCGCAATTTCCATCCAAAGCTACCCGGTGAATCCACTCTGGTTGTGCATACACACTGCATGAATCGAGACCTGCCGCTGCAATTGCAAATGGCCGGAGAACGACTGTACTTCGAATTGGAGGCCGCCGCCCCGTTGAGTGGCATCCGCTGCTTGAAGCCCCCCACCACGCCGCTGCGTCCACCGGCACGACACGGCCGCTACTGGGCCATTCTCTCGCATTTGAACCTCAACTATCTCTCGCTGACCGACGAACAGCACGGGCTAGAAGCACTCCAAGAAATCTTGCGACTATATGACTTTTCGGACCCCAAGGCTGGGCAGCAGCAACTCTCCGAAGTGGTTCGCCAACTGATCGAAGGGATCACCGATTTGAAAACGCGTCGCATTGTTGGTCGCGTCGGCAATGCCGCAGCCAGCGGTTTTTGCCGAGGCACCGAGGTCCAACTGGAGTTCGACGATCAAAAATACGTAGGCGCTGGTTTGTATTTGTTTGCCAGCGTACTCGAGCGATTCCTTGGACTATACACGTCGATCAACAGCTTTACGCAAGTAGTCGCCAAAACCACGCAGAGCGAAACGCCATTCAAACGCTGGCCGCTGCGTGCCGGTGACCAATCGTTGGTATAGGTCGCCAATCGCAACGGCTCATTTCCTGTCAGAAAGTTTTCGAACGAAGCTTCATGTCGCAACCCGTTGAACCTACTAACGGCGATCCAAAATCAGGATCCCCTGCCCGTCCTGCGGCAGTGGCGACGGCGGCAGCACCGAGTTCCGCGACAGATGTGACCACTACTCCAAAGCAGCCCAAGGGACCGCAATCGGTCATTCAGCGGCTGTTTACTCAGGGACATGCGTTTGAATTCTTTCAAGCCGTCCGTTTGCTGCAATCGATCGATAGCGACTCGCAGCCGCTTGGGTACGATGGCTCTCCCGCCAGTGAACCGGCTCGGTTGCGCAGCTACCTTTCGCTCGCATTTCCCGCCGGCCAGATTTTTGAGATCGAAGCCCCGACCGCACAGCGGCCTCAGGCGGGCGTAACCGTCACGTTCTTTGGGCTGACCGGCGTCAACGGCGCACTGCCACGCTATTACACCGAGCTACTTTTGCGGCTGGAGCGTGACGCTAAGCACCCCGAGAAACGTGCCGCACGCGAGTGGTTCGACGTTTTCAACCATCGCCTGTTGTCACTGTTCTACCGCTCATGGTCCAAGTACCGTTTTTATTTGCAGTTTGAACGGCACGAGCATCAGAACAAAGAGCCAGACGCCTTTACTCAGGCATTATTGGCACTGACCGGAATCGGCACTTGGCCACTGCGCAACCGGATGACCGTCCGGCCACCGCAGACCGATCCCGCGGCAGAACCGGCGGAAAGTCTGGCCGAACTACCGGACCTGGCCGTGCTGCACTACGCCGGCTTCTTTGCTCAGCGGCCACGTACTGCGTATGGTCTCGAAGCAACGCTGGCCGACTACTTCAAAGTCCCCGTACAGGTGAAGCAGTTCCAAGGTGAATGGCTCCCCATTTCCCCCAGCGATCAGACCCGGCTGGGCATGAATAATTCGTCGCTTGGCGGCGATATGGTGATGGGGCAGCGCGTTTGGGACGTGGAAGGAAAGATCCGCATTCGCCTTGGCCCGTTGGATCTGGCTCAATTCAGCCAATTCCTGCCGGACGAAACACCAAACCGCCAGTACAAGGGCTTTTTTGTTTTGTCGCACCTGGTCCGGCTGTATATTGGGGCATCGCTCGAGTTCGATTTGCAGTTGCTGCTGCGAGCGGATTGCATTCCTAAGTGCCAGCTCGGGGCCACAGATTCACCTGGTGCTCGGCTCGGTTGGAACACCTGGCTCCGCAGCAAGAAGGCGGGCCAGCCGGCCGACGACGCCGTTTTTGCCGGGCGAGAGGTTTTCTACTTGAATAGCAGGCTGTAGCAACGGTACAAATTTGCTAGTGAAAGCCGTGTGCCACTGGCTCTGCCAGTGCTGAGTAATCGGGTGCCACTGCTGGCTTGTCCAGCAGTGCGATTGCGTTGCACACATTCACCTCTCCCGCTTGCGAGAGAGGTCGTCGCCCCAGCGTCGGGTGAGGGCGCGTAGAAGTAGACGGTTGAAAGTAGTAAGTAGAGCAAGCCGTAAAAGGCCACCAAAGCAAGACATTTCCAAACACATTTTTGAGGACGGAACGCGTCAATGGCAGCGATCAATCTGAAATCCTTGGTCTCGAAGCTCAATCCTATCTGCCGCCGTGCCTTGGAAGGCGCCGCCGGTCTCTGCCTGTCGCGAACGAACTACAACGTCGAGATTGAGCACTGGTTGATCAAGCTGCTGGAACCGGCTGATACCGACCTCACTCGCATCCTTCGCCAATACGATGTCGACCCGGCGCACGTCAATCGCGAACTGACGCAGTCCCTCGACAAGCTCAAGACTGGCAATGCGCGTGCACCGGAACTGTCGCCAGACATTCTCGATCTGATGCGCGAAGCCTGGGTTCTCGCCTCGTTGAAGTACAACAGCCATGCCATCCGCTCGGGCTTCTTGCTCACGGCCATGATTCTGGATCGCACCCTGTCGGTACGTTTGCGAAGCAGTTCTGCCGAGCTGGCCAAGATCCCTGGCGACCGCCTGGAAAACGACCTGATGACCTTGGTCGAAAGCTCCGTCGAACAATCGCAAGCTGCTGCCGATGGTGGTGCCGCAAGCGCCGCGCCCGGCGGTGCTGGTGGCGACCGACCGGCTGGCGCAGTGGGGAGCAAGACCCCTTCGCTCGATCAATTCACCACCAACCTGACCGAGCAAGCCAAGAACGGAAAGATCGATCCGGTCCTGGGCCGCGACCCCGAAATCCGCCAGATCATCGATATCCTCACACGCCGTCGGCAGAACAACCCGATCCTCACCGGCGAGGCGGGCGTTGGCAAAACGGCCGTTGTCGAAGGCTTCGCTCTGCGCATTGCCGCCGGAGATGTCCCGCAAGCACTGAAGAACGTCACCCTCCGCACGCTCGACCTGGGCTTGTTGCAGGCCGGTGCCGGCGTAAAAGGCGAATTCGAAAACCGCCTGAAGAGCGTGATCGAAGAGGTCAAATCATCCGCCACGCCGATCATCATGTTCATCGACGAGGCCCACACCCTCATCGGTGCTGGTGGAGCCGCCGGGCAGGGAGACGCCGCCAACTTGCTCAAGCCAGCTCTCGCTCGCGGTGAACTGCGTACCATCGCCGCCACCACATGGGCTGAATACAAAAAGTACTTTGAAAAAGACCCCGCCCTCACCCGCCGCTTTCAAGTCGTCAAAGTCGAAGAACCGACCGAAGAGAGCGCCATCCAGATGATGCGTG